>JAUZOL010000120.1 GCA_030706455.1 Bacteroidota bacterium
GAACTGCTGCTGAGCTTTTTTGTCATTTGCAGTTTTTGAGGTGAAAACTTTGTCTCCGGTATAGGGATTGATGCCGGTATAATAAATTTCGGTAGCAAGAGTCATTGGGGTAGGAGTGAAATCCTGTACCTGTTCCAGTTTGAAATTCAGTGATTTTGTTTCAATAGCCAATTCGGCCATGTTATCGGTAGAGCATCCCGGATGACTTGAAATGAAATATGGAATCAATTGTTGGTTCAACCCTTCCTCACGGTTTATTTTATCAAACTCCCGACAGAATTCTTTGAAGAGTTGGAAGGAAGGCTTGCGCATGTATTTTAAAACGGCATCCGAAGTGTGTTCCGGGGCCACTTTCAACCGCCCGGAAACGTGATGAGCGATTAACTCCCGTGTATATGCCGAGAGCGATTTGTCAATAGCACCATTGCCGGTTTTGTGCAACAATAAATCGTAGCGAACGCCGCTTCCAATAAAGCTTTTCTTTATAAAAGGCAAAGCATCTACCTCTTTATAAAGTTTTATCATTTCTGAATGGTCTACATTCAGGTTTTTGCACACTGCCGGGTAGATACATGAAGGTCGCTTGCATTTCTGGCATTGTTCCTTATCGATGCCCTGCAGTCTGTACATGTTGGCCGACGGGCCTCCAAGATCAGACAGGTATCCTTTGAAATCGGGCATTTTACCAATGAGTTTTACCTCCTTCAGAATGGATTCTTCCGAACGTGAAATAACCTGCTTGCCCTGATGCATGGAGATGGTGCAGAAAGCGCAGCCGCCAAAACACCCTCTGTGAGTGTTCACTGAAAACCGGATCATTTCAAACGCAGGAATTGGCTTGTCTTTGTATTTCGGGTGAGGCAGGCGGGTATAAGGAAGGTCGTAGGCAGCGTCTATTTCTGCCTGACTCCAGTTGGTGTATGGCGGATTGACCACGATCTTTCTGTTGCCTTCGGTTTGCGTAAGCCGGTTGGCTATAATTTTATTCGACTCTTCCTCTATTATTTTAAAATTCCGGGCAGAGTTGCGCTTGTCCTTCAGGCAGGCTTCGTGCGACAACAGGTCAATCGTTTCAACGCCCGGATACTCTTCCAGTGATGCCTTGTTCGAAATGCAATATGCAGTTTGTGGAATATTTGTAATGCTTTGAACGGAATTTCCTTCCGCGATGCGGGTTGCAATTTCACGGATCGATTTTTCTCCCATCCCGTAAACCAACAAATCAGCTTTGCTATCCAGCAAAATGCTTCTCTTGTAGCTTTCCGACCAATAATCGTAGTGCGAAAACCTGCGCATCGAGGCTTCGATTCCTCCAATTACCACCGGAGTCTCCGGAAAAAGCTGCTTAAGAATAGTTGAATATACGACGGTGGCATAATCCGGTCGAAAGCCGGAAATGCCTCCGGGGGTGTAAGCATCGTTGGACCGAAGACGCTTGTTGGCTGTATAGTGATTGACCATTGAGTCCATACAACCGGCTGAAATTCCGAAGAAAAGGCGCGGCTTGCCGAGTTTCTTAAAGTCACGCAGGTCATCGCGCCAGTTGGGTTGTGGCACAATGGCAACTTTCAGGCCTTCGGCTTCCAGTACACGTCCGATTACAGCAGCTCCGAAAGCAGGGTGGTCTACATATGCATCGCCGGAGAAGATGATAACATCCAGCTCATTCCAGCCACGCATCTCCACTTCTTTCTTCGTTGTTGGTAACCAGGCAGTATAATCGATCATAAGAGAGGGAAATATTTGGTATGTATTATAACCAAGAACCAAGAACCAGGACACTGAATGGTCTTGATTCTTGGTTCTTGGCTCTAATGTCTGAAAAAAATCAGATAATCAGCATTGCATCACCGTAGATACCGAAACGATATCCTTCCTGAACAGCCTTTTGATAGGCTCCCATCACCTGATCGTAACCTCCGAAAGCGCAGGTCAGCATCAAAAGCGGAGAGTAGGGGAGGTGAAAGTTTGCAATCATGCTGTCGGCAACGCCAAAGTCATAAGGAGGAAAGATGAATTTACTGGTCCATCCGTCATACGGTTTAATGGTTCCGTTTGTGCACGCGCACGTTTCGAGAGCACGCATAACAGTGGTTCCTACTGCACACACTTTGCGATTGGTATCTTTTGCATGGTTGATAATTCCAACAGCATCCTGGTTAACAAGCATTTGTTCCGAGTCAACTTTATGTTTGGTCAGGTCTTCCACATCAATTTCGCGGTAGTTGCACAATCCTGCATGTAAAGTCACGTATGCAAAGTCGATACCAAGAATTTCAAGGCGTTTTAATAATTCACGGCTAAAGTGGAGTCCTGCAGTAGGAGCAACCACGGCGCCTTCGTTCTTTGCAAAGATTGTTTGATAGCGTGTTTCATCTTCAGGCTCAACATCGCGTTTGATGAAGCGGGGCAATGGAGTTTCTCCTAACTCGTAAAGTGTTTTGCGGAATTCTTCATAACTTCCGTCATAGAGGAATCTTACAGTACGTCCTCGCGACGTGGTATTGTCAATAACCTCGGCCACAAGCAGATTGTTCTCCCCGAAGTAGAGTTTATTGCCCACACGGATTTTACGTGCCGGATCTACCAATACATCCCACATGCGCAGATCGTGGTTTAATTCGCGCAACAGGAACACTTCGATTTTCGCCTCGGAGTTATCTTTTGTGCCATAAAGACGGGCAGGGAACACTCTTGTGTCGTTGAAAACGAACACATCTTGATCATTATAATATTCAAGAATGTCATTAAAAGTGCGGTGTTCAATTTCCCCGGTCTTTCGGTGTAAAACTAACAAGCGGGATTCATCTCTGTGTTTTGTGGGATAAAGGGCAATTAATTCATCTGGAAGTTTGTACTTAAATTGCGACAGTTTCATATAAAGAGTTAGTTAGATGGAAAAAATCTCACGATCATCAACAAAAATATACATCACTATTCCACCTTTTTTGACAAAGGAAAATGGTTATTTAGTAAATGGTTTGCAAAAATACAACATGTAAACAGGCGATGTCAAGAGTAGAATGGTTAATTATACGTAATCAAAGCCATTCTGCATAAGATTTAAACATTCGCGGATGATGGTTTTTACAAACGTTTTGTTGGTGTTAATTTTCAGTTTGCATTGTCTGGAGCATTTCCTGAAATTGCTCAACGGAAATACATTTATCCAGGGTGCATTCTCCGATGCGCGTCCGTATCAATCCGGTCAGGTGAGCTCCGCTATCGAGTGCGATTCCTATATCGCGGGCTAAGGCTCTTATATAAGTGCCTTTACTGCAAACCACCCTGATTTTTAGTACGGGCAAAGCAAATTCGAGCACCTCCAGTTCATCTATAACAAGAGTTTTGGCTTTGAGTTCAACGTCTTGTCCTTCGCGGGCATAGTCGTAGGCTCTCTTTCCTTCCACTTTTACTGCGGAGAAAACAGGAGGAACCTGTTGAATGGTGCCGATAAAACGTTGTAACCGTTCATCAACCATTTCACGGGTAATATGTTCAAAGGGATATCGGGCGTCAACTTCCTTTTCGAGATCGAACGACGGAGTGGTGGCGCCCAGTTCAAGGGTGGCAATATACTCTTTTGTCTGGTACTGAAAAGTGTCTATTTGCTTGGTAGCTTTACCGGTACAAATAATCATAACACCCGAAGCAAGAGGATCGAGGGTGCCTGCGTGGCCTACCTTAATCTTCTTTACTTTCAGATGTCTGCTGATCAGCCATCTGACTTTGTTTACCAGACTAAATGAGGTCCAGTGTAGAGGTTTGTTGAAATAAAGAACTTCGCCTTGTATAAAATCCATATTGGTTTGTAAATGAATCAATCCACCGTCGTTTCAGGAAGAACCAACGTCCCGGATCATTCTTTTTAGCACTGTTGTGGTAAGATTGTTTCTCCCATCACTGGGCGGAAAAATCAGAGGTTTAAAAATTAAATTTGCCCCACAACAGGCATGCTATGATAATAAATCCGACAATAATACGGTAATAACCGAAGAGCCGGAAGCCATGTTTAGTCAGGAATGAAATAAATGCCTTAATAGCAATGATGGCAACAATGAAGCCAACCAAATTGCCTAATGCTAATATGCTGATATTGTGAGATGTCAAAATTTCAGGAGTTTCCTTGTAGGCATCCCACAGACTTTTTGCAAATGCTCCTGCCAAAGTAGGAACGGCAAGGAAAAAGGAAAATTCAGCGGCAGCTGTTCGCGTAAGTTTCTGTTGCATACCCCCGATGATGGTCGCCGCGCTACGGCTTAACCCGGGAAAAAGTACAGCCAGCACCTGAAACAATCCGATGAAAAATGATTTTTTGTAGGTAATCTTTTCTTCCGAATATATTTGTGGATTCTTGAACCAATTGTCGACAAACAACAGTATGATACCTCCCAAAAACATCACAATGGCAATAAACAACGGAGAACCAATAAGCTCGTCGATGTGTTTTTTGAAAATTACGCCAAAAACAGCTGCCGGAAGAAAAGCTACTAAAAGCTTTACATAAAACTGCAATTTTTTGAAATCGAAGAATTTGCGCCAGTAAAGAACAATCACCGAAATAATGGTGCCGAACTGGATGTTTTCAATGAAAAGTTTGGTGAAATCGCTTTTTTCGATACCGAAAAAGGCAGATACCAACGCCATGTGGCCGGTAGACGATACAGGAAGAAATTCGGTTAGCCCTTCAACAATAGCAAGAACAATTGCGTGTAACAAATTCATCCCTTATTCTCCCTTTTTGTTTGGCCACATAATGGCTACAATCATAAACAAAAAGCCGAAAAGAGCGATCATCGGGCCAACTGTAATTCGACGGGTACTGAATATATCCGGGTTGAACTGCTCTCCGGATGAACTTCCGGTCATGAGCAGAAATCCAATCAGGATACAAGCTAATGATACAACCATTAACAACCAATTGGTTTTGCCAAAAGCAAAAGCCTTATAGTCTTGTGAAGTTTCTTTTACTTCAGATGTTGTTTTCTTTTTCATGTGTTTATAATCGTTTTTAAGAGCACATGGAACTTCATGCCAAAATGCAATCACACCCTTGGAAATCAAAAGCGGACAAATTTTGTCATGGGCGTTTCATTGGGTTCAGTATTATGAATTCAATTATACAAAATAGTACGAATCAGTGCGCATTCTGATATAACGGTTCACCGCAAACAGAGAAGCAAAGAAGGTGATAATCAGGGCAAACAGTATAACAAGTCCGCCTACAATTACCAATACATCCAAACGGTACAGGTTAAATGTTGCGCCTATTTCATATTGTAAATAATAAACAGCTCCGGCCAACATCACCAATGCAAGCAATGCTGCGGTAAGTCCGTTCAGCAGGCTTTTCAGGATAAACGGACGGCGAATGAACCATGCTTTGGCGCCGACCAGCTTCATCGTGTTTATAAGGAATCTCTTTGAATAGATGCTTATGCGTATGGTGTTGTTAAGCAAAACAATTGAAACAAATAGCAGGATGAGTGCCACCCCCGAAAGAATGAATCCGGTCTTTTGAATATTGTTGTTGACCAGATGTACTATATCCTTCTGGTACATTACCTGTTTCACCCCGAGAAACTGTTTTAGTTGAGTCTCCATCTTCGAAGCAGAATCTGGATTGGCATAGTCTGATTTCAGCTTAACTTCGTAGGATGCCAGTAACGGGTTGTAACCAAGGAAATCCTGAGGATTTTCTCCTAAATCGCGAATGTGGTCTTTCAGCGCCTGATCTTTGCTGATGTAATCGTATGATTTGGTTGCCGGCATCGCTTTTACGGCTTTCTCCAGAGCAAACCTGTTAGCCGGTGAGATGGAGTCTTCCAACACAACCGACATGTTGACGTTTTCCTTAACATAGTTGGAAACATCTTTTCCAACCATCAACAAAAGCGCAATGAATCCAATAAGGAAAAGCACAAGCGATATGCTGACGGTGACCGTAAAATGAAGATTAAAGAATTTCTTCTTTGCTGTTTTTGCTGAATTCGACATCTGATTGCTACAGTTTAAACTGGACGTTCGATTCCATTATCCAAAATTTACTGCAAAGATAGCTCTTTCTGTTATTACGAGAGCAACAAAAAAAGATAAACATTGCCAATACTTATTTACAAGCCGGTTTCAGACTATTCTTTTCCGGCCTCTTTTGGGTCTTTTGTATTTATTCTCCATGCAAAAAATCCGCCTCCCAAAATAATCAGAACCAATAAGATGGAAGAAGCATAAGAGATTGTATTCCCCGTTGAATAGGATGGGGGATCAAATTTGAATTCGACATCGTATTGGCCGGGTTTAAGGGCAATCCCTCTGAGTAAGTAATTTGCTTTGAAGTATGGCACTTTCGCTCCGTTTACATAGGCGGTCCAACCTTTGTCATAGTAAATTTCGGAGAATATGGCAACCTGATCACTGTTCGATTTGTAGCTATAAACCAAATCGTTAGGCTCATATTTTTTAAGGGTAATAGTGGCTGTCGTATCCTTTGCAAAAGTCGCTGGCAATGATGTGGCAACGGCTTTTTCTACCAAAGCTTCATTTTTTGTGTCAATCTGACCGACTTTGCGCAGGGCTTCACTGTTGTTTTCTACTGAAATGATTTTCTTAACAAACCATTGCGTTCCGTTGGCGTAAGGGTTGGTTATAGGCATCGTTTCCGGATTGTAAATCAGATACTTCATATTCAGCATGTTTAACACGCTGAGTTTGGCAAGCGGAGCCTGAACATCGGTCAACGTTTTTGCATGCTGGAATACGTTGCTTATAGCCTGCATTTCGGGGATAAGCTGAACATCAATTAAATCCTGATAAGAGCGCAGTTTTGCACCATGGTATCCACCGATGCTTTTGTGGAAATATGATGTTGACGCATCGTTAAACGGACTCACGGCAAGGTTAAGTACCCGATAATCAGATTTATCCTGGAGGATGAATTTGTCGGCCTGAGTTGGTTTTGTAGCTTGTGCAGTCTGTTTCGACACAAAATTGTCGTCGTTCAGGTAACGTTTCGCTACCGGATACATGTCGGCAATAAACAAGACGGCAAAAATGAGATATAAATGAGCTGCTTTTAGTTTGTTTTTTGAATAAACCCAGATAGCGCCGGCTGCCAGAACTATAAAGATCAGCGAACGAAGTGCATCTGCTTTCATTATTGCTTGACGATCAAGCGGCAATGTTGTTTTCAGGAAAGAATAATCGCCGGAGAATTGCGCGTCTTCCGGAGAAACAAAATTCCCCGCCAACGAAGGTATTAACCAGAAAAGGAGACAAAGTCCACCTGTGATTCCTGCTGCCCAATACAGGCTCTTTGTCAGTTTGGCTTTGTCGATATTGTTTTTGATCAATGCCTGAAGAGCCAGAATCGCCATTATTGGCATTGTATATCCGGCTATTATCAATATCATCGCTACCGTTCTGAACTTGTTGTAATAAGGCACATAGTCGATGAAGAAGTTGGTGAGTATGCCAAAGTTTTTACCCCAGGCAAGCATGATTGAAAGTACTGTACCTGCCAACAACCACCACTTGTATTTCCCATCTACCAGGAACAATCCCAACACAAAAAGGAAACAGATAATGGCACCAATGTAAACAGGACCCGATGTGCTCGGCTGGCTTCCCCAGTAGAGAGGCCACTTTTGAGTGCTCATGATCTGGGTGGCATCTGCTCCTAGAGAAGAAAGTTTTTTGCCGGTATTTGAATTTTCATCGAGAGTTCCAATGCTGGAACCTCCGTAAAAGTCAGGCATCAGTAATGTCATGGTTTCGCCGACCCCGTAACTCCACTGGGTGATATAATCTTTTTCAAGACCTCCATTCGATTTCTGTGCGCTGTGCGCCGTGTCCGAACTTTGTCCGCGCATTGAATATTTGCCATATTCATACGTGGTTATAAGTGTTGTGGCATTGATTCCCATGGCGATAATGGCAGCTCCGAGTAAGCCAGCAGAAGTGATCAGGAAGGATTTGATCTGCTTTTCGAGGATGGCATAAATAAGTTCGGATACGATGAAAACACCGAGTAACATCATCACGTAGTAAACGATCTGGATGTGTCCGGATTTGATCCCCAGTGCTAAGAAAATTGCCGTCAGTATTGCTCCCAGCCAGCGGTTGCTTCGGTACGACATCACCACGCTGCCTATAACCGGAGCCATGTATGCCAGTGTAATTGCCTTGCTACTGTGGCCGGCAACAATTATAATGAAATTGTAGGATGCAAATGCAAAACCGATAGCACCCAGTGCACTCAGCCATGGATTTACCCTGAGGGAGAGAAGCAGAATATAAAATCCTATCAGATAAAGGATAAGGTAGAATACGGGTCGCGGGAAATTAGTAAAGAACGAGTAGATAAAACTAACTGCCGTGGTGGGATTATCCATGGCAATCTGATAAGTGGGCATTCCGCCAAACATACTGTTGGTCCACAAAGTCGGCGAATCGTGCGACCCGTTGAAATCAGTGGTCTCTTTCGACATTCCCGCCCAGGTCTGGTTATCGTGCCCGACAACTACTTTCCCGTCGATAACAGGACTGAAATAGACGTAAGAAATAATAATAAAAAACAGGATGGCAGCCATGTGAGGCCAAACTTTGCTCCAAAGTTGTTTGTTCATAATACCTTAACGTTATGTTATCTGTTTCTGTATGCTTTTAGATTAACTCTCCTATAAGTGTAGCCGATGATGTATCGACGATTTTTACATTTACAAATTCGCCGATGTGATGCCCGCCTTTTGGAAAGACAGCCACTTTGTTTTGCGAAGTTCTTCCGCAGAAGTGGTCTCGTGACCGTTTAGAATAGCCTTCAATCAGCACTTCATACGTTTTTCCGATCGATTTTTTATTTGCTTCGGCTGAAAGCGTATTTTGTAAGTCGATAATTTGCTGTAAACGTTCTATTTTTACCTCCTCAGAAATGTCATCCGGAAGGTTTTTAGCCGCATATGTTCCTGGGCGTTCGGAATATTTGAACATAAATGCCGAATCAAAACCAACCTCTTTCATTAACGAAAGTGTCTGAGCATGATCTTCTTCTGTTTCTGATGGAAATCCGCAGAAGACGTCGGTAGAAATGCTGGCTTCCGGCAAAATACGTTTAATGGCAGCGATTCTGTCCAGATACCATTCGCGTGTGTATTTCCGGTTCATGCGTTTCAGTACCTCGTTGCTGCCCGATTGTACAGGCAGGTGGATGTACTTGCACAGATTATTGTGAGCTGCAATTACTTCAAGGGTTTTATCGCTCATGTCCTTCGGGTGCGAAGTGGTGAAACGTATCCGCATTTGAGGAGCTTCCTGAGCAACCAATTCGAGCAATGCCGGAAAATCAACCACATTTCCCTCTTTTTCAAAGCGGAATGAATTTACGTTTTGTCCCAGCAGGGTGACTTCCTTGTAACCACGGTTTTGTAAGTCGCGCAGTTCGTTGAGAATGCTTTCCGGATCACGGCTGCGTTCACGTCCGCGTGTATAAGGCACGATGCAGTAGGAACAGAAATTATTACAGCCACGCATAATGGAAATAAAACCCGAAATAGGATTTCCGATACGTGCGGGCAGTACATCTTTATAAGTTTCTGTTGTAGATAACTCCACGTTGATGGCTTTTTCGCCTTTTTCAACGGCACCCATCAGGTTTGGTATGTCGAGATAAGCATCCGGCCCTACAACTACATCCACATTATGATTGTTGATGAGGTCTTCTTTTACACGTTCGGCCATACAACCGATAATGCCTACAATCAGATTCGGCTTCTTCTTGCGTAATGACTTGAAATAGTCGAGACGGGAGAGGATTTTCTGTTCGGCATTGTCGCGCACCGAACAGGTATTTACCATGATGGCGTCAGCTTCGGTAATTTTTTCTGTAAGGGAGTATCCGTCCATCTCCAGAATGGAAACAACGACCTCGCTATCGGCTACGTTCATCTGGCAGCCGTATGTTTCAATAAAGAGCTTCTTATCGTGAGAAAGCGAATCTGTATGGTTAGTGTTATCCTTATTATTAGGATTCTGCATATTATA
>JAUZOL010000121.1 GCA_030706455.1 Bacteroidota bacterium
CGAAATTACATGCCATGGCGTCATTTGCGTTCTCCCATCTCCTGTAGAAAATATGGCTGCGGCTATTTGTTTCGCTTTCAGCGTGTAAAGATGAGCTAAATCGTTTCTGCCGGTCATATGATACGCATAAGCCAGTTGATTGAGCTTATACAAGTCTAATGGAAATACAGCTAATGATTGTTTGGTAAGTCGAATAATGGTATCGCAGTCTGCAGCTGTCTTATTTACCTTTCGGGCGTACGAAAACAACAACGAATCTTTTGTGTTGTGATAGTAAGGCTTGTATTCTTTTTGTAGCGTATAACCGTAGTAAAGCGAACGTACCTGCTCCATCGTCATGGTGGTATCATTTGCCAGAAAACGCTGCATCAGTTTCGGATAATAACAGTCAGACTTTTCATCAACAATAATTCTTCTTAGCGAATTATAGTTAGGAGGCGTGGTGGGTTGTTTTTGTGCAACGCATAAAGTAGTTGCTGATATAACAAGTCCCAATAATATATTTCTTAGCATGTTATGTGCATTTATAAATTAAAATAACTCTATCAAAAAACACTTCTCTAATGGAGATAATTACAATTTTACCGACGGTATAATTCTTCGTATTGCATGAATGCCCCAAACGACCAGAAAAGCCAGTCCGATGCGGGGAACCACAATCCAGAACATCGATACACCAATAGAAACAAACAGTAATGTATCTTCCAGCAATGAGTGATTGACGGCAATATGATAATTGAGCATATTGGCATCCCTCTTGTTTACGATACCTTTTTCCACCTGTTCGATCACAACAGCTGATCCGTAAGCCAGACCGAGTGTCTGTGCGACAAACCACAGGAATGAAACTTCCCTTGAGAGTCCGAAAAACCTCATAAGTGGTGCGAAGAAGTTTGATATTTTATCGAGCCACTTAAATTCGCTGAGCAGGTTCTGTAGAATAAACAGGCCGTAAAGAATCAGTGAAACCTTAATAATCAACATCATAGAACTTTTTGCCCACAGAAGCAAAACATCCGTAACAGACGAAAGATGAGTTGCCTGTTCGATAGAATGCGATACAGCAAATCCTGTCGTTGGTAAAAGCCAGTTCAGCAACAGAGCAGCCGCAAAACTCATTCCAATGCGTACCACCAGCATGTTCAATACTGAGGAACCCGTTCGTTTTTGTACGGCAGTTTCAATTATCAAACTATGCGAAATAAGGCACATGATGGCCAGAATTGTTACCTCACGCATTCCCAGCGTCATGGTTGCAATAACAGCCAAAACCGAATAGAGAGGTAAAAACAAGCTGGTTATGAAAACAATAGCAGAAGCACCCGGCAAGCCTATGTGAATAAATACCGGAGAAAGGTACTGTGCCATCCAGTCCATTACGCCCCAATATTGCAAAAAACTGACGAACAAAGCCACCGGCAGCATCAGTTTCAGCAGCCAAACAATGGTATGGGTGGCTTTCGGCAAAGCCAAACGAATACAAGAAATGACTCTTTGCATTATTGCTCCTTATTCAATGACTTCATTACCAACATGAAATCATGTTCAAAATTAGGGGTGAAAATTCCTTTGCCTAACGATGATTTGATTTCGTCGATGCTCCAGAAACGACCTTCATCCAGTTCGTTGTAGTCGAGCTTGAATTTTCCGTTGTAAACGGTTCGGAATGCATTGACCAATTCTTTCTCTACCGCCGACTGCCAAACATATCGTGCAACAACACTTGAGGTAAACCCGGTAACTCCCAATTCTTCAAACGCTTCACGATTTAAAGCAGTTTCCACGTCTTCTCCGTAATCTACGTGACCTCCGACGGCCGTATCCCATTTGCCTGGTTGCGTGTCCTTGGTCATGGCTCGTTTTTGAAGAAAGAGTTCGCCTTTACTGTTGAATATGTGAAGATGTACCACCGGATGCAACCAAAACGTTCCTCCGTGACATTCTTTACGGGTAGCTTTTCCGATTACGTTTCCCTGTTCATCTACCAAAGGAAATATTTCGTCCATAATTGTTTGATCTGAATTAAATTGCTTTCGGTAAGACCATCACTAAAAACAGTGCAAAGGTACTATATTTTCAGGTATGAGAAGGTAAAAAAAATGAAACGGCAAGAATTGTACATTTAAGATTTTAATAAGGGGTTTCCACCCCTTTAACCCCGACTTCCTTTTTGCCTTGAAGCCAAAAGGAAGCAAAAAATTCAAGGCTATGCCCGTTTCGCTCAAAAAACTGGCGTTCGAAAGTGGTAATCACCCAAACTTGTTTTCTCCTTACGTCGCAAACTTCGAACAAGGGTGATTCTTACCACTTTCTCACTTGTTTTTTGGCTCACCGGTCAAGGCCGTTCCAAATCTGACGTAGTGTCATTTCAAGCTAACAACCGGTTCTTTTTCCGGTTTTCTTCAAATATATTTCCTAAAAAACCGGCTTATAGCATTTCTTTATCAAACTATAAGCCGTTGTCTGTTGTTTTGTATCTGAACTGAAATTTTTTCAGGGTTTGTCGGCCAGCTCTTTTTCCTGCATTGCTTTAATGGTCTCATCTATCAGGTAATCAAGCTCCCATCCAAGCATCTCTGCTCCACGTTGAATGACATCCCGCGAACATCCAGCTGCAAACTTCTTGTCTTTGAACTTCTTTTTGAGCGAAGAAACTGTCAGATCCAGTGTACTTTTACTTGGACGCATAAGTATTGCCGCACCAATCAGACCGGTCAGTTCGTCTATCGCATACAGCACTTTTTCCATTTCATGTTCCGGCTTTACATTTACTCTGTGACCATAACCATGAGAAACCACCGCTCGTTCAATCTCCGGATCAATATTCTCAGCCTCCATAATTTTCTGAACCTTAATACAATGTTCATCCGGAAATTGCTCGAAATCCAGATCGTGCAATAAGCCGACTAAACCCCAAAATTCCTGTTCCTGGGTATAGCCTAAGATGCGGGCGAAATAACACATGGTGGCTTCTACAGTTTCAGCATGTTGAATATGAAACTCCTCCCTGTTGTATTGCTTTAGAAGCTCAAATGCCCTGCTTCTGGAGACTATCGGGCTTTTTCGTGCAGCATTATCCTCCGGTAAATGTTCTATTCTCATTGCATCAATTTATTTGAAAACTGTTTCAGCTCTGGAAATAGCATATGCGGCAAAATAACCTCTGGGATTATTAGTGGCGTTTTTCGGGGAAGTCTGTATGATATTTGTCCTGATATTGGCCGGCTGGCCACCAAATAACGGATTATGGCCACGGGATTCATTTTTTACTTCTCCTATAAAATTGTAATAATCCTGTGTGATACTGCATGTTTCCAACATTACCCGATCTCCGCAGTGAATTTTTTCCGTTTTATTTGTGGAACGAATGTATAACATGGTTCTTCCACTCACTTCCGTTCCATCAAACAAAGCATCGCTAACCAATCCCCATTCTGTAATTGTATCCGAGATACATGCTTTATTTTTATAGGCTTTCGTCAGATAATAGTTTGACACCCCTGAAGGATCTTTCATCCAGGCATTTACAGCCCACACATTTTCATAAAACAGTTCTTGCTTTTCCACTTGTATCTTTTTGAGTGGAGGAACTGCATTTAGCGTACTTGAAGCCGTATATGTCTCTGGTATTCCATCTCCATTTACGTCTATATCTGTTATTTTCAACGTGTAAGTACGCCCAACCACTCCAAAGTAATCAGATGGCGTTTTGTACGCTCCCTTTTCCTGTTGATCTTCTAGCAATGATATGGACGTAATGCCGTCGCTGAGAGTAACAGATGCTCCGGATACCACGCTGGCCGGTTGATCGCAAAAATAATTGCCTGTCTTTTTAAGACGCACCACATGTTCCATGGTATCAGTACTAATAGCACCGTCTACCACCAATTCTGCCGGAATAGAATCAAGTTTCACGTCGAGATCTGTTTTACAGGACGCAAACGCTATTGCCAGAAATAGTACGAAGGGGAATAATGTAGATTTCATGTGTTTTATCTATTTTTTACATTAAGGACACATGGAACTCACCAAAACAAGGGTTATTTGGATTAATCGTCTGTTTTAATGTTCGTTTCATGTGTAAATAATTAACGATTAAATTGTCACATTCAATTCTATGTTGGTGTAGATTACATTCATATATGTGGCATTGTGAAGCAATGTATTTTTCTTCTGTTTAGAATTTAAAATTATAGGTTACAGACGGGACAACACTAAACAGGTAAGTCATTTCTGCTTTTGTTTTGTACGGATCATTTTGTTCCTGTACAAAGTTGATTGCCCAGGCATTTTTATGCCCATAAGCATTGTACAAAGAAAAATTCCATTCACTCTTCCATTTGCGGTTTTTGATACTGCGGGGCACCCACGTAAGAGAAACGTCCAGTCTGTGATAGTCCGGCATACGATAGGCATTGCGTTTAGAATAAACAGGCAGAATGACGCCGTCTATTTCCATTCTTCCCACCGGATACGTAATGGGGAGTCCGGTTGCATAAACAAAGTTAGTTCCGAAATATAAACCCTTTTTCAATTCGTAATTTCCCACCACATAGACCGTATTAGGACGATCAAATGGCGATCTGTATGGTTGATTATCGTTTATTCCGTTAATGGTGCATCGTGCATGAGAGTAAGTGTAGCTAACCCAACCGGTAAGCTTTCCTTTCGTCTTTTGCAGTTGAAATTCGGCTCCATAGGCATACGACTTACCAAAGCGCAATTCTCCGTCGAGTTCACGATTCATAATCAATTGTGCGTGATCCTTGAAATCAATGGTATTATTCATCCGCTTATAAAACAACTCGACCGATGTTTCAATAGTATTGGTGAACAAACTACGAAAATAACCGATTGCAAATTGATGACATCCTTGCGGTTGAATGTTTTTCCCGGAGGTAAACCACAAATCAAGCGGTGTTCCGGCCGTAGAATTAGATGCCATTTGCAGGTATTGGTTAGTGCGGGCATAACTGGCTTTGAACGAAGAATTTTCGTCAATAAGGTAATTGATTCCTAAACGGGGAGAAACGCGAAGAAAAGCCTTGATGATTTGTCCCGACTTATAGACAGTTGAGTCTATCGCATTGTAATTTGTGTCATAATTGTAGACCGTTCCCTTTCCAATATCAGCAAAACAGGTGGAACGCAAACCTGCTTTTACGAATAAGCGTTCCGACAGTTTATACTCATCGGTTATATACAGCGAATTTTCGATTGCATACACGCTTGGTAACACAAAGTCTTCCGCCCCCAGAGCTTTATTCTTTGTAGCAATTTTGCCCGGATGAAGTACATGGTAAATACCGGTATAGCCAAATTTCAGGGTATGTTGAGGATTGATAACATACGTAAAATCACTTCTGAGATTAAAATCCCGCATGGCATATTGCCAGTCAAAATTATTATCCATGCTATATTTTGATTGCAGGCTGTACCGAAAGCGACTATAATTCAATGAAATATTACTGAATAGCTTTTGTGAAAACATGTGATTCCATCGTGCAGTAACAGCTGCATTACCAAAACTAAAGCCAACATTACTGTTATTGAAAACGTCATTCCCAAGATAGGTAGAAATAAAGATGCGGTTATTCTTATCAAACTTATGATTTATCTTGGCATTTAAATCATAGAAATACAATTCATTATCTTTTATATCGGCATTGTGCGACAGTTTTAGAAATAGATCTGCATAAGTACGCCTTCCCGACACGATAAAAGTGGTTTTATTTGAATCCAGAGGCCCTTCCAGAGTTAGTCTGCTGGATATTAATCCAATGCCACCGCTTCCGGCTAGTTTCTTCGAATTGCCGTCTTTTGTTTGCACTTCCAGCAATGAAGACAAGCGTCCTCCATACGAAGCGGGAATATCTCCTTTGTAAAGTGTCATATTCCGGATAGCATCGTTATTGAAAACCGAAAAGAAACCCATCATGTGAGACGCATTAAAAATAGGTGCATCGTCTAACAGAATTAAATTCTGGTCAATACCTCCGCCACGAACACTGAAACTTGAAGATCCCTCTCCTGCCGATACCACACCGGGTAATAACTGAACTACCTTTAGCAAGTCCACTTCACCCATGAGTGCCGGCATTTTACGCATTGTATTAATGGATACCTGTTGTTTGCTCATGGTATTGGATTCTATCATATCCGTTTTTTTAGAAGAAACGACCACTTCCTTCATTTCTTTTGTGGCCATCTGCATTTCCAGATCCAATTTTTTCGATGTTGTCAGATCAACATGTAAAATCTGCGTTTGATAGCCCAGATATGAGACTTCAATGGTATATTGCCCTTTGGGTATGGTGATGGAATAGAAGCCCGACTGATTTGTAGCAGCTCCGGTTTTCAGTTGTCGAATACTCACAGTTACTCCCATCAAAGCTTCTCCATTTGCATGGTCTTTGATGGTTCCACTCAGGCTGATTTTATCTATTGCCGGTAAAATGGCAGATAAAACGGAAACATGAATTAAGAAGGTAATTATAAGTAAAAGTCGAAATATCATACAAAACAAAATCTGCTTAAGAGTTACAACTTATCACATGTACTTAAACACGTTAGAAAATCAAGCATTTAACCCTTTAGATTTTGTTAGTACGGTATTAATAATGTAGAAAGACAAATATTTGCTGGCGTTCCAGTGAAAAGAGAGATCAAAGATAATTCAAATTCTCATATTTACTCACTTTTGAATATTTTTTTTATCACTATTATCTGTTATGGTAAAATTTCGCCCAAAACAAAATAGACCAGAGAAGCTGCAATAATGTGTGACCTCTCTGGTCGTTGTAAACAGAAAACGCTTCATCATGTGCAATTTAGCTCTTCAAAAACGCACAATTTTAGGTTTAACCAAATTCTCGAAATCTTTGTACGACAACCTGATGAGTTCGGTAAGAGTTCCTGCATTAAAAGCTATTTCTTTGTCTTCGGTTAGGGCTGTCGATACATAAACATCCATTCCGTAGAGGTTCCCGAACGGAGGCATAGCACCCAGTTCACAACCCGGGAACTTGTCTAAGAATTCACGTTCGTTGCAAACAGATACCGTTTCAGCTCCAATGGCTTCTTTCAACATGTCGGGATGAACCCGCCCGGAAGCCGGAAGCACAGCCAATGCCATTTTTCCGTTTACCCGTATCACAACTGTTTTTGCCAGCATCTGTCCGTGAATATGGGCAGAATGAGCAATTTCGTTGGCGGTATAAGCTTTCGAATGGCGAATGGAGACAAATTTGATGTTATTGGCGTTGAGAAACTCAACTAATTTGGCAACTGGCATAATAATCTGATTTAGAATATAGAAAATATACCAATGTAAGGCCGGAGAGGCCCGGTGAGAGGTGTCAGCAGGTGACATGGAACAAGCCGATGGCGGCTTCTTCAACTGAATCCCAGGTTTCTATAGCCTGGGGTGTGGGTAACAGCAGCACGTGACATCCGTGCTGTTTGAAATATTCGTTTGCTGCGTCTGACAGTTCAACGTATCCGGTCTGTCCGGTACCGATAATCAGCAATGCTGCTCCGGCAGCATATACATCGTGCGCTTCGTCCAGCGAAATGATGTGAGACGTGCCGTATTGCGCGCTCGACAAGCGTTTGTTGCGGTTTCTTACCGTTCCGTCCAAACAGATCACCACATCGTGCGTATAAGTTTCCCCATCAATGGTAATCTCTCCGAAACGGGTGCTGTCGATAGTGGGTTGCATAGCTGAATGTCTGATCAAATATAGTGTAAAGGTAAGATTTTCGGAAGGAAGTTGTACTGCGGGGCTGTAGAAAATGAAGATATGATTCTCGCTACCCCAAACCCACTGACGATCT
The DNA here is from genome assembly GCA_030706455.1 of Bacteroidota bacterium. Classification (GTDB taxonomy): domain Bacteria; phylum Bacteroidota; class Bacteroidia; order Bacteroidales; family Paludibacteraceae; genus Microbacter. The sequence continues at coordinate 7,837 of JAUZOL010000121.1, forward strand.
ACGATGTCAGTACTGTAAGCCTGAAGGGGCTTTAATCTGATTGCTGCCTTGTATCTTTACTTTCAGGGCTAAAGGATAGTATAGTATACTCTGGCGTGTTCTACCCCAAACCCCTGAAGGGGCTTTAATCTGCTTGCTGTTTCTTGTATCTTCTTTCACACACTTTTCTGTTTGCACTTACCCTAAGTCCCCTCAAGGGGATTTAGGGGTTGACAAACTACATAACGCTTTACAAATATGCGTCAGCAGTGAAACTCAATCTATGTTACGCGAAAACCAATCAGTATAGATTTTATTTACCACTTTATCACGCATGCTTTTTTTATTGGTGAAGCTGCGCGATATATTTCTTACTATATCACTATAATTATCTTTGATTTCTCCGGTTTGTTGATCCTTATACTTATAGTAATAGGGTTTTATAGAGACACAGTTTTTGTGTTCAAAAAGCGTATTCAGCAACGTTCTATCGGAATTACCGCAAGAATGTCCCATGATAATTACCTGATATTTATCGGAGTCTATAAAACTCAACATTTTCTTATAATTATCCGTTTCCAGATACCGGATAGATTTGATATTTTCCAAATAATCATTGTCTTGTAGATTCTCCAATTTACTGTAATTTTCTTCGAGTTCATCTCCATAGCCGAATATGATAGGATTCTTTGGATTTCCCAATTCTCCATGAATATGAATTATCTCTTGTTTTACTTTATTCTTTCTATATATCTTCTCAATATCCGTATAATTAAAACTTAAAAAAAGAATTTGCTCTGGTTGTAATTCAAAATGTTTTTTTGAGGATTTAATATCTAATAAATTACATTTCACTTTTTCACGTCCATCTTCGTATGGATTCCAACTACTATCTATCCATTCTTTAGTTTTAGTTGCTATTGATAAATCTTCCGGATTGTTATTTTTATCTTGATATTCAAGAATCTTATTATATTCCTTTTCAATAAATTCATGTTGAGCATCTTCAATAAAATCTTTCAAATCAAATTGCGAATAGATTATCTGTCTTATCTGCCTAATTTGTTTGACATTTTGCGATTCTATTATTGTACTTAAATATTTACTCAAAAGTTCTTTGATATGATTAAAGTCAATATTTAGTGCTCGAATCTCCGAATAATACTCATTCTCAATATCAATTAAGCGTTTGAATCTATGAGTAAGGTACTGATAATATTCATTTTCAATATCCACCCAATTATTCTCCCTATCATTTGAAATATGAAATAAGTGTCTGAGAAGCTTATTACCTACTTCGCATTTGATTTGATTATCAAACGATATAAAGTGATTACAATTCTTAAATGTCTTATCTATATATTGAATTTCTGTTGCATTATGGTTCTGTTGTAATAAATAACTTAAAGTTAGACCCGATCCGGGTGGTGTCTTGAACTTAATACAATCATAGTTATAATTACCAGAAACATTACATCTATCTTGGAGGAGACAATGCTTTATAAATCCATCCCAATAATCCTTTATAAAATCTGCATATTGAGTAGGCAATCCATGCGCTAAATCAAATCCATTACCAATAAGAATTATCCGATTCATATCAAAATGCCTTTATTATAAGTTCTTGTGTTTTAGTGTCCCCAAATCTACAAATTTCTTCTTACAAAACACGTTTTTTGTTAATTTATTCTCCGAATGCTAAATCAGGCAGTGTTTTTTATCATTTTACTGATATCGTTTATTGAACATATCCAATAAACCTACAGATAATGGCATTTGACTGCCTGATAAATCATTTTTATTGCTCAACAAATGACTTTGATCGTCCAATAAATGGTTTTGTTTAACCAACAGATGACCTCGATCTCGCAACAAATGGTTTTGTTTTCAAATTAAATGAGTTTGATCTCGCAACAGATGGCTTTGTTTTTAAATTAAATCGTTTTTCTTGACCAATAATTGACTTTGTTTAAAAAAGAAACGGAGTAATACTTCCTTTTTCGGGCAATATTACTCCGTCGATGGGTTTGGATATGCTGTTTACAGGCGTTGCGACACCTGGCGTACCATTTGGGGCTTCCAGCTGCTGAAATCGCCTGCAATGATATGTTTGCGCGCTTCGCCTACCAGCCAC
>JAUZOL010000122.1 GCA_030706455.1 Bacteroidota bacterium
TCCACTTTGGCCGTAATGCACAGTCTGTTGTCGGCAAGGCGATAAATAGCCTGATAAAAAACGTAACGCAAACCTTCTTTTTTAAGGTAGAGCTTGGAAACAAACTCTTCGGTTGGCCGTAAGGATGACTTGAAAGCCATTTCAAGACGAACCACCACAGCGTCTATCCCCTGATCGTGCAATTCAGAAAAACTAACACCTTTGGTTAGCAAAAATTCGTGACGTGTGTGCTCGAAATAGTGTTGATAATTGGCATTATTTACAATACCCTGAAGGTCGCATTCGTAGTCGCGCACCTTCATTTTAAGCTCATAAATGTATGGTTGTGCAGGCATGTGCTCTGTTTTTGCTTGCCTGTTAGATTATTAGCAGGCAATGTGGTTTTGTATTTTCGGAGTGCAAAGTTAAGGAAAATATTCGTTCAAAATTGGGTGTTATCAATTCCCGATTCTTCCTCCGATTGTTTCAAACTTTTCGTATATTTGCCACAAGAGCCTGTTAATACAGCTTCTTGTTCAGAATTATTCTTATACCATTGATGCATCCCGCTTCTCCTTTTATATTGCCACTGGCAAGTCCGACATTGATTTTTGCGGTCGTTTTGCTGGTTATTCTGTTCTCTCCATTGTTGCTCAACAGGTTGAGGGTTCCTCCACTGGTGGGTTTGGTACTGGCGGGAATAGCTCTCGGTCCGTTCGGTTTTAACGTGCTTTCGAATGATGACAGCTTCCATCTTTTTGGTAACGTGGGACTGCTTTATGTTGTCTTCATGTCTGGTGTCTCGATTGAAATCAACGATTTGCGCAAGAACAGGATTAAAGGTGGCGTGTTTGGTTTTTACTCGTTTGTAGTGGCAATGACGCTGGGTCTTTTGTCCGGCATGTATCTTCTTCATTTTAGTTTTGCAACTTCAGTGCTGCTGGCCAGCATGTACGCAACTCATACTTTGGTGGCTTATCCCGTGGTGAGCCGTTTTAGTCTGGGCGCCCGCCGTCCGGTTAAGATTGCTACTGTCAGTAGCATTATCACAGTTACTGCGTCGCTGGTCATTCTTACTCTCGTATCCGATCAGTTTTCGTTGCTGAGATCCAATACATCATGGGTGCTGGAAGGTGCCAAGATGATTTTGTTCGCTGTTATCGTGCTTTGGCTTTATCCCAAAATAGCGCATTCATTTTTTAAACGATTTGAAGATAGTGTGTTGCAATATATTTTTGTATTGGCACTTGTCTTTTTTGGAGCTTTCTTTGCACAGGTAGCCGGTCTGGAAAGTGTTTTGGGTGCCTTCATGGTAGGTATATCGCTCAATCGCTTAATTCCTAAGATATCGCCCCTTATGAACCGGCTGGAATTTGTGGGAAGCGCGCTGTTTGTCCCCTTTTTCCTTATCTCTTTGGGGATGATAATCAATTTTCGGGTGCTAGGCTCCGGTTTTGATGCAATTCTGGTGGCTTTGGTTATGGTTTTGGTTCCCGTTTGCTCCAAATGGATTGTCGCCTTTCTGACGCAGAAAACATTCTCGATGAACAGATACGAGCGACAGATGATTTTTGGGCTGAGTAATGGTCAGGCAGGTATCACACTGGTTACCGTAATGATTGGTTATGCAATCACTTTGCCCGACGGATCACATTTACTTCCGGACAGCGTGATGGCAGGTGCGGTCATTATGATTCTGGTGTCGGGCACTATAAGCATGCTTGTTACAGAGAATGCTGCAAGGCAAATGCTGTCGGCCGGACGTATTGCAGATGATTCGGTGCCGGAAGAGAAAAGGCGTGAACGCATAATGTTTACCGTTGCCAACCCACACACCTTAGATCATCTCGTGGAACTCTCCATTGCCATTAAAAACCCAAGATCGAAAGAGGATTTGTATGCTCTCCGGGTAGTGAACGACAACGACGAGGCTCATAAAGAACAAGGCGATCGCTTGTTGTTGCAGGCAGCGAAGGTGGCGTCGGTTGCCGATCAGTGGGTGGAACGAATTTCCCGCTATGATGTGAATGTGGCAAGCGGCATTCTCTATTCGGCGAAAGAATACGCAATTACAGATGTGGTAATCGGGTTGCACCAGAAGCTAAAATCACGTGATACTCTTTTCGGATTGATGACGGAAATGTTGTTGAAAGGAGTAAGTTGTTCGCTGTTTATTTACAAACCGGTCTTCCATCTGAAGCAGACATCCCGCCTGATTGTGTTCCTGCCGGGCAAAGCCGAACTGGAGGTGGGTTTCGGGCGCTGTTTTGCCCATGTGAGCAATATTGCAAGAAAGCTGCATGTGGAAATTATGGTCTATTCAACACCTGAAACGCGTGCTATTGTGATGCATCACAAACAAATGCATCATGGCGTTTCTCTTGAGTTTTTCTTGTATCATTCCGTGGATGAACTGCATCCGCTGTCGGGAAATATAACAGATACTGATATGTGCGTGTTTTTTGCAGCGCGTCCTAATGCTATTTCATATGACGAAACTTTCGATAAACTGGTAGAAAATTCGGTTCTGTCGGATACGGCACACAATGTTTTGGTGGTTTATCCTGAGCAATATGAGAAACCGGATAATACCGACGAGCGTTTCAGTACTCTCCATCAGCCACATTATAAATTCGAGCGTCTTCACAGATCTGAAAGATGGATTTTTGTTCAACTTCAAAGAGAGTGGAACCGTTTGATAAAAATGATCTTCCGCAGATAACTTCTTTAACCGGTTATTTACATCTTATTTTTGTTTTAACACTGATGTTGGTCGAAATTTATTCAACAGCAGCAAAAGACAACCTTCCTTTTTTGTAACTTTGAACCAGGAAAATCGACAATGTATTTTCCGGTTCCTATAATCGTAAATAGTTTATTATCATATAGTATGAATAAATTCGTGCATTTGCATGTCCACTCGCATTATTCCATTCTTGACGGAATGTCGAAAGTGAATGACCTGATTGATAAAGCGGTGGCTACCGGCATGAACGCTCTTGCCCTGACGGATCACGGTTCTATGTTTGGTATCAAGGAACTCTGCGATTACGCGAATAAAAAGAATGGAAAGGTTAAAGATGAAATAAAGCAACTGAAGGCGCAGATTGAAGAACTCAAGGCAGGAGGAGGTTCTGAATCTGAAATTGCCGGGTTGCAGACGAAGCTCAAAGAAGCAGAATCTCACCTTTTCAAACCGATTCTTGGGTGTGAAACGTATGTTGCACGCCGTACCCGTTTCGATAAATCGATAAAAGAAGATGGTAGTGGTCATCACCTTATCCTGTTGGCCAAAAATAAAAAGGGCTATCAAAATCTCTGTAAGCTGATTTCTGCGGCATGGATTGACGGGTATTATTACCGTCCGCGTATTGACAAAGATATTTTGGATAAATACAAAGAAGGTTTGATCGTTACAACAGCTTGTCTGGGAGGCGAAATTCCAAGCAAAATTCTGTCCGGTGATATAGAAGGAGCTGAGCAATCGATCATGTGGTTCAAGGAGCGTTTTGGCGAAGATTTCTACCTAGAATTACAACGTCATAAAGCGGATGTTCCTCAGGCTGATTTCAATGTGTACGAAAAGCAGCAGATCGTGAACGCGAAGTTGCTCGAACTGGCAGAAAAGACCAATACGAAAGTGATTGCGGCCAATGATGTTCACTTTGTAAATCAGGAACATGCGGAAGGCCATGATCGCCTTATCTGTTTGAGTACGGGTAAGGATTTTAGCGATCCGAACCGAATGCGCTATACTAAACAAGAGTGGTTGAAAACACCGGAGGAAATGGCGGCTCTTTTTGCGGATGTGCCTCAGGCTCTTGCTAATACTCTCGAAATTGCTGATAAGGTGGAACGGTATAGCATCGACTCGGACGCGCTGATGCCGATGTTCCCGATTCCGGAGAGTTTTGGGTCTGACCAGACATACAGAGAACGTTTCTCAGAGGAAGACCTGCGGACAGAGTTTGGCGACCGGTTTGATAAGCTGGGTGGATACGACAAAGTTGTTCGTATCAAGTTTGAATCCGATTATTTGCGGGAACTGACTTTTGTCGGGGCAAAGGAACGTTATGGGGATCCGCTGCCTGCAGAGGCCCTCGAACGCATCGAATTTGAGCTGGACGTGATGAAGACAATGGGTTTTCCCGGTTACTTCCTTATTGTGCAGGATTTTATCCAGGCTGCCAGAAATATGGGTGTTTCTGTTGGCCCCGGTCGTGGATCTGCGGCTGGTTCTGCGGTTGCCTACTGCCTCAAAATTACCGATATCGACCCTATTAAATACGACCTTCTGTTTGAGCGTTTCCTTAACCCCGACCGTATTTCAATGCCTGATATCGATATTGACTTCGATGATGACGGGCGTGGTGAAGTATTACGCTGGGTAACGGAGAAATACGGCAAAGAGAAGGTGGCGCACATTATCACCTATGGTACGATGGCCACCAAGTCGAGTATCAAAGACGTTGCCCGGGTGCAGAATCTTCCACTTCAGGAGGCGATTCAACTTACCAAACTGATACCAGACCGCTTGCCGGATGTGGACGATAAACCGGTGAAGGTGAACATGAAGACCTGCCTGAAATATGTTCCGGAACTGAAAGCGGCTCTCAACTCGAATGACAGGACGCTGTCCGATACCCTGAAATATGCCGAAATGCTTGAAGGAACCATCCGTCAGACGGGTGTTCACGCTTGTGGTGTTATTATTGGTTCCGACGACCTGACAAAGTTTGTGCCTCTCAGTACCGCCAAGGAAAAAGGAAGCGACGAGGATGTTCTGGTAACACAGTACGAAGGTTCTGTTATTGAGAATGTGGGTCTTATAAAGATGGACTTTCTTGGATTGAAGACTCTTTCGATCATTAAAGAAGCGTTGAAGAATATCAAACAGTCGCGGGGCATAGATCTTGATATTGACAAAATTCCCATCGACGATAAGAAAACGTACGAACTTTACAGTATCGGTCGCACTACCGGAACATTCCAGTTTGAATCGGCCGGTATGCAGAAATACCTTCGCGAACTGCGTCCTACTCAGTTTGAGGACTTGATCGCGATGAATGCCCTTTATCGTCCGGGGCCAATGGAGTACATTCCCGATTTTATTGATCGTAAGCACGGCCGAAAACCTATTGTGTACGATATTCCTATTATGGAACGGTATCTGAAAGATACTTATGGGATTACAGTCTATCAGGAACAGGTGATGTTACTCTCGCGTTTGTTGGCCGACTTTACACGAGGCGAGAGTGATACATTGCGTAAGGCCATGGGTAAGAAGCTGAAAGACAAAATGGCTCACCTTAAGGTGAAATTTGTCGAAGGCTGTAAGAAAAACGGTTATGCGGAAGAGGTGGTGTTGAAGATATGGGGCGACTGGGAAAAGTTCGCGTCTTATGCTTTCAACAAATCGCATGCTACCTGCTATTCCTGGATTGCTTACCAGACGGCATACCTCAAAGCTAACTATCCGGCAGAATTTATGGCTGCCAACTTAACCCGAAACAAGGACGACATCACCGAAATCTCCAAGTTTATGGATGAGTGTAAGGCGATGGGAATTCCGGTGCTTGGACCTGATGTGAACGAAAGCCGTTTGACATTTGTCTCCAATAGTAAGGGTGAAATTCGTTTTGGTTTAGGTGGTATTAAGGGTGTAGGCGAAGGTGCCGTTGAGGCTATTGTAAGTGAGCGGGAGAAAAACGGCCCGTACCAGAGCGTGTTCGACTTTATGGAACGGGTGAATCTCAACGCCTGTAACCGAAAAACAGTTGAAAGCCTTATTCTTGCAGGCGCTTTTGATACATTTAGCGATGTGAAACGCGAACAGTATTTTGCCTCAAATGGCAAAGACGAACCGGCGCTTGACTCGTTGATGCGCTATGGTAACAAAGTGCAAAACGATAAAGCTACCATCACCAATTCTCTTTTCGGGGGATTTGAGGAGGTCGAAATTGCCAAACCGGTAATGCCTCCTGCAGAAGAATGGTCTACACTTGAACGGCTCAATAAGGAGCGGGATTATGTCGGTATTTATCTTTCGGCTCACCCGCTGGATGAGTTTGAGTTGGAGCTGAAATATGGCTGTAATACCCACATGATTGACTTCAAAGATATTGAAGAGTTGAAGGGTAGGGAAGTGGTTGCCGGTGGAATTGTTACCGGATTTCGGCAGGGAACGACCAAAACCGGACGGCCTTTCGGTTCGCTGATGATTGAGGATTACTCCGGATCGTATGAGTTTATGCTTTTCGGCAACGATTACATAGAGTATAACAAATATATGATCAAGGACTTGTTCGTTTGTCTTCGCGGGAACGTCAAAGAACGCGGCTCGGACTGGAAATTTAAGAAGGAACGTAGTCCGGACGAACCGATCGTGTGGGAATTCAAAATCTCGAAAATTGAAGAGCTGCACAACGTGAAAGGAACTCTGATTAAATCGCTAAACATCGGTATTGATCTGAATCAGCTTACCGACGAATTGATCAGTGACCTGAAGGCTTTGGCGTTTGAACAGTCTGTAACCGGACGAACCTCTCTTTTCTTTAATGTGAAAGATGAGGCAAACAATGTGAATATTAAGATGTTTGCCCGAAGTAAGTCAATTAACGTGTCCCGGCCGTTAATCCATTATCTGGAAGAGCAAAAGTTGGGAGAAATACTTGAATTCGACGTGAATAAATAAACATTATAAAAAATGCGGAACCATAATTGATTCCGCATTTTTTATTGATGCTATAGTTTTAACCTCAGTGGTTGTCAATAATGTCCTGAGATAAAAGGCGATATATCTCTTGCCACTGCGGATGATCCGTTAGCTTGTCAAGGTGTTTGTCCATTACGTTGAAATCTTTCCTGACAGCAGGTCCGGTCTGGCCTTCGCGAGGCGAAAGCGTTGCTGTTTTGTCAATTGTTTCCTGAATCAGGGGGCGAAGCACTTCAAATGGAATGTCTGCATCATGCAAAATGGATTCGGCGATGGCAAACAGATGGTTGGTGAAGTTGCAGGCAAATACGGCAGCCAGATGTAGTTGTTGCCGCTGTGCTGAGCTGGCTTCGTATACTTTATTGCTGATACCAGACGCCAGTTCTCTGAGAATGTTCAGGTCATCTGCATTGGATGCCTCTATAAAAAGAGGAATATCCTTGAAATTAACCGCTTTCCCTTTTGAAAAAGTTTGCAACGGATACAGCACTCCACCCCGTTCTTTATATCCTTCAAACAGTGACAGCGACATGCTTCCGGCTGTGTGTACATGCAACCCGTTTTTTCTGGGGTTTCGGCGAATCATCTCACCCAATGCGGAGTCGCTGACAGAATAGATATAGATATCAGCGTCTTCAATATTGTCAGGATCGGTTGTCCAGTCAGCCTCGACAGACAGAGCCAGTGCTTTGGCATTGTTTTCTGTACGACTAACAATCTGGGTTATGGCGAATCCTGCTTTGTAAAGCGCTTGGGATAAATGAGTCGCCACATTTCCGGCTCCGATACAAACCACTTTCATAAACGGTAGATTAGTGTTTCCCTTTTTTTGAACCAAACAGTAGAACCGCCCCTGCGACAATCAAAAGCAAAGGCCAAACGTATTCGGAAAAGTTACGGGTCATCTGAATGATGTCCGAAAGGCGAAGGAAAAGGCCGATAACCAGCAAAACAATTCCAATGGTCAGGTTTTTATTGGTCAGCAGGAAGATGATGCCGGCATAAATAGGGTAATTCCGAAATTCAAAAATGTACTGAGCAGCACTGTCTGGAATGAAATGCAGGTGATCCAGCAGGAAAAGAATGCCGAAGAAGATAAGGGTGATCCCCCAGGAAAGTCGGTTGTCTTTTTTCATTGGTGTGAAATTTATAATCTTGTGTTTATGATAACAGCCCACGGGAGACCCCGCAGGCTGTTTTATCAGACAAAATAGTGGAATCTTATTTCAGTTCCCACGCAAGAGCACTTGCACCAAGAACGGCTGCATCGGCTTCATTGAGGGCAGAGAAAAGAAGTTTCACCTTGTCGCCTTTCCAGATTGGCAACAGGTTCTTTTCCATGTTTTCGCGAACAGGTTTCATAATCAAATCGCCGGCTTTCGATAAGCCACCGAAGATTACAATAGCTTCAGGAGCGCTGAAAGCAACGAAATCGGCAAAAGCTTCACCAAGCAGTTTGCCTGTGTATTCGAAAATTTCGAGGGCGATTGTATCCCCTTTTACAGCAGCTTCAAATACATCTTTCGATGTGATGCTTTCGAGTGGAATATTGCGCAACAGACTGTCGTCTTTGCGGATTTCAAGCAATTCTCTTGCCGTACGGGCAACACCTGTAGCTGAAGTGTAAGTCTCGAGACAACCGGTTTTCCCGCAACCGCAAACACGTCCGTTGTTGCGAACGATAGTGGTGTGCCCGAGTTCGCCGGCAAAACCGTCATGGCCGTAAACCAACTGTCCGTTGATGACGATGCCGCTACCAACTCCGGTTCCCAGCGTAATCATGATGAAATTTTTCATGCCGCGGGCTGCGCCATAGGTCATTTCTCCGATAGCTGCTGCATTAGCGTCGTTGGTCAAAGCTGCCGGAACACCGAATTTTTCTTTCAGCATGTTTGCAAATGGGATAACGCCTTTCCATGGAAGGTTAGGAGCAAATTCCACGTTGCCGGTATAGAAGTTTCCGTTAGGAGCTCCCATTCCGATGCCTTTTATTTTTTCGATACCGCCTACTTCTTCGATGATTTCCATTATAGCGGAATACAATTCATCGATATAGAGATTTACGTCTGTGTGTTTCTGAGTTTTGATGGCACCTCTGCGCAATACTTCACCGCGCATGTCAACAATACCGAAGGCGGTGTTTGTACCACCCATATCAATGCCAATTACATAAGGACTTTCCATGATTCTGGTAAAAGATTATGTGGTTATTCAACTGGAATATCTTTGTTCACGTTTTTGCAGCCTACCAGTGCATACCAGAGCATATAAGCCAGACATGCAAACATTACCCAATAGCTGCTGATGTAGCCGAAATGGTCGGATACCCATCCCTGAATGAGAGGAACGATACCACCACCGCAAACCATTACCATGAAGATGCCGGAAGCAGCAGCTGTGTATTTGCCCAGACCTTCTACTGCAAGGTTGAAAATTCCACCCCACATAATGGAGGTACAAAGTCCGCAAAGTACGATGAAGATAACGCTGATAGGAACTACTGTGCCAATGAATGGAACGGTAACAACCAGTGATTTCGGACTGAAGATAGCGAGAAGGATCAGGATAAGACCGGTTGATGCTACAGCAGTCAACATCGTTTTACTTGAAACTTTAGCTCCGATAGAAGCGCCAGTCAAACGACCGACCAACATAAGTAACCAGTAAAGACCTACGATACTTCCTGCAATGGTCGCATCAATACCAAGGCCAGGGTTGGCTGCTGATGATTGTGCTGTCATATAAAGATTTGCAGTACTCGGAATGCCGATTTCGATACCAACATAGATGAAGATAGCGACAGCTCCGAAGATGAAGTGACGGAAAGAAAGTGGACTGTGAGTGTCTTTTACTTTTTTGTCTTCAGCCTTTTCCATGTGAGGTTCAGGTATGTCAACAAAAAGAAGAACAACAAATGCCAGCGCAAAAATGCCTAAAGCAAGGAATAACGCAGGGTTAGCTTTTTCAATGGTTCGTCCGGCTATATCACCCATTAACCAGCCCACAAGCATTGGGGTAATTGTTGCACCGATTGAGTTGATTGAACCTCCGAACTGGATTAATTGATTTCCTTTGTTTCCTCCGCCTCCGAGTGTGTTAAGCATTGGATTAACTACCGTGTTGAGCATACACATTGAAAAACCGGAAATAAATGCACCGATCAGATAAACAGAGAAACTGCCGACCTGACCTGAAAGAAATTGTACGGATACCCCTACAAATCCTACGATAATGGCA
>JAUZOL010000123.1 GCA_030706455.1 Bacteroidota bacterium
ATTCATAATTGACAACCGGGGTCAGGTATCCGGGAGCGCTTTCAATGATTGTTTTTAAGAACTTAATTCGTTCCTGGCTTTTCCCTCTGAGCACTCCGCCCTTGGACCACCACATTTCGGCGTCCGACTTGTATCCGAATTGAACAGGGTTTTCGGTAAGATAGGTTTCACCATGGCCAACGTACCCCCCATTGGTAACTCCTCGCCAAAACTTGTTCACCATCTCTTCTGCCGTGAGATTTCCCCACGACCAATTGATATTTCCTTCGTATCGGCATTCATCGTAAATGATCGGTTTCTTGAATTTATTTCTCAGCTCTTTTGCCCGATAGGTATCTTCATTTTGAATGCTGGCGTGCGTCAGTAAGGGGTTGGTGTGGTCATACATGACGGAACCATGATGGATGCTACGAAGGTGGTTGTATGGATCGTTGGCGGCGAAAAGCTGGATGTAATGATCCCAATCGTCCTTTTTCTTTTCTGCCATGAAATCATATTCATTGGCCATGCTCCACCACACATTTTTGTAGGCGGCAAATCGTGCTATAATGTAATTGATATAACGATCATCCGTTTTTCGGTCCATTTTCTTGAATCCCCAACGGTCGTAGGGGTGAAATACAATCAGATCAGCCTCAATGCCAAGCGAATCCAGCTGGGCAATTCTCTTTTCGATGTTCTGAAAATAGGCTGGATTGAATTTTGTGTAATCCCAATCGGTTAAAGGTTTCCCCTCGAAAGGATACAAGAACGGTTCTTTTTTGTTCCAGTCATAATCCTTTGGGAAAATGCACATGCGCATTTTGTTGAAATAACCTTTTGATAAGGTTTTGAGAGTTACTTCGGCAAGACTATCGCCTTGATGCACCCAGGCATAACAGGTGGTGCCGAACGGATAGTATGGTTTGCCATTGGCGTATGCAAAGTGGAAAGTGTCAGCTACAACTACCGGCCCGAAATTTCCTTTGAGAGCTGCTGTGCACAGAAAATTCCCTTTTTTCTTATCGAGTTTTTTTGAATTGCTGGCAGTGATATAACTCCATTTGCCCTCCTTTTGGGGCATAAACCTGATTTTGTAGATCCCGGCTCCATCATAAAATCCGGGAACAGTAATGGTATCTTTATTCTGAATAAATTTACCTTGCAGCCGGATGTCTGTAAACGGATTCCCGTTGGTTGGCCCATTCAATTTTACTTCGAATATTTTCCATTTTTCGATGGTTGTCTGACCAAAAACGGAACAAATACATAAAAATGATAAGAATAAGACAGTTTTGATCTTCATGGTAGTTATAAATTAAAGGTATTCTGCAAGTCAGGTCAGAGCGGCATTGACAATCCCGTCTGCATCGATTCCGTAATGATGGAATATTTCCAACGGTTTGCCATGAATGGCGAATTCGTCGGGGATACCAAGAATCTTTACTGGTACAGGATGAGTTTGCGAAACTATTTCGGTCACCGCACTTCCCAAGCCGCCAAAGATACTGTGTTCTTCCACAGTTATAATGCGTCCGGTTTCGGCAGCAGCTTTTTCAACGATTTCTTTATCGAAAGGTTTCAGCGTGTGCATATCGATTACGCGGGCATTGATACCCTTTTCTTTCAATATTTTAGAGGCTTCCAGACAGTGATAAACCGTTTCGCCGGTTCCTATAATAGTCAAATCATCACCATCGGTAAGCTGATTGGCTTTCCCTATTTTGAATTCCACATTTTCCGACTCGTACACGTTGGGCACAGCGTTTCTGCCCACACGGACATAAACGGGATAAGGGTAGTCGATTAGTTCTTCCACCAGTTTTTTCGTTTGATAAATATCGCAGGGCAAAACAATGTGCATTCCTGGGAACGTACGCAACACGGCAATATCGTGTAAACTGTGGTGTGAAAAACCCAGAGCTCCGTAGCTTACACCTCCGCTTACCCCGAGAATTTTTACCGGATTGGCAGAGTATGCCACATCCACTTTTACCTGTTCGAGACTACGCGCAACGTAAAAACATGCCGGTCCGCAAACGAAGGCTTTCTTTCCGGCTGATACGAGTCCGGCAGCAACACCAACGGCATTTTGTTCGGCAATACCAAGCTCTACAAACTGAGCCGGAAGTTCTTTTGCAAATGTATCTAAAGTTACCGAACCACGAGCATCGGTAGTCACGGCAATTATATCTTTATCTTGTTTTGCCAGTTCAACCAGTGTGTCGGTGAACATTTTACGGCAAGGAATCGTATTTGTCATAGTTTTATTTGCAAATTATCTGATTGACACATTGGCATACTGTTGGATGCGTTCTTCAATTTCGGCAATGGCTTCGGTGTATTGCTCATCGTTGGGTACACCGTGGTGCCATTTAGCCACCTTTTCCATGAACGAAATGCCACAACCCTTTGTTGTATGGGCAATCATTAGTTTCGGTTTGTTGTTGTAATCCATATTCAAAAAGGTATTTACAACTTCAGAAATATTATTGCCATCGACATCAAAAACTTCCCACCCAAAAGCTTCCCAGCGTTGACGCATGGGTTCGAGAGCCATAACGTCTTCTGTTTTCCCACTTATTTGCAGGCAGTTGCGGTCAATAATAGCAACCAGATTATCCAATTTATAATGACTGGCCGACATAGCAGCTTCGTAGATAGAGCCTTCGCCCTGTTCGCCGTCACCCATCAAAACGTATGTTTTGTATGATTTCTTGTCCATTTTTGCAGCAATTGCCATACCGACACCTACTGCCAATCCATGGCCCAATGCTCCGCTGTTGAGTTCTACTCCCGGAGTCTTTTTTGTCGGGTGACCGGCCAAAAGAGATTTGAACTTACCGTATGTTTCGAGTAAAGAATCGTCAATAAATCCGGCAGCTGCCAGCACGGAATAGAGAGCTTCCACGCTGTGTCCTTTGCTGAGAATGAAGCGGTCACGATCTTCTTTTTTCGGATTTTTCGGGTCAATATTCATGACATGAAAATAGAGAGCGGTCTCTATTTCCACGGAAGAAAGCGAGCCTCCGATGTGGCCGGATTTAGATGTGTACACAATCTCCACCAACCGTTTTCTGATTTGTTCGGACTGTAATTGTAGACGATTGATTACAGCCTCTGTTACGTTAGACATAGTTACTTATTTTCGTTTTTCACTAAATGCAAAAGTAATAACAAATAATCGAAAATTCAAAAGGTAAATAGAAAAAGCATTGAAAAAGTTCTAAAAGGACTGAAAAGTAAGATTATTATATTTAACTAACAGTTTATTAGGTTTATAAGGTAGAAATATCTCGCTGATAAATCGAAATATAATTTGTGTATAGAAAAGAGAGTCTTTTTATTTTGTTTCTTTTATAGACAAAAAGGGAATAGTATGGAATCACAGCGAATCAATTTTTATCATTATTAAGTATAGGAAGAACAAAGATCTATATAGATTTTATCAATATCCATATTTATTTCTGCAAAAGTATAATCCGAAGATTTCCGTATTATATTTGTAACCACAATAAGATTTTAACACCTACTGATATCAATAAAAGGGAAAATTGACCGTTTGAAATTCAACGAATTATGAACAGTTGATTGGATGGTAAATCACTAACAATTAATATATTAAATGATGAAATACGAATTACAGGCACTGCCATATGCAGCAGATGCATTAGCACCAAAAATGAGTGAAACAACAGTTAATCTCCACTGGGGAAAACACGTGCAGACATATATCAACAATCTGAACGGATTGATTCCGGGCACACCGTTTGAAGATGCTTCACTCGAAGAAATTGTAAAGAAAGCCGAAGGTCCGATCTTCAACAACGGAGCTCAGGTATGGAACCATACTTTCTTTTTCTGGCAATTTGCACCGAAACCTGCTGCATCGAAACCTTCGGGAGCTTTGGCAGCCGCAATAGATAAAAGCTTTGGCTCGTTTGACGCTTTCAAAGAACAATTCACAAAAGCAGCTGTTACATTGTTTGGTTCCGGATGGGCATGGCTGGTAAAAAAAGAAGACGGTTCGCTCGAAATCGTACAGGAAAGCAATGCCGGCAATCCACTGAAGAAAGGACTCGTTCCGGTACTTACCTGCGACGTGTGGGAACACTCATACTATGTTGACTATCAGAATCGTCGCGCTGATTTTGTGGCGACCTTCTGGGAACTGGTCGACTGGTCGGTGGTAGAAAAACGCTACTAAATTTTTCAACCGATATAAACCAACGGATTATGCTAAGCAAACTGTTAGAAAAGGAAATCAACGATCAGGTCAATTATGAGTTCTGGTCGGCTCAACTTTATCTCTCCATGTCGGCTCATTTTGCCGATTTGGGATTGCCGGGATTTGCTCACTGGATGTACATTCAGTATCAGGAAGAGACCACACATGCAATTAAATTTTTCAATTATGTGATTGAAAGAGGAGG
Organism: Bacteroidota bacterium; assembly: GCA_030706455.1. Classification (GTDB taxonomy): domain Bacteria; phylum Bacteroidota; class Bacteroidia; order Bacteroidales; family Paludibacteraceae; genus Microbacter. The sequence goes on from JAUZOL010000123.1 coordinate 4,413, forward strand.
TAAGGCATTGATTCAACCGATTCAGGAAGTATCTACTACCTGGGATTCTATCCTGAGCGTGTTTAACGAAACAATGGAACACGAGCAGAAAGTAACCGCCCGTATCAACCATCTGGCAGATACCGCTGTAGCAGAAAAAGACCATGCCACACAGAGTATGCTACGTTGGTTTATCGACGAGCAAGTAGAAGAAGAAGCGAATGTGAAGGCTATTGTCGATACCCTGAAGCTGGTAAAAGACAACGGTTATGCCATTTATTCGTTAGACAAGGAACTTGCGACTCGTGTATTTGTAGATAGCACACAAACCGGTTCTAACGCGTGAAGCGCTCAGGGTCGGTTTAGCATGTATCTTTACTCATAGGTTAACTCCCGCAGATTAAAATCGTATCTGTGGGAGTTTTTTTATTCATAATCATTTGTATATTTGAAATCCAGATCATCATGTAGCATTAAATACTCAAAGATGAAAAAATTCTTTTTCTATAAGATATTGTTTTTTACAGCGTTTCTTACATTCGTCAATGGATTCTCTCTAAGATCACAAACCATTGAAGCCTTCATTCAAAAGGTTCAGGCTTATCAGGATTCGGTGAAACTGATAACGAAAGGAGAGCATACGAGTATTGATGCAAATACTTTTGACCTGAAAATTTATATGCAGATGTTTGATAAACTGAAGCTGAAACCTGGACTCCAATATGATTATTGGTTTATGGATAATGTTCTGGATGGGAAACCTTATATTTATGTACACGAACCCTCATTTAATCTGAATGATCATTATGAACAACTTGCGGATGAGAATGGGATATACAATAAGAAGGAAAGATTTAAGGCAATACTCAGGGCTAAGATTGAATTTGTCAGTAAATCCGCAAACAGGGCTTATAATCATGTCATTCCTGAAGATTCAAAGGAAGGCTATGTTCAATATCTGTTTTTTCATGAATTTGGAGAGCAGTTTGCCTTAATGTGGCATGCTATTTACAATGCAAAATCTATTATGTTATCGGTAGATAGACAAAGCATAAGTTCGCTTCAAGGGATCAAGAATTTAACGAAGAAAGATAATCTTCCAGAAATTATCATTGAGTTACATCCTCGTACTTGCACAATTACTTGGTATGAAGAAGAGCCATGTCACGGTACTTTTCTGAGAACATATTCTATAAATCGACAAGCCCCCTATCTTGTTAATAAAGTTAGAGAAAGAAAAGTCAAAGAAGCTTCATTTACTGGTTTATTCTAAATTTCACCGGTTCCAGATTTCCCAAGCCTCCACGGCCTGGCCTTCCAGCATTTCCAGTCCGTTTTTGATGGCAGCTCCTTTCTCTTGTCCCAGAGCTAAAAAGCGGGTGAGGGGAGGGTTGTAAACCAGATCGTACAATAGATGATCGGGAGTAACAAACTCATACGGAATAGCCGGAGATTCGTCGTCGTGCGGAAAGGTTCCTACCGGTGAGGCGTTGATAATCACAGTGTACTCTTTCAGAATCTCTTCGTTTAGTTGGTCGTAGGTCAGGCCATCCTTGAGAGGAGAACGTGAGACCAGCGTTGAGGAAATGTTCAGCTCTTTCAATCCGTAAATAACAGCTTTGGAAGCACCGCCGGTTCCCAGTACCAATGCTTTTTTGTGATACGGTTTGAGCATGGGGCGGATCGATTCGCGAAATCCTACCACGTCGGAGTTGCTGCCGGTGAGCAGGATGTGTTCTCCATCGCGCACGATGCGGATCACATTCACGGCACCGATCTCGGCTGCACGTTCGTCGAGCGCGTCGAGGTACGGAATTACCTGCTCCTTGTAGGGAATAGTTACGTTGAGGCCGACCAGACGTTCGTCCTTTAACACCTCCGGCAACAGTGCAATATCGTCGATATCGAACAATTCGTAGGCGGCATCAATGCCTTCGCGTTCAAATTTTTCGGTGAAATATTTCTTTGAAAACGAATGACCCAGCGGGTGACCTATTAATCCGAAAAGCAGCATAATGATTTGAAAATTTGAAGATTTGAGAAACAACGTTCAGCGAAGCTAATTTGAAAATGGGTCTGACTTCAGGTTAAAATAGTAAATTGTACATCGTCAATCGTAAATTATAACTCAACTTTTCCTTTTCCCTGACGCACAATTGCTGGTTCATCGCCCGTACAGTCGATAACGGTAGAAGGCTTGATGTTTCCGAAGCCGCCGTCGATAACCATATCCACCTCATAAATGTATTTTTCGCACATCAGTTCGGGATCGGTAAGATATTCGAGCACATCATCGTCGTCATCACGAAGCGAGGCCGAAAGAATCGGGTTGCCCAAAGCCTTTACCAGTTCTATAGTGATATTGTTGTTCGGTACACGAATCCCGACTTCCGACCGTTCTTTGAACAACTTCGGTAGTTTGTTGCTGCGGTTCAGAATAAAAGTAAACGGACCAGGCAGCAATCGCTTCATCAGCTTGAAGGTATTATTGTCGACCTTGGCAAATTCGCTGAGGTGGCTCAAATCGGAGCAAACAATCGATAGGTGCGCCTTGCTCGGGTCGAGGTTACGAAACTTGCAGATTTTTTCTACCGCCCGGGCCTGGAAAATATCGCATCCGAAGGCATACACGGTATCGGTAGGGTAGATAATAACGCCGCCATTTCTCAAGACCTCCACGGCTTGTTCCACGGCTTTTGGGTTGGGATTTTCAGGGTAGATTTTCAGTAACATAAGGTTATATGCAGGTTATTCATTGGCGATTATAGAGTCAGTAGCCAAGATGATAGAATCAAGACAACTGTTAAACTGGAAATAGCTTTGGTCTTGATTCTTGGTTCTTTAATCTTTTGTCTCGAGTTGTTTGTACAGTACTTCAAATTGCTCGGTCATGGCTTCCCAGGTAAAACGCTTGCGTTCTTCGGCAATTGTTTCTGCAAAATGCGGAGCACCCCCGATGGTATAGAACTTCTCGATTGCTTCGGCAATGCTTTCGGGTGAAGATTCGGCAACAAAACCAGAACGCCCGTCGGAAACGATTTCGGCCAGTCCGCCCACGTTGGTAACAATCATCGGGACCGAGAACTGGTAGGCAATCTGCGTTACACCGCTTTGGGTGGCATCTTTATACGGTTGTACCACCACATCAACAGCCGAGAAGTAATATTTCACTTCGTCGTCGCGGATAAAGGAATCATGTACCAGAATATCATCCTGAAGTCCAAGTGACTCAATTTGAGTGGTATATTTTTCTTTATTATTGTAGTATTCGCCGGCTACAATCACTTTCTTCCCTTTTGTAAGCCCTTTATCTTTCAATAGTTTCCATGCATCAATCAACAGGTCGAGTCCCTTGTAGTCGCGGATAATACCGAAGAAAAGCAGGTATTGTGTATCTTCCGAAAGATTCAGATGGGCAATGGCTTCTTTGCGCTCTATGCGTTCTCCGAAGTTGGCAAATACCGGGTGCGGAGAGAAAAGTGCCGGTTTGGAGGTTGTGAATTTATCGAGATCCTGTTTCACCTGCTGCGACATGTAGACAAACCCGTCGACGGAACGGACAAAATAGTGTGTCAGCCACGAATCGAAAAAGTGAGCTTCGTGAGGCACTACATTGTCGAGTTGTGACAGGATGCGGGTATGCTTGTTGCTTTTTGCAAGGTAACAAATAGTTCCGAGGCAGGGAGCCAGAAAAGGTGTCCAGTATTTCACCAGTACCATATCGGGACGTTCTTTGCGGATGCGAAGTCCGGTGCGGATCCAGTTGAACGGATTGACTGAATTGACACAGCGCTCAATGTCTATACCTATGGGTGCGGCAGCTTCCGAATATTGAGTTTTTCCCGGAAAAAGGAAGTTGGGATACTGTACGGTAAAAGTTTTCACGTTCACCTGTTTCCCTTTTTTTAGGAATGTGCGAGCCAGCATTTCGTTGAACGAAGCTATTCCTCCACGGTAGGGATAAGCTGTTCCAAGTATGGTGATTTTATTCATAGAGTCTTTGGTTTGTATTCTCAAATATAGTCTTCAAAAAGTGGGAATGAGTTGGGTTAACCACAAAGGACACAAAGCTCTTTGTGTTTAGTACATAAAGCACAAAAATACAAACATTTATTCGAAAAACCGCATGATGGCTTCAATAACGGGAACCATCACAGCAGTGACAACACCCATTAATCCGATGGCCAGTCCGCTGATGGCGCCTTCCACAGCACCAAGCTCCATGGCGCGGGCGGTTCCTACGGCATGTGCGGCCGAACCAAGCGCCAGTCCGCGTGCCAGTTTGCTTTCAATGCCCAGTTTTTTTAGAACAAACGGACCAATCACAGCCCCGAAAATGCCAACAAGAATTACAACAATGGCTGTCAGTGCGGGAATGCCGCCCGAATGCGCACAAACTGTAACCGCGATCGGGGTCGTTATTGATTTCGGTTCGAGTGAGGCAACAATGCGCGGATCTGCACCTAAAGCTTTGGCAATGAGTATGACGCTTACGATCCCTACCACGCTTCCTACCAGAATGGCCGTCACCATGGCGGTGATGTTGCCTTTCATGTGGGTCATTTGTTCGTAAAGCAGATAGCCTAACGCCACTACAGAAATACCAAGCATAAAATCAATGATTTTGGTTGCTTCGGCATACTCCTGATAAGGGATGTCTGCGGTTTTGATTCCGGCAATGATAACCAGTAAGGAAGTAATCAGCGGATGCAGCAGCATTATCTTTGTTTTGCGGTAGCCCCACAATGCCACCACATAGACACCAATGGTAAATGTCAGCAAAAATAGTTGGGAATGAATGAGGTTATGCATCTTTCTTTCCCTCCATCTTTTGAGCGATCAGTGCCACAACGACAAGCACCAGCACGGTGCTGACGGCCGACGCAATGGTGATTGCAGTTAAGAACTTACCAATCAGGGCATAAGATGCTATCAGGCCAACGCCAAGAGGAATGAAAAACAGCATCATGTTGTCCAGAAAAAAAGTGGCTGACTTGCGTACTTGCTCCGGTTTGATGATCTTAAAAACCAATGAAAGAAAGAGCAGCAACATGCCCATGATGCTTCCCGGAATAAAGTTACCGATAAGATAGGCAACCAATGTTCCCAGAAAATAGTAGAACAAAAGAATGAAAATCCCTGCCATAAGTCTGAAAATTAATAGAATAAATATGAAGGATTCTATGGTAGAAATTAAGGCGGATAATACAAAACAACTTGTTTGTTTTGCGGTTGCAAAGATACATACAATCTGTCGAAAAGCGATTCCCTGATTTCGGAGTTGGCGTAATATTTTGTTACTTTGCAGAATAAATCAGAATACAAAGTTTACTCAGATCCCTTAAAGAGCAAACAATATGATAAAGTACAAACGTATAGCGGTAAAAGTAGGCAGTAACGTGTTGACTCGTCCCGATGGGCGGTTGGATGTTAC
>JAUZOL010000124.1 GCA_030706455.1 Bacteroidota bacterium
CTACATTCCTTTACATATACCGAACGGATAATGCTGTTCGGTATGATGGCAATACTGCGCACCAAATCACCGATCAGTGCAGCACGTTTAATTGGATCTTTTCCTGCCTCTTCAAGCAGAAGTCCGGTCTTAAAACGGATAAAGTCGGACTGATGAGCATCTATGTAAGCGATAAAATCAGAGGCATTCTGACTTTTGGCAAACGAATCGGGGTCTTCGCCGGGAGGCAACAGCACCACTTTGATGTTGAGCCCCTCTTCAAGCAGCATGTCAATACCTCGAATTGAGGCTTTGATACCGGCTGCGTCACCATCGTAAATCACCGTCACGTTTTCTGTGAAACGATGAATCATGCGGATCTGTCCCTTGGTCAATGAGGTACCCGAGGAGGCCACCACATTCTCCACGCCCGACTGGTGCATCGAAATGACGTCGGTGTAGCCTTCCACCAGGAAACAGCGGTCATGCTTTACAATTGACTGTTTGGCAAAAAAGATGCCGTAAAGCTCGTTGCTCTTATGATAAATCTCCGATTCCGGCGAATTGACATATTTGGCAGCCTTCTCGTCTTTCTTGAGAATACGTCCTCCAAAAGCGATGACATTCCCAGAAAGTGTATGTACAGGAAACATCACCCTGCCCCAAAAACGGTCGTATATTTTGCCACCGTCCCGCTCTATTGACAAACCGGTCTTAACCAGAAACTCTTTCTTGTAGCCTTTTCCCAAAGCCTCTGCAGAAAAAGCATCCCGCTGGTCGAGGCTATACCCGAGCTGGAACTTTTTGATGATATCTTCCCTAAAGCCACGTTCATGAAAGTATGTCATCCCCACGTTTTTGCCTTCAGGTGAATGATGCAAAATGTTTGAGAAATATCCCTGAGCATACTTATTGAGCGCCAGCATACTCTCTCGGTCGTTCTTCTGAGCAATCTCTTCGGCAGAAAGCTCCTTCTCGATAACCTCGATGTGGTACTTCTTTGCCAGATATTTCAGCGCCTCATAGTACGACAACTGCTCATGCTCCATGATAAAGTTGACCGCATTGCCACCCTTACCACAACTGAAACATTTGCAAATACCTTTGGCCGGAGAAACACTAAACGAAGGCGTTCTTTCGTCATGAAACGGACACAAACCAAGGTAGTTAACCCCGCGTTTACGCAAGGTCACGAAATCAGATACCACCTCAACAATCTGGGCAGCATTGATAATTTTGTCTACAGTAATTTGGTCAATCATTGTTTATCTGAACGAAAAGGAGAAGCTTACAAAGATAGCATTTTTATAGCGTTATATCGTTATTGTAGGGAGTCAGAAGTTCCGGCAACTCCAATCAGGATCCCCTCAAACCGGATTTTTTCTTTATCTTTGCACTGTATAAATTTATATCTGAATGAAGTTATTTCAACAAATTGGCAAGTATTATCTTTTGATGACGAAGGTTTTTACCCGTCCGGACAACTGGCGCATGTTTTTCCGTCAACTACCGTTGGAAATGGAAAAACTGGGATTGCGTTCACTGGGCATTGTTGTAATTATCTCCATCTTCATCGGGGCGATTATGACAATTCAAACAAAATTGAACACTTCAAATCCGCTTCTTCCACGCTACTCTACCGGATTGGTAACCCGCGATACGCTTTTACTGGAATTTTCATCCACCATTCTTTGCCTGATTCTTGCAGGTAAAGTAGGTTCCAATATCGCTTCGGAGATTGGCACCATGCGTATTACCGAACAAATCGACGCCCTCGAGATAATGGGCGTAAACTCTGCCAACTATCTGATATTACCCAAAATAGTAGCTTTTGTTCTGATGATGCCTTTTTTGGTTATTTTCAGCATGGCGCTAGGAATTTTGGGTGGCTACGGCGTAGGCATGTTTTCGAATATAATCACCGTCTCCGATTTTGTGTACGGAATACAGTATGCTTTTAATCCGTTTTACGTGACTTACTCACTGACTAAGTCCCTCTTTTTCGCCTACATTATCACCTCAGTATCTTCTTATTACGGATATTATGCCTACGGAGGGGCACTTGACGTGGGTGTGGCAAGTACCAATGCCGTTGTTCACAGTAGCGTCATCATCCTACTGTTTAATATTCTGATTACGAATATAATGCTGGCTTAATCGTTTTCCTTATACCAACCAGCGTACATCTCGTAATTGTGTGCAATGCGCTGGTTGATCTCTTTCGATTGCTTTTCGTCCATTTGCTTTACGAACTTAGCAGGAACACCTGCCCATATTGTGTTTGGTTCTATCTGGGTCTTACTGAGAACCAAGGCACCGGCTGCTACGATGGCACCTTCGCCTACAACCGCATGGTCGAGCACAGTTGATCCCATTCCTACCAGTGCATAGTCGTTTACTTTTGCCCCGTGAATAGTGACATTGTGCCCTACTGAAACGTAGTCTCCCAGCTCGATAGTCGATTTTTCGTACAAGGTATGCAATACTGCACCGTCCTGAATGTTAACATGGTTGCCGATACGGATAGAGTTGACATCGCCACGGATAACTGCACCAAACCAAATGCTGCAACCGTCGCCAATTTCCACATCACCTACAATCACTGCATTATCTGCAATAAAACAATCTTTCCCGATTTTGGGAGTAAATCCTCTGACAGATTTTATAATAGCCATTTCTATTTACAATTTAAACATTTACAATTTAGCGATTAACAGACAGAACATCAATCTTTCGGTCTGAAAAATCACTTCCACAAAGGTACAAAAAAACAGCCGGCCTTATTAAGACCGGCTGTCCGTATTTAATTGGCCGAAACAATTATTCCTGATTCAAAGTTACACGTTTGAATGCAACGCAGGTTAACTGTTTTTTAGCAAGCAGTTCTTTTACAGTGATTTTTCCGGCTTCTTCGCCACCACCTTCGTATTTTTGTTCTACAAGGGTATATTCTTTGAAGAATTTTGCCATACGTCCTGCAGCAATATTGTTTACTTTCTGTTCTGGCAGAGTTGCTGATTTTTCTGCGGCAACCGTTGTCTTAATTTCGCGGGCTTTTGCTGCATCTTCTGCAGTGATCCAGCCTTTTGCCATATTTGATTCAATGTGGTCTTCGCTATCAACATGAGCAGGGTTGATGCCTGCTTTTTTCAAAGCAACTTCAACTTCTTTTGCAACAAGTTCGTTTTTGGTTTTTTCGATAGCTACGGCCAATTCGTTATCTTTTACCTTTTGAGGCACTGCAGATTCATCGATAGCCACAGGTGACATTGCTGCGATATGCATTGCAATACCATGCATAGTTTCGTATTCAGCATCTTTTTCTGCAAAAGCAACGATAGTAGCCAATTTATTGCCCGGATGGATGTAAGTTGTTACTGTTCCACCTTCTACAAATTCATAATAATCCAATTCTGTTTTTTCGCCAGTGATACCAGTACGTTCGGTAATGTGCTCAGCGATAGAACGACCATCAATAGCCAACGCCAACAATTCGTCTTGAGTTTTAGGTTTTGCTTCCAGCGCTTTGTTAAGAATCGCTTGCGTCAAAGCAACGAAATCAGCATTTTTAGCAACGAAGTCAGTTTCGCATTTCAGAGCCAAAGCAGCGGCAAAACCACCGTTTGTTCCTGCCAAAACACAACCTTCAGAAGCTTCGCGATCGCTACGTTTTGCAGCGACAGCCTGACCTTTTTTACGAATAATTTCAACTGCTGCATCGAAATCGCCGTTTGCTTCTGTCAAAGCATTCTTACAGTCCATCATACCGGCACCGGTCATGGTACGCAATTTCGAGATTTCTGCCATTGTTACTGCCATAATATTTTTATTTTAAGTGATTTATATTTTATGTTGTTTATTGCTCAAGATTCAAGATTGAACCCTAAACTAAAAAAATGCGCCACGAACCTAAGAAAATCCCAAGTCAGTAACGCATCTTTTATACTAAGTCCGAATATTATTCTTCAGTATTTTTCAAAAATTTGTCAGCTACCTTGGCATTCAAAGCAACTTCATCTTCTTTGTGAATACGAACTTTTTTAGCGCCGCGAACTCGTTTGTCGTGAGTTTGAGGTTCTTCTGCATTTTCAGCTTCTACCTTTTCGATTTTCAATTCCTGTAAACCTTCCTGAACTGCAGCAACCATAGCTTTGAGGATGATATCAATAGATTTTGTAGCATCATCATTAGCCGGGATCACGAAGTCGATTTCACCAGGATTTGAGTTGGTATCAACAATACCGAAAACTGGAATACCCAAACGTTTTGCTTCACGAACAGCGATTTGTTCTTTCAATACGTCAACTACGAACAGAGCCGATGGCATGCGAACGAGGTCGGCAATACTACCAAGGTTCTTTTCAAGTTTAGCGCGTTGGCGTGTGATTTGCAATTTTTCACGTTTCGAAAGATTATCGAAAGTTCCGTCAGTTGCCATTTTGTCAATGGTACCCATTTTTTTGATGGCTTTACGGATTGTTGGGAAGTTTGTCAACATACCACCCGGCCAGCGTTCTGTAACGTAAGGCTGACCAATTGCCTGAGCAGCTTCAGCAACTACTTCTTTAGCCTGTTTCTTTGTTGCAACGAACAGGATTTTACGGCCTGATTTTGCAATTTGTTTCAAAGCAGCAGCAGCTTCGTCAATTTTAACGGCTGTTTTGTGCAAGTCAATGATGTGGATTCCGTTGCTCTCCATGAAAATGTAGGGAGCCATTGCAGGATTCCATTTACGTTTGAGGTGACCAAAGTGGCAACCTGCTTCCAATAAGTCTTCGAATTTTGTTGTAGGCATTTGTTTGTTTGTTTAATAAGTTTACATTCTGAGGTACTCAACCGGCAAGTAGTTTCCCATAAGACTGGAAGGAAAGTCTTTCCGGTTTAGATACTAAACTTCGTATAGATCCGCCAGTAACGGATAATAGCCGGTCGGGTGAAACCACCCAACCATTGGCAATATTAACGTTTGCTGAACTGGAATCTCTTACGTGCTTTAGGACGACCCGGTTTTTTACGTTCCACTTCACGTGGGTCACGGGTCATGAAGCCTTCTGCTTTCAAAGCAGGTTTGTTTGCTGCATCGATCTTTACTAATGCACGAGCAATAGCCATACGCAGCGCTTCAGCCTGACCTTTGAAACCGCCACCGTCAAGGTTTACCTTGATATCGTATTGTTCGGCAACGCCAAGTTTTGTTAAAGGCTGTTTCACAACATATTGAAGAATGCTCGATGGGAAATATACGCCAAGCTCACGCTTGTTTACGGTGATTTCACCTTTTCCCGGGGTAACGAAAACGCGTGCAACAGCAGCTTTTCTTCTTCCTATGGCATTTACTATTTCCATATCTCTTATTTAAGTGAGTTTAAATCAATAACTTTGGGTTGTTGTGCTTCGTGAGGATGTTCTGCGCCACCATACACATGCAGGTTACGCAACAACTGAGCACCAAGACGGTTTTTAGGCAACATACCTTTTACCACTTTGCGGATCAGTTTGTCCGGACTTTTTGCCATCAATTTAGCAGGAGTGATTTCGCGTTGGCCGCCGGGATAACCGGTATAGCGCAAGTAAACGCGGTCATTCCATTTATTTCCCGTCAATTGCACTTTTTCGGCATTAATCACAATAACATTGTCGCCGCAATCCACGTGCGGAGTATAACTGGGTTTATATTTGCCACGAAGAAGTTTTGCAACCTTCGAACCCATACGTCCCAATACCAAATCGGTAGCGTCAACTACCACCCATTCTTTCTGAACAGTTGCCTTGTTGGCAGAGATGGTTTTATAACTTAAAGTATTCATACGAATAATTTGTACACCGGTTTTTCGTTCACCATACGAAAAAAGGGCGTGATGATTAATTTTTGAATAATAACTTCGTGCACAGTCATTAAAAGCTACTTCTCAACCGTAGGCTAATCCGTTTGATTTCATCCCATTAACAACTCTGCACACTTTTTCCTTCACGGGATAATAATTCGGACTGCAAAAGTACGCTAAATTTTTCAAGTACAAAACTTTTCAACAACTTTTTTTGTGTCAGACACTAACGTTTTATGGCACACTTTTTGATTGAATACAGGGAATACCCTGCTGTGCCGGAAACTCCCGTTTGCTTCAACATGTTGGGTAATATTGTAATTTAACACTATCTTTGCAAATTATTAGGAAGTCTCCGCTTATACTTCAAACAGATAATAAGCTGTTTCCCACCAATATTTAATTTTCAAAATAGTTTCACCAGGAATCATTCATTTATTACATGACAGATAATATTTTAGTTCGTACCATTGTAGAAGGAATACAAGAAAAGAAAGGCAAACGTATTGTAGTTGTTGATCTGAAAAAATTTGACAGCGCAGGATGTAGCTTTTTTGTCATCTGCGAAGGTGATTCAAACACTCACGTCAACGCTATTGCCGGCTCGGTGAGAGATTATGTTCGTACTCATGCAAAAACAAAACCGGTTGCCACGGATGGACTGGAAAACTCACTTTGGGTTGCCATGGACTATCTACAGGTAATCGTTCATGTGTTTCAACGCGAACCCCGCAATTTTTACGACATCGAACATTTGTGGGCCGATGCCGATATTACAGAAATCCCTGATCTCGACTAAAGTCAGGCAATAAAAACTCAGCCTTGTATTTAAGTCGTGTTTCTAAATTTAATTTTGTCTATACATTAATTATATATGGAACCAGATTCAAGCAATAACTTCAAGCGTTCTCAAAATCAGGATTCGGGGAATCCTCAGCGGAAACGTCAAAATAATCGCCAGAACTACCTCTACTGGATCTATGCCCTCATTGGTATAGTTTTGGTAGGAATGACATTCTTTGCCCAAACCGGGAACACCAAAGAAGTCTCGTTTTCCGATTTTGAAGGCTATGTTAAGAGCAACTATGTTGACAAGATAACCGTCGTATCCAATCAGAACTATGCCCTGGTGAATATCAAGAAAGGGAATATGACCCCTGTATTCGGAAACGATTCTGCAAAATTTCAGCAAAACCCCGTCATCACGGTTAAATTCGGATCTGTAGAAGAAACACAGCGTTTTCTTTCTCAGGTAAGAGAAAACAAACAATTTACAGGAAAGGTGTTCTATCAGAAGGAAAATGATTACTTCAATACTTTCTTGTATTCTATTTTCCCCATCATCCTGATGATTGCCTTCTTTGTATTCCTGTCACGACGGATGAGCGGTGGATCAGGTGGCGGCCCCGGTAATATTTTCTCTGTAGGAAAATCCAAGGCTCAGCTGTTTGACAAAACCAACGGCGATTTGAAAGTAACCTTCAAAGATGTTGCCGGACTTGATGGTGCCAAACAGGAGGTTGAAGAAATTGTAGCATTTCTGAAAAACCCGTCAAAATACACCGAACTGGGAGGTAAGATTCCCAAAGGAGCTTTACTTGTTGGCCCTCCGGGTACCGGTAAAACGCTTTTGGCAAAAGCGGTGGCCGGCGAAGCCGATGTACCGTTCTTCTCTATGTCGGGTTCCGATTTCGTAGAAATGTTCGTTGGTGTGGGAGCATCACGTGTACGCGACCTTTTCCGCCAGGCAAAAGAAAAGGCACCGTGTATTATTTTCATTGATGAAATTGATGCGGTAGGACGTGCCCGCGGAAAGAATCCGAATATGGGAGCTAACGACGAACGCGAAAATACATTGAACCAGTTGTTGACAGAAATGGATGGTTTCGGATCAAACAGCGGTGTCATTATTCTGGCAGCCACTAACCGTGCCGATATTCTGGACAAAGCCTTGCTTCGTGCCGGACGTTTTGACAGACAGATTCATGTCGAACTGCCCGACCTGCACGAACGTATTGCTATTTTCAAGGTACACTTACGCCCCATTAAAATCGATCCGGCTCTGGATATCGACTTTCTGGCTCGCCAAACTCCCGGTTTTTCGGGAGCTGATATTGCCAATGTTTGTAACGAAGCAGCTTTGATTGCTGCCCGTAAGAATAAAACAATTGTTGAAAAGCAAGATTTCGTAGATGCCGTCGACCGCATCGTGGGTGGATTGGAAAGAAAAACCACTCTGACCACACTGGCAGAGAAAAAATCGATTGCTTTCCACGAAGCCGGTCACGCTACCGTTAGCTGGATGTTGCGTTATGCGAACCCGCTGGTAAAAGTAACAATCGTTCCCCGCGGCGAAGCATTAGGTGCTGCGTGGTATCTGCCGGAAGAACGCAAACTGACCACCAAAGAACATATGCTGGACGAAATGTGTGCCACGTTGGGCGGACGCGCAGCAGAAGAACTTTTCTTTGAAACGCCTTCGACAGGAGCGTTGAATGATTTGGAACGTGTTACCAAACAGGCTTACGCCATGGTTGCCTATTACGGCATGAGCGACAAACTCTCAAACATCAGTTTCTATGATTCAACCGGTGCTTACGAGTACGGCTTTACAAAACCATACAGCGACAGAACTGCCGATTTGATTGATGCCGAAGCTAAAAACATCGTCAACGAACAGTTTGAAAGAGCCAAAGCCATTCTAAAGGAACACGTAGAAGGGCATCACCAACTGGCAGAATTACTGATTGATCAGGAAGTGATTTTCACAGAAGATGTGGAACGAATTTTCGGGAAACGCCCATGGACTTCGCGCGCAGAAGAACTGATGTCCGAAACAGGGTCTGAAAATACGACAGTAGAACCTACCGAACAGCCTGTTGTAGATGAGCCCAAAAATGAAGGTGAACCCACAACTACTTCCGAACAAGAAGAAGAACTGGCTTAACTGTAGCATATACGAAATGTACTTGAGATGAAGAATTTAATACAGAGAGCAATCACAGGAGTCCTTTTTGTTGGTGCTATCGTCGGATCTATTTTATTGGGTAAAGTTGCTTTTGCAAGCCTGTTTTTCTGGGTAACCATTCTCACTCAGTGGGAACTTTACACGTTAATCAACACCAAAGGCCATGCTCAGATAAACAGACAATTTGCAACTTTGGCAAGTGCTTGTTTGTATTTTTCCACATTGCTTTGGAATCAGTTTTCTGCTCAAATTGGAATAATTTGTCTGGCGGTTTATGTGCTCTTTTGTTTTGGCATTGTTATCTATGAATTATTCAGAAAAGATGGAAATCCCTTACACAATTGGGCATATTTCTTTCTCGGTCAGATTTATGTGGTTGTTCCGTTTTCGATGCTGAATATACTGAACCACTCCTTTGAACCGGAATTCCTTTTAGCGCTGTTTGTGCTGATCTGGACGTACGACTCGGGAGCGTATCTTTTTGGGGTAACGTTGGGGAAACACCGGCTGTTTGAACGTATTTCTCCCAAGAAATCGTGGGAAGGCGCAATCGGAGGCTTTTTAGCGGCCTGTGTGGCAGCTTTGATATTTGCACATTTTTTCTCATCTTTGCCGGTCTTTGGATGGATTGGATTTGCAGCCCTGGTGGTTGTGTTCGGAACATTCGGAGATTTGGCCGAATCATTGCTTAAACGTACATTCAACATAAAAGATTCGGGAAATATACTACCGGGCCATGGCGGAATGCTCGACCGTTTCGACAGCTTACTGTTTGCCACCCCGGTTATCTTAATTTATCTTGCAATTCTCATAGGTGAGAGCTGCTTCATTTAATTATTCAGACTAAAAATTACTCGTTTA
>JAUZOL010000125.1 GCA_030706455.1 Bacteroidota bacterium
AACTTCAGACGAAAATATCGAAAAGGCAATGGCCCGCATCCAAGATGCGTTGTCAAAGCTTGTATAAGTATCTTAGGTGTTAGTTTTGTAAGGCCGTCATTTTCGTGACGGCCTTATTTTTTTGCCAGATTGAACATCTGCCGTTTACTCCTACAGGCACCGTCCGAATACAAAACGCCCCGAAAATTTGTTATTGTTATAGATTTTCGGGGCGTTTACTTACCAGAATCGTCTAACTATGACGCTGAATTACTTATCATACGGCCATGCCACGCCACTCTTATAAAGAGTGATCGTATTGTTTGCATTTGCATTATCGGTCAACTTTATCCATGTTGGATGTTTCATATCATCGGTTGTCAATGTGAATGTTCTAACTGTAGACGTTCCAAGCGGATTTATCAAATAGTTGAATTTTGCATTACTATAATACCACACCCCATCTCCGGCTCCACTGTTTGTAAATGTAAGTTTCACCTGATTGTTTGCTATTAATGTATAATTATAAATCAATGCTCCTGTATAGCCAGAAGAATTAAAGCAAAAACCATACTGGCCAGTAGAGAATTTACCTAAATATGCATAATATAATTCTTCTCCAATAACATCAAAACCATTGGTTTTGGCATAGTCCCAATCTGTCTTCCCTAAGGAGCTTAACCCACTATAGGCAAAATACCAATTACCGGAAATCAATTGCTGATTAATCGGCGGATATACAACAATCAGTTTTGCCGCCACTCCATTGACAGGTGTAAAAGACTCATCGCCACCTGTATTTTGATAGGTAAGGTCTGTCACTGTTACCCCATTTATTGTGAGAGGAGAATAAAATTTGTAGCCGGTTGGTGTGACTATATAGGGTGCTAAAACTGAGACAGTACTACCATCTTTCTTATACGTAAACGTTAAGTTTCGATTGGAAGAAGTAACCGGAATGGTATCCTTATTCACGACATATTTATAGGTGGTGAATTTAAACTTTGCTTTAGCAGCAATTATACTGGCAATATAGTCAGAGCCCGATTGATTATCAGCCAGAGCCTTCATCAGAATAACAGATCCGGTCTTTTTCCCCTTAAGGACTACAGAGTCGGCTTTCGCTTTCAAAACAGTAAACTCAAAATCACCTTCCATTCCTTTTCCTGCAGCTCCAATTCCATCCGGATTGGCAGGATCGGAAAAATAGTGCATAACCTCATTGTATGTATCGAACGAAAGTACGGCGCCTGCACTCTGTTTGAGTGAGTACAAACTTGTTTTTACAGTACCGGTTCCATAGATCTCACTCATCACTTTCACACTGCCGTCGGCGGCAAACGAAGCCCACATGTTATATCCTCCGTATTGTTGAGTAGATGATGGATAATACTCCATGATCCAGCCGTTTTTGGGAGTGCAAAGAAGCGTTTTTTCGGCTTGCAGGGTGTTAGTTAATCTATTGGCCGATGAATCACCGAAAAGGTCTTTTTCTTCAGGTGTACATCCCGTATAGAAGACAACAGCCAGCAATAAGACTAAGAATTTTGCTATATGTTTCATACTATAATATTTTATTTTTCAAAGGTCGTATGGAACTCCGTGTTGTTGAAATTATTTCCCAATAGCTATCGGGTGTGAAACAACATGAAGTTTCATGTCGTTTGTCAATTAAGAGTTGTTAGATCTAGTGTTCCTATTTCTCCGGAACGACGTTGTACGATATCGCGTAATTTGTCAATATCTATACCCCACGAAGTGGACAAATAATCTTTTACGATAGAAAACTTTTGCAGGATGATGGCTTTTCCGGCACTTCCGGCACTTCCGGCCTGAGTCAACAACGAATTCCAGTAACTACTGTCGTGTGTAACATAGATCGATATTAGCTCTACAAAATCTTCCTGAGGTTCAGAACTGGCATAATTTGATATAAATCCCATTTTAAGCGCATCCGTTTCCGCCAAATTTACCCAACTGGATGACTGATAATCTTTTGATATGAGATTAAAATCCGTTGAGTAGTTTTTGGTTTGGTGCAATATGTGCGCAAACTCATGGTGCATCGTTTTGAAGTACCATTTATTCAGAACATTAACATCAAGAGAGGTTAAATCAATCGCGTTCACATTATACAAGGTAATTTTCAGACCTCCTTCTGCAGTACCCAGTATTATCGATCCCTGCGTGTTGTATGCAGGCGATCCGATCAGTTGGATCATTTTGGGACAATATTTACGGATAAAATCTTTCCCCATAAGTTCTTCATACGAGTCTATCCACAAATACTTTACCAGTTTGGCCAATGCCACTGATTTTGAATAATCAGCGGGCGCCAAATTATAGGTATTGTCCGACTGTTTATCGTCATACCTGTATTTAAAGTCTATATTGTAGGGGGTAGTATAGTTCTTTAATATCCAGGTATCAAAAGCATTTCTTTCGGGCGACGTGGTATCGAAAATGCTTTGAGAATCAAGCGTCTCTTTACTGCACGATGACAGCATCAGAATCAGAACGCTAAAAATAAGAAATTGTATTTTTTTCATACTATAATGTTTTTTCATTTAAGAAGTATGCAATTTATATTACCGGGGATTGGCAGTAAGTCCCGCGCTGATAACATCTTGCGGCAACTGTATTGCACGTCGTGGATCATCCACTTTCAGTAAGTCGTCAGATAAACCGTCACGGTTGTGAGCTATTTCAATTCCGTAACGTTTGATATCGCACCAGCGAAGTCCTTCGTGCATGGTTTCTATCCTGCGCAAATGCAAGATACATTGAATCATATTTTCCTGATCTCCGGCTGCAACTGTAAATCCGCGGGGATTGAGCACCTTCTTTATTCCTCTCTGAGTATCGCTGGTTATCTGTAATGGCATATAAGGCAATGCACTGTAATAATTTACAATATCGCTTTTAGATTTAGCTGTGATGGATTTACAATGTGTAGATAACCAGAGATTAATGTCAGCAGTAGCCTTGTCATAGTCGGGGGTAGCCTGCAATACATACGCTTCGGCTCTGCAAAGCAAAGCTTCGTCGGTAGTAAATGGTGTGGCAACAGAGTGCAAGAATCCAATTTTAGCCACTTTGTCGGTGTATTCAAAATAGCCTCCGAATTTTGGAACGCTCACCTTTTGGTCGTTCCCCCAAGCAGGAGCCGCCAGATACAAATTAGAATAGGCACCCCAAAGACCAGGAGCTCTGACCGATTCGGTTGTAAAAATAGCTTTTGCATTTCCGTATCTTTTACCAAGAGAATACACTCCGGCGGAGATATAGGGCCAGGTAGAAGTAGCTGTCTGAATTAACAAATTAGCCGGTTCGGTGGCGGAAATATAGGCATTGGTTCTTACATCCCAATTGGATGCCAGAGTCGACATGGAAGTCCAGTTTCTAAGTATTTTTTGTGGATTATCGCCCAGCACAACATTTGCATACTTAATGGTCTTGTCGAACTTGAGATAGAACAGGTTGAAGCGGGCTGCAAAAGCATAAGCGGCCTTTTTGTTAAAGTGATATTTCGGCACCGAATAGAGTTCATCGTTGATCAACGGCAATCCGGCATCAATATCGTCACTGATTTTTTTATACAAGTCGGCCATTGTTCCCCGCTGGTAGGCAACCTTTACCTGGGTTTCCGGTTTTTCCGAATATGGAAGCCCCAAGTCGCTACCGGCTGTTGTCGGGTTATAGGGCAAACAGAATACATTCGCCAGCGTAAAGTGAGCATACGCCCGGCAAATCAGGGCTTCTCCCTTTTGCGCATTCAGGCTGGCCGGATTACCCAAATCGGCAATGGCCTGCAACGCCTGATTGGCAGCTGCAATAGCTCCATAGTTGGAATCCCACACCGATTTAGGAGAATCATTTCCGGTGGTCGTGATGGCCTTCCACAAGTAGGAATTTTCCTGTTCCGGATTGTATGGCGTATATAAAACCCCGTTATCTTTTGTATTGTCTGATGCCATTTCGGTCATCAATATAAAGGAGTTATCGGCATACGCAGATGTAAGCAAGGAGGTGATTTTTGCAGCGGAATTCACCTCTGCCCGGTTGTCGGGCATTGTATCGAGAAAATCATTACAGGATACCAGCAAAAGAGCGGCACAAACCGACGTAATAATATTATTTATTTTTTTCATAACCTTCATGTTTTTAAATTCCCAATTTGAGTGTTAGAGTAAACTGTTTTGGAACAGGAGCGGCTACACCACCGGTATTGAAGAACTCAGGATCTTGTCCGTTCAGTTTTTTATCGGCGTATATCAGGAATAAGTTTGTAGCTTGTAACTTCAAAGACAAATCGCTAATTCTAAAAGCCTGAATGATTGATTTTGGAATGTCATAGCTTACAGAAATTTCTTTCATTCGCACAAAATCGCCTTTAGCAATACGGGCTGTCGAATAGTTATATGCGTTGTATGCATAACTCAGATGGCTGTCCTGTTGGTTTTGTCTTACGTCGGCAATAACCGGAATATTTGTGATTTTTTCATCACCGGGAACTGTCCATCTGTTTTTAAATTCTTTGGGCATAGCATCCAAATCGGAATATTTATTGCTAAATACCGGATCCAGACGAATTACATTGCCAAATGAATAAGTAACAAAGACGTTGAACTTAACATTTTGGTAAGAAAATATATTGCCAATACTACCAGTGATAGTGGGATCGGTTGGCCCTTCATAAATCAGATAGCTTTTTTGGGTTCTGTCCTGAAAATCAATATCGCTAACCGTTAACTTGCCTGATTCATTAATAAAGGTTGGTAACCCATTTTCATTTAATCCCTTGAAATTTAAAGAGAAGAGTGAACGAACAGGATAACCTGTCATTGTAAACCCGGTGCCCGAAATCAAATCAATAATTCTGGAGTTGGCTTCCAGGTCTGTCACTTCCGTATTACTCTTGGAGAAAATAATGTCAGTATTCCACTTGAAGTTCTTGTTCACAATATTCTTGGTAGACAAAGTAAATTCAATACCATGTGACTTCATAGAAGCAACGTTAGCATATTTAGTGATTTGTCCTCCGATACCCATTGTGCTTATCTGGCCGATCAGATCATAATTATCCCTTTTATACCAGTCGGCAGATAAATTAATCCGGTTATTCAGGAATCCAAGATCAAGACCCAAGTTCAGCTCGTGTTTCTTTTCGTAGGTCAGTTCGCTGTTTTCCAAATCTTTAATTCTCAATCCCGATTCTTTCACATTGGTAAACGGTCTCCATGCGTTATAGCTCTCAATCAAAACTTTAGAATTGGTAACAGTAGCAGGGCCACGGTCAGCAGTTAATGAATAAGAAGCTTTTAATGTTAAGTTCGAAATCGTTGGTTTTAACTTTTTGAAGAACGCTTCTTCATGCGCGTTCCATGCCCCCGAAACGTTCCATGTAGGAAGCCATCTGGCTGATCTGCTTTTTCCAAGTTTATTAGACCCTTCGTAGCGTAACGTTCCGTTCAATGTATATTTCCCTTTGTATGAATATGTTCCGGTTCCAAAGAATGCCAACTGGCGTCCTCTTGTTACATCAACTGAATAGTACTGAGCATTTTCTTCACTTCCTTGTTTGAAAAACATGTAATTATAAGCGGGCAGCATACCCATATCGTATTGCATACCTACACCATTGAACCATGTTTTTTGCCTGTCAACGGCATTGAGTTCCGCTCCTCCGAAAAGGTTAACGATATGATCTTCTGAAAATACATCGTTGTAACTCAATGTACCTCTGAAATCGTAGCTATTCATTGAGTATTTTGTCTCCTTAAAAAAGCCTCCTAACGGCATAACAGAAACCGGCAAAGAGTTGGCGTTGTCAGGATCGGTATACAACCATGGATTGGCGTCTCTCATAGTGGCATCATCCATTGCTCTGAAAGCCCAAGCCTGATTTGAATAGTCTTTTATGTTATGAGACTGAACGCTGGAAGAATATTTGTAGGCTCCAAGGAATGAAGCTTCCAGTTTTTTCATCAGTTTGACTTTTAATTCGCCCTGAAATTTGAGATCCGCTACATTTATGTCAATGTAGTTGTTCTCCAGCTCGTGCAGAATATTGAAGGGAGCGTAATTTCTAACGTAGAAGGCGTTGGGATCTAAAGCTCTGGAAGTATTCAAGGCATATGAATAAGGATTGATGTCGAAATCTCTCTTCACCTCTCCACTAACGGCATCGATATTCTGACTGAGCGTACCTGGCGCCTTTTGTTTTCTGTATGAACCGTTGCTAATAAGATTTAAAGAAACGGATTTTGAGATATTGTACAGTGCGTTTACGTTTGCTGTATATCGGTTGACAGAACTTTGTTTTGTCCATCCCGGATCGTTCATCACACTCAATGATGTATAATAAGATGCTTTTTCGGTACCACTGGATAAACTAATTGCATGATTCTGCGCAATACTGTTATTGAACAGCATGTCAAACCAGTCGGTATTTCTGTATTCGGCTTCTCTTAAATATGCATTGCGAGCTTCAGGCGTGTTAGCCAGAATATAACTACCGGTCGATGGATCGTACGTATTAATCAAGTGATACATTTTACCATAAACACCACTATCTGAAGCCCTATATGTCTCCGCCAGATTTAGATAGCCGTCATTTTCCATTTCTTTGTAAACACCCATTTGCTCCTGAGAATTCATTATATTGAAATCTCTGTAGCTGGGTTTTAACCTCATGGTATATTCGCCCGTATAGGTGATTTTATTTGTACCGGCTTTCCCTTTTTTAGTAGTAACAACAATCACACCGGCCATTGCGCGTGCTCCGTAGATTGAAGTTGCGGAACCGTCTTTTAATATCTGGAAGCTTTCAATATCTTCGGCGTTAAGACCTGATACTGCCGAGCTAATCAAAGTAACTGCATCTCCCGAAGAGAGGTCATCGGCACTTACTTCGGCTACATCTTCCAATATAACGCCGTCTACCACCCACAGTGGTTTTGAACTACCATAGATGGAGGTAGCTCCCCGGACGCGTATTTTAGGTGCTGTACCAAAGGTCCCCGACACGTTTTGAACGGAAACACCGGCTGCACGGCCTTCCAAAGCCCTGCTTATATCTGGTATCCCATCCAGTTTAACGTTGTCTGCACCAAGTTTAGTTGTGGCTCCTGTAAATAATCGCTTATCCATGCGATGCATACCAGTCACGACTACTTCTTCCATTTGACGGGCATCAATCTTCATCTCAATTCTGAGATTCGGTTTTACGCCCACTTCCATAGGCTCCATTCCCACATAAGAGATTTGCAAAATCTTTCCGGATTGCGGTACCGTCAGTGAAAATCGACCTTCTGCATCGGTCACAGTTCCTACCTTTGTTCCTTTGGCTAAGACAGTTGCTCCAATAACAGGTTGTCCGTCATCCGAGGAGATGACTACACCTGTGACTTTCGTTTGTGCCGTAGCCCACCCTATGCTTATCGCCAAGCATAACATCATCATTAGTTTTCTCATACGCTTCTCTTTAGTTAATATTCACCATAAATAAGTCTGTAATTGCAAAATAAACTATGGCAAAAGTAGCATTTATTTTTTACTATTTGTAACTATTTGATTGCATATATAAAAAATACATATCTTTTTGATGCTTATTAGCTTCATTGCAAGTCATAAATTTCAAAAGCAACCTCATTAACATCAGGGCTTGTAAACATTTATAAATCTATATATCAAAGCTATACAACTATTTCAAACATCTTATATTTGCTAATAATTTTAATTTAATATTTGATTATTTTTTACTATTGATATTTACATAATATACGTTTCTATTTATGAATAGAAGGTGTTTTTTTCTTTAAAACAATTATGATTTTCCCAAAGCTCTCCTTTTTATACAAAGAGTCTTCCTTGGCAAACAAAAAGGGAATCCCACCCCCTAACCGAGCTGAACGTCAACTGCAATTGAATCGAAAATATACGTAGCCAAAACCTCCTTGTCTTTGAACACAAGACAATACACTTTTCGCTTTTGCCCAAATAAGCCCACAAACAACGGAAATACCCACAAATCATTTGCAATATTCTCGTGCTGAAATTCAGTACCAGCGGCACGGTAAGTTTATATCCGCTCGGTCGGATTGATTATTGAGTATTATCGGCACAGAAGAGTACGTTGTATATCCCTCCCTAATCTCAAAAAAAATACCTACCTTTGATGCTGAATCATTGATATTAGAAACAATTCTATTTCAAACATTTATACAACAGGCAGGAGTAAAAACAATCCTTTCATCCTGCCGTTTCGGATATAAACCCGCCTTGTATGACAACAACAGAGCAGCAATTTGACTCCGTTATCAAAACCTGTCGCGATATTTTTGCCAAGAAGCTGACCGACTACGGCACTTCGTGGCGCATCATGCGACCCTCTTCGGTTACCGACCAGATATATATCAAAGCCAACCGTATCCGCAGCCTCGAAACCAAGAAGGAGGCAATGGTGGACGAAGGAACACGCGGTGAATGGATTGCCATTGTCAACTACGGTGTCATCGGATTGATTCAGCTTGCGCTGGGTTATGCCGATCAACCAGACCTTGCTCCGAAAGAAGCTTTGGCACTTTACGACAAATATATTCAGCAGACCAAAACGCTGATGATGGCCAAAAACCACGATTACGGCGAAGCATGGCGCCTGATGCGGGTCAGCTCGTACACGGACATCATTCTGCAAAAACTCAACCGCACCAAGCAGATCGAATCGAATAATGGCGAGACGCTGATCTCCGAAGGCATCGATGCCAACTATTCAGACATGGTAAACTATGCCATCTTTGCATTGATTAAAATAGATTTTGAAGGAGAACAATAACATGAATTCTCTACAAAAAAATACACTCCGGATACTACGCTGGCTCTTCGGCGCAGTGTTTGTCTTTTCGGGCTTTGTCAAAGCTATCGACCCGCTGGGTGGTTCCTACAAATTTCAGGATTACTTTGCCGCCATGGGTCTCGAAAGTCTCAACGGATTCGCTCTGGTGCTCTCCGTTCTGCTTTCGGCGGTAGAAATGGTCATCGGGCTGAACCTGATTGCCGGTATCCGCCTGAAAGAGACTTCGTGGGTTGCCCTGCTCTTTATGCTCTTCATGATTGGACTCACGGCTTGGATCTACAAAGCCAATCCCGTGCACGACTGCGGCTGTTTTGGCGATGCGTTGGTCATCAGCAACAAGGCTACATTCTTCAAGAATATCGTACTGCTGGCAATGATTATCGGAATCATTGTGTTGCGCAAACATCACACGACCACTCTCCGGCCGCTGTCAGAATGGATACTGGTAGTCTTTTCGTTTTTCAGCGTGATGACTTTGTCGCACTTCAACTACCACTACCTGCCGATGGTCGATTTTCGGCCCTACAAGATCGGAGCCAACATCCCCGAAGGAATGAAAATCCCTGATGGGGCTCCCAAAGACGAATATACCACCACGTTTATTTACGCGAAAAACGGGGTAAAGAAAGAGTTTACGCTTAACAACTATCCCGCTAACGACAGCACATGGAAATTCGTTGATCAGAAGACCGTTTTAGTCAAAGAAGGATACAAACCACCCATTCACGACTTTTCGATTCAGAGTTCGGCAAATGGAGAAATCACTGACATCGTACTGGGCA
>JAUZOL010000126.1 GCA_030706455.1 Bacteroidota bacterium
ATCAAGATCCCGGGAGAATTCTCTGGCATTGAAATTAATATCATCATTCCCCTTTTTAAATTTGTCAAGCTCTTCGAGAACAGTTATTGGAATGTAAATATCATTTTCCTGAAAATTGTAGATGCATTTATAGTCATGTAGAATGACATTGGTGTCGAGGATAAACTTCTTGATTGCCATAGTTGTAAAATTTAGAAGAATTTAGAGTAATTGTATCAGGACTGATTCGAAAAAACAGTATCCTGAATACAACAAGAACGTAAATGCACGCTGTAAAGATAGCATTTTTTCTTATTTAGAAGCTTTGATGCTACTTTTATGTGAATTTACGTTCCTCTAAAGTTTAATGGCTTTCAAGTTAGCCATTAAGCTCCGATTGCTTTATGTTTGATTATTCAAATCAAGAGAACGATAGTTCTATTTTTGTTGAAGTATCGTATCTATCTGAGCGATTTCTTCTTCAGACAGGCGCGGGTAGTGCAATGCGTCAATGTTATCTTGTAATTGTTTTAAAGAGCTGGTGCCGACAATAACAGAGGTCACGGTCGGGTGCCGTAAGCACCAAATTAACGCCATTTGTGCCAATGTCTGGTCTCTCTGGATTGCAATGGAATTAAGAGCTGTAACTTTATCCAGAATTTCGGGCGATATCTGACTGCGTTGTAAAAAGCCTGTTGATTTTGCGGCTCGTGAATTATCGGGTATGCCGTGAAGATATTTGTCAGACAATACCCCCTGATATAAAGGAGAAAACCCGATAAATCCCACGCCATGATCATCTGCTGCTTGTAGAATGCCCTCTTCTATGTCTCGCGATAACATGCTGTACCTGTCCTGATGGATAAGGCATGGAGTACCATTGGCTTTCAATATAGAGTAGGCCTCAATTGTTTTATCCACAGGATATTTCGATATTCCGACATACAATGCTTTTCCCTGTTTGACAATGTCAGATAACGCATTCATTGTCTCTTCCAGAGGAGTATTCGGATCATACCGGTGAGAATAAAAAATATCCACGTAATCCAGCTTCATTCGCTTTAGACTTTGGTTTAAGCTGGCGATAAGATATTTACGGGATCCTCCGTCGCCGTAAGGGCCGGGCCACATCCTGTGTCCTGCTTTTGTGGATATGATCATTTCGTCGCGGTATCCTGGTAAGTAATGATGAAGAATCTTTCCGAAATTTTCTTCTGCGCTTCCTTCCGGAGGTCCATAATTATTGGCCAGATCAAAGTGAGTTATACCATTGTCGAATGCGAACTGGATCATTTTGGTTGCTTCGCTAAAATCGTCAACATCACCGAAGTTATGCCATAAACCTAATGATATACGGGGTAGAACGAGGCCGCTTTTTCCGCATTGTATATAGGGAACTTTATTATCGTAGCGGGTAGGTGAGGGTTGTGTTTCCATTGATCAGGAGTGATTTGTTTGTATATGCACAAAAATACAATAAAAATGAAGAGTCTGGTGTGGTATCAATAAAAAACGGCACAAAGTGAAGAGTTTCAAATTGTACCGTTTTTATTTATCAGAAATGGCTTGGGTTTTATTTTCCCGCAATTTCCATCGTATCTGAAGCAATCATAAATTCTTCATCTGTTGGAACCACAATTACTTTTACAGCAGAATCAGGTGTGCTGATAATGTGTTCTTCTCCATGAACGGTAGCATTCACAGCCGGATCAATTTTGATGCCCAAAAATTCGAGGCCGGCGCATGACTGAAGTCTGGAGTTATCTCCATTTTCGCCTACACCTCCCGTAAATACTATGGCATCGGCACCACCTAAAGCAGCCATGTAAGCTCCGATATATTTTTTGATGCGATAGTGGTACATGTCCAGTGCCAGTTTGGCATGTTCATTACCGTCCTTAACGGCTTGATTCACATCGCGCATATCCGAAGACACTCCGGAAATACCCAGTAAGCCGCTGTGTTTGTTGAACAGGGTAGATGCAGAATCAGTGCCCAGCATTTCTTTGTCCATAAGGAAAGTAACCACTCCAAGATCTATATCTCCGCAACGGGTTCCCATAAGCAGGCCTTCTACCGGAGTGAAACCCATTGAAGTATCTACTGATTCTCCATTTTTGATGGCAGTAATAGAACCGCCATTACCAATATGGCAAGTAATCAGTTTTGAATTGTTTACGTCGAGACCAAGTAGCTCGCATGCACGCTTTGAAACATAGCGGTGGCTTGTTCCATGAAAGCCGTAACGACGGATTCCATATTTTTTGTAGAGCGAGTAGGGAATGCCGTACATGTATGCATAAGAAGGCATAGTCTGGTGGAATGCCGTGTCGAAAACGCCTACCTGAGGCACATTCGGCAATAACTCGCGAATAGCGTTTATACCGGCCAGGTTGGGTGGGTTATGGAGTGGGGCAATCTCTATGCATTCTTCAATTTTTGAAATTACTTCGTCGTTGATGAGTACGCTTTTGTTAAACGTTTCGCCACCATGCACCAAGCGGTGTCCAACGGCATCAATTTCATCAAGAGACTTGATAGCTCCGTGTTTTTCGCTCAATAAAACGCCCAGAATATATTCTACAGCGATAGAATGAGTAAGTATTTCGCCTTCAAGTGTAACTTTTTGGCCATCAGGGCGGGTATGTTTCAGGAAAGATCCCTGCATTCCCAGTTTTTCAACGCCACCTTGTCCGAGAATGGTTTTGGATTCCATGTCGAACAGTTTATATTTAACGGAAGAACTTCCGCAATTCAGTACTAAAATCTTCATGTCTTTGATTTTAATGATTATTGGATGATTTTTCCGTTTTCATCATACTGATAAAAACCTTTTGCATTACGAATGCCATAATGTTTAGCACGATACAAGCGAAGTAAAAGCGGAGATGCCTTGTATTTAATGTTACCGTATTCGTTGAAAAGATTTTCCATCAACGGCACAATTTTTTCAATTCCCAATTGATCGGCAGTACGGAAAACACCCTGACGGTGACCAAAACCGACGGTAAGCACTTTGTCTACATCGGCAACAGTAGAAATACCTTCCATCACAATAGAGCATGCTTCGTTTAGCATGATCAAAAACATACGGAGACTAACCAGCCCGACTGATTCGGATACTGAAATAAAATCGTAATTAATCAGTTCGGCAAAACGACATACTTTTTCAAAAGTGTTTTCTGAAGTATATAAACCTCTCACGATTTCCAGAACATGCGAGTCGGGGACGTTGGTAAGGAAGTGTACTCCTACGCAGCGTTCCGGATGTTCCAGTTCGTTAGATAATTCAGTTACAACAATAGTAGAAACATTGGAGGCAATAATCGCTTCGGGATTTAGAACTCCTTCCAGCTTTTTGAACACTTCTTTACGGCGGTCAATGCTCCTGATGCCGGTATGATCGTCGTAACGAATTGTTTCAATCACGAAATCACATCCTACAAAATCAGAATAATTTACGGTTCCTCTGATACGCGAAAGAATGGCTTTCTTTTCTGAATTTGTAAGTCCCCAATTCATTACCCGGGCATCCAATTTCTTTTCAATTCTGGAATATGCATTGCTGATGCCTTCTTCTGTCGGTTCCAGAAAAACAACTTCCATGCCACGGCTGGCAGCTATGGTAGCTATGATGCTGCCATCTTTTCCACAGCCAACTACGCCTATTCTGGAAAACAGAGTGCGTTTGCGGTCTTTGTGGCTTAGTCCGTAATTTTCGATGGGTTCGTTTGGTAATTGTGACATAATATATATTTACAATTTATTCATTTACGAGGTACAAAGAAAATATTGTTCTGGACTCCATTAGTTTCATTTATAGAATAATGGAATTTTGAAATACTTTCTCAATTTTGCATCAATCTTTATTTTGCCTGTTTCACTCCGATGGCCTGATTTGCGGTAATGGCAATCATTTGTACGATGTCATTCACACAGCAACCGCGCGATAAATCGTTGATAGGAGCTCCCATTCCCTGAAGGATCGGTCCGATAGCTACAGCGTTACCCAAGCGTTGAACGAGTTTGTAGCCGATGTTACCTGCTTGTAGGTCGGGGAATACAAGAACGTTGGCATGGCCGGCAACCTCGCTTCCGGGAGCTTTACTTTCGCCTACAGAAGGAACTAAAGCAGCATCGGCCTGAAGTTCGCCATCAATTTGTAAATCGGGAGCCATTTCCTGAGCAATACGGGTTGCTTCTACTACTTTGTCGACTAATTCGTGTTTGGCACTTCCTTTGGTTGAGAAACTGAGCATTGCAATCTTTGGTTCAAAGCCTCCGATAGTGCGGGCTGTCTGTCCTGAGTTTACTGCAATTTCAGCAAGTTCTTGTGCGGTTGGGTTCGGGGTAACAGCCAGGTCGGCCATTAATACCAATCCGTTTTCGCCGTAAGGACTATTGGAAAACAACAGTAATGCACCGGAAACAACAGATGTACCGGGTTTTGTTTTGACAATTTGCAGAGCCGGACGCAACACATTCCCGGTAGTGTTTCTTGCACCGGCAACTTCACCGTCAGCATCGCCGTTTTTAATCATCAGCGTTCCTATATATAAAGGATCTTTTGCCAGCTTCTGTGCTTGTTCCATCGTAAGGCCCTTAGCTTTTCTTAATTCAAACAGCAGATTGGTGTATTCTTCGTATTGTGAATAGTTTTCAGGATCGAGTATGGTAGCCTTATCAATGTTTTTCAATTGAAATTTCGCGGTTAAACTGTGGATTTCATCCGGATTACCGATCAGGGTGATATTGGCTGCTTTTTTCTCCAGGATTACATCTGCAGCCTGTAGAGTACGTTCCTCGGTTCCTTCGGGCAACACAATGTGCTGAACATTTTCCTGAGCCCGTTTCATGATTTCTTCCAACAATTTCATGACTATTTATTTTAATATTAGATATTTATATGTATAAATGTTGCTAAAATGTATTGATACAAAAGTACAATTAATCTTTCGGGTTGCAAAGTCCACATTGCAATTTTGTATCAAAAATATCAAATTGACATTGCAAAATATCAAAAACCTTATTTTTTATTATTATTACCTCGGATTTCTTTATCGTTAGGTAGTTTTTTTGTACCTTTGCAGGTCGAAAAGATACCATATTTATTCTATCTCTACGCATTAATAATGGAACATAACAAACCGATGCATTTGGTGCTTGAAAATGGCACCACTTTTTACGGTAAGTCTTTCGGGTACGAAGAGCCAAGAGCCGGCGAAGTCGTCTTTAGTACGGCAATGGTTGGCTATCCTGAAAGCTTAACCGATCCTTCGTATTCGGGACAGATTCTTACTGTCACTTATCCGCTAGTTGGTAATTACGGAGTCCCGCAGGGCATTACAGAAAACGGCTTATCAACATTTTACGAATCGGAAATAATTCATGTCAGTGGCTTGATTATTTCCGATTATTCGTTTCAATACAGCCACTGGAACGCTCAAAAAAGTCTTAGCGACTGGTTGAAAGAGAACAAAATTCCAGCAATCTATGGAGTTGATACCCGTGAATTGACTAAAATCATTCGCGAGTATGGTGCCATGAAAGGAAAACTTATTTTTCCCGACAAGGAAGATGTGGAATTTGTTGACACTGACAGCGAAAACCATGTTGCAAAAGTAAGCTGTAAAGAGGTAATTACATACGGCAACGGCAAGAAAAAAGTTGTGCTGGTTGACTGTGGTGTAAAACACAATATTCTTCGCTGTTTTCTCAAACGTGATGTTACCCTGATTCGTGTTCCGTGGGATTATGATTTTAATACCCTGGAATATGATGGATTGTTCATTTCAAATGGCCCGGGTAATCCTGCCTATTGTAACGTAACTGTGGAGAATATCCGCAAGGCGATGACAACCGGCAAACCTATCTTCGGTATTTGTATGGGTAACCAATTGCTTTCAATTGCTGGTGGTGCAAAAACATACAAGCTGAAATACGGTCACCGCAGTCATAACCAACCGGTGCGTATGGCTGGCACTAATCGTTGCTTTGTAACTTCTCAAAACCATGGTTATGCCGTTGACAATAATACGCTGGGTAGCGATTGGGAACCTTTATTCATTAATTTGAATGACGGCACTAATGAGGGTATTCGCCATAAAACGAAACCTTATTTTTCAGCTCAGTTTCACCCGGAAGCTTCCAGTGGGCCAACCGATACTGAATTTTTATTTGATGAGTTCCTCAAATTAATTGACTAAGTGCAGTTAATTGCAGACTATTGAAAATGTGTGTTTTATAGCAAAAAGTCAAAACGAATTAAGAAACAATGAATATAAAAGACGACTTCTTGTCCACAGACAATACCCGATTGTCCATTAAAAAGGTTTTAATTCTCGGATCCGGTGCTTTGAAGATCGGAGAGGCGGGCGAATTCGATTATTCCGGCTCTCAGGCGTTGAAAGCGCTGAAAGAAGAGGGAATTGAAACGGTGCTCATCAATCCGAATATTGCTACCGTTCAGACCTCTGAAGGTGTGGCCGATAAAATCTACTTCCTGCCAATCACCCCGTTCTTTGTTGAAAAGGTAATCAAAAAAGAACAGCCGGATGGTCTTTTACTCGCTTTCGGTGGCCAGACTGCTTTGAACTGCGGTGTAAAGCTTTTTGAATCGGGCATTCTTGAAAAATATAATTTGCGTGTGCTGGGAACTCCGGTTCAGGCCATTATTGATACAGAAGACCGCGAACTGTTCGTAAAGAAGCTCGATCAGATTGATGTAAAAACCATCAAAAGTTTTGCAGTAGAAAATATGGCAGATGCCAAAACTGCAGCAAAAGATCTGGGTTATCCTATTATCGTCCGTGCAGCTTATGCTTTGGGTGGTTTGGGTAGCGGTTTCTGTAACAACGAACAGGAACTCGAGGCGCTTGCCGAAAAGGCGTTCAACTATTCTTCGCAACTTTTGGTTGAAAAATCACTGAAAGGCTGGAAAGAAATCGAATACGAAGTGGTTCGCGACCGTTACGATAACTGTATCACGGTTTGTAACATGGAAAACTTCGACCCACTGGGAATTCACACCGGCGAGAGTATCGTGGTTGCTCCATCACAGACACTTACTAACAGCGAATATCATAAACTTCGTGAAATTGCTATCCGCATTGTTCGTCATATCGGAATCGTAGGTGAATGTAACGTTCAGTATGCGTTTGACCCAGATTCGGAAGACTATCGCGTAATCGAAGTAAACGCCCGTTTGAGCCGTTCTTCTGCGCTTGCATCGAAAGCAACCGGTTATCCTCTTGCATTTGTTGCCGCTAAACTGGCTTTGGGTTATGGTTTGTTTGAACTGAAAAACTCGGTAACAAAAACAACTACAGCTTTCTTTGAACCCGCTTTAGACTACGTGGTTTTTAAGATTCCCCGCTGGGACTTAGCAAAGTTTCACGGTGTTTCTCGTGAAATCGGCAGTAGCATGAAGAGTGTGGGGGAGGTGATGGCTATCGGTCGTACCTTCGAAGAAGCTCTGCAGAAAGGTTTGCGTATGATTCAACAGGGAATGCACGGTTTTGTTGCGAACAAAACGTTGTCGATCTCTGATATGAACAAAGCGCTCTCAGAACCTACCGACCGTCGTATTTTTTACCTGTCGCAGGCACTTCAGAGCGGATATACCATCGAACAGATTCATAATCTCACAAAGATTGACAACTGGTTCCTCCAGAAACTTCAAAATATCGTTGATGTTGCCAAAGACCTGAAACAGACGGAATCGTTCAACGATTTGTCGGATGACCTCTTGTTGCGTGCTAAGCAGATGGGTTTCTCTGACTTTCAGATTGCCCGCCTGATGTTCGATATTCACGAAAATAAGGCTCGTATCGGTGATGAAGTTCGTGCTGAACGTAAACGCCGCGGTATTTTGCCGGTTGTAAAACAGATCGATACCCTTGCCGCAGAATATCCGGCACAAACCAATTACCTGTATATCACCTACAACGGATCGGCTAACGATGTGAAATATCTTGGTGACCACCGTTCGGTAGTGGTTTTAGGCTCTGGTGCATACCGTATCGGTAGTTCTGTTGAGTTCGACTGGTGTAGCGTAAACGCTTTGAATACTATTCGCAAACAGGGTCTGCGTTCGGTTATGATTAACTACAATCCGGAAACTGTTTCGACCGACTACGATATGTGCGACCGTCTTTACTTCGACGAGTTGACCTACGAACGTGTGATGGATATTCTGGAACTCGAAAATCCAATGGGAACCATTGTTTCTGTGGGTGGTCAGATTCCAAATAACCTTGCTGTACGTTTGTCAGATTCTGGCGTTAATCTTCTGGGAACAAGTGCATCTTCAATCGACAATGCCGAAGACCGTCATAAGTTTTCAAGCATGTTGGATGATCTTAAAATTGACCAACCACGCTGGCAGGAACTTCGTTCATTGAACGACATTACAGAGTTTGTTAAGAACGTTGGTTTCCCTGTGTTGGTTCGTCCTTCTTACGTTCTTTCGGGTGCAGCAATGAATGTCTGCTCCAATCAGGAAGAGCTTGAAGAGTTCCTCGAACTGGCTACCGAAGTGTCACAGGAACACCCTGTGGTTGTTTCTGAATTCATCGAAAATGCCAAGGAAATCGAAATTGACGCAGTGGCCAATAAAGGTGACATTGTGATCTATGCGATTTCGGAGCACGTGGAATTTGCCGGTGTTCACTCCGGTGATGCTACCATTCAGTTCCCTCCGCAAAAAATCTATGTGGAAACGGTTCGCCGCATCAAACAGATTGCCCGTCAGATTGCAAAATCGCTTAATATTTCAGGTCCGTTCAATATCCAGTTCCTTGCGAAGGATAATGATATTAAGGTTATTGAGTGTAATCTTCGCGCATCAAGGAGCTTTCCGTTTGTTTCTAAGGTATTGAAAATCAATTTTATTGATTTGGCTACTCAGGTAATGTTGGGAATGAATCCTGCGAAACCCGAAAAATCGGCATTCGATCTCGACTACGTGGGTATTAAAGCTTCTCAGTTCTCGTTCACCCGTCTGCAAAAGGCCGACCCTGTACTTGGTGTTGACATGGCATCGACCGGTGAAGTAGGGTGTATCGGTCACCAGTTTGACGATGCTTTACTTACAGCAATGCTTTCTGTCGGTTATCGTATTCCGGAGAAAACTGTTATGGTATCTTCCGGTGAATCGAAATCGAAAGTAGCCATGCTGGATGCATGCCTTTTGTTATCGAAGAATGGTTACACCATTTATGCAACCCATGGAACGCAGCAATTCCTGCAACAAAATGGAGTGGATGCAATTGATGTGAACTGGCCGGATGAAGACGGCGAACACAACGTAATGCAAATGATTGCTGATAAAAAATTCGATCTGGTCATTAACATTCCGAAGAATTTGACAAAGCGTGAACTATCAAATGGTTATAAGATTCGCCGTGGAGCAATCGACTTCAACATTCCATTGATTACCAATGCCCGTTTGGCAAGCGCCTTTATCAAGGCATTCTGCAAAATCACGGCAGACGATATCGATATTCGTGATTGGGCAGGGTATAAATAATTGTCACGATTGAAATAAA
>JAUZOL010000127.1 GCA_030706455.1 Bacteroidota bacterium
AATTAGCTAATGGCATGACGTTTAATGTGTCTGGAAATATTACTACAATTCGTAATAAAGTGTTGAGTGTCTGGAAACCGGGTTATGCTTACTATGATGGTAATTCAATTACACAGGCAGGTTCTCCTATCGGCTCGTTCTATGGATATGTTGTAGACGGTGTTTATCAGTCGTATGCAGATAAGCTGGCCAGTCCGGTGAATACTTTAGCCGATTACGGTCCCGGTGATTTGAAATTTAAGGATCTGAACGGAGACGGAAAAATTACAGATGCAGATCGTACTATTATCGGCAATCCAACGCCTGATTTTACCTACGGATTAAGCGCATCAGCCAACTACAAAAACTTCGATTTATCAATCGAATTCCAGGGTGTATATGGGAATGAAATCTGGCGTGACTGGGGTAACGGTTCTTCTTATGCTGTTTTCAATTACAGACAGGATCGTTTGGGCCGCTGGACCGGAGCCGGAACTTCCAATTGGGAACCGAAGGTCGGAAATGATGCCAATAACAATTTGCCATCTACCTATATGATTGAAGATGGAAGTTACCTGCGTTTGCGTAATGTTCAGTTGGGTTATTCATTCGATCATAAGCTGTTGCAAAAAATGAATATTGAGAAACTGAGAGTTTATGTAAGCGGACAGAACCTTGTTACATGGAAACACAACTCGGGCTTTACACCTGAAGCCGGAGGTAGTGCTACTAAATTCGGATATGACAACGGTGGCTACCCGGTACCGGCTGTAACTACTGTAGGTGTTAACGTCACTTTTTAATTCCATTTAATACCATAGAATTATGAAAAAGATATATTTACTAATCTTACCGATTTTATTATTATTGGTAAGTTGTTCAGATTTTCTGGATAGAAAACCCCTCGCAACTGCTACAGAAGGAGATCTTTCTGTAGGTGGAGTAGAAGGAAAAGTATTTGGCCTATATGGTGATTTACGAGCTGAAGGTGTATCCGGATTACCATATGCCTTTATGCACATAATGAGAAGCGACGATGCCATCAAAGGCAGTACGCCAACCGATGGTGCTGCCTACGAACAAATTGCCGACTACTTCAAGTATAACAAAGCCGAAAGCTGGCTGACTCTCGATTATTGGAACGCGCACTATACAATGATTAACGACTGTAATGATATTCTTCAGCTGATGGATTCATTGAAACTGGAATCGACAGGCGATATCATCAATCGCGCGGAAACCCGTTTTTTCAGGGGATATGCCTATTTTGATCTGGTTCGCACATTTGGTGCCGTTCCTCTTATTAATTTCAAAATTTATCATATCGGTGATGCCAATATCGAAAAATCAACAGTTGCTCAGATATACGCCTTCATTACAGAAGATTTGACGTATGCGGCTGCTCATTTGCCATCATCCTGGGCAAGCAATTATGCTGGGCGTGTGACCAATGGTACGGCTAACGGATTACTCGCAAAAGTAAAATTGTATCAGAAAGACTGGGCCGGGGCATTATCGTTGTGTGAAACGGTAATTAATTCCGGTAATTATAGCTTGCTGGGGTCTTATGACAAATTCTTTACTGAAGACGGTGAAAATTCTTCCGAATCGATGCTTGAAGCTCAAAACTATGTAAGTAGCAACGGAACTACCAGTTATAACAATAATTACAACGGTTCTCAAGGCGTTCGTGGTAGCGGAGACTGGGATTTGGGCTGGGGTTGGAATGTTCCGAGTCAGGATTTGGTTGACTCATATGAAGCCGGCGATCCGAGAAAAACTACTACCATACTCTATTCGGGAGGCTCAGATGGTTATGGCTTGACAGTCCCTGCTTCGTTGGGATCAATTCAGCCCTACTGGAATCGTAAAGTATATTCAAATCCGGCACGAAGGGCAGCCACAGGTATAAAATATGCCAATTGGCTGAATGTTCGCCTGTTGAGATACGCGGATGTAATTATGATGGCGGCTGAAGCTGCAAATGAATCGGGAAACAGTGCCAAAGCACTTAAATACCTCGAAATGATAAGGGCCAGAGCCAGAGGCGGTGCCAACGTATTGCCTGCAATAACTACCACCGATCAGGCTGCTTTGCGTACGGCCATTAAGAAGGAGCGTCGTGCTGAATTTGCTATGGAAGGTGAACGTTTCTTTGATTTGGTTCGTTGGGGTGATGCTTTGACTGTTTTAGGATCCAAAGGATATACCGACAAATGTAAGTATTATCCTATCCCTCAAACTATTATTGATAAAGCGCAGGGGAAACTTACTCAAAATCCCGACTGGTAATTTATGGTTAACTATTAAATATTAGAAATATGAAAAATATTATATATAGCATATTGGCTGTTACTGTTTTGGCTTTTAGCAGCTGTCAGGATTTGAATCATCCCACTTTGGGAGACTATCCTAAAGACAGCAATCCGGCAGGTGGTCCTCTGAAATTCTACGTTGCATTTGACGGTACGACTTCTGATGTATTGATGAATGCAGTAGACAGCATTCGGGCAAATTTTGCCAGTGCCAATACAACCTCATCTGTTGATGGAATCAAAGGCAAAGCCATTCAAGGTGGAGTGGGTAAATTTGTTTCGTATGCAAAACCCAACGATTTTGCAACCACAGCAAAAAGTTTCACCATCTCATTTTGGGAAAAACATAACGGACAAACTCATAACAATGCTTTGACAAATGGGCCTGAGTATCCGTTTAGTTTTGTTGCTGTCTCCAATTATCATTGGTCGAGTAGTAACTTTTTCCTCTTGTTTGAAGGAGATAATACTGCCTGTGCCGTAAAATTGGTAGCAGCCTCCGGCTTAAGTGGCGGTGCAAGTGTTGCTGACACATGGCTGACCTGGGAAGGATCAGGTAGTATTCCGGGATTAATGGACAATGCATGGCACCATTGCGCTTTTGTATATGACCAAGCTACTTCAGGATTGACATTTTACAAAGATGGGGTCTCTCAGGGTACAAAAATATGGACCGGTCACGGCGCAATAGGATTAGTAAATTCTGTCATTGCATCGGTACGTATCGGTTGTGGTCCGCAGGGCGATGCCAGTGATGTATCTGACAACTGGCTGGCCTCTACCTGGAAAGGTGCTCTCGATCAGTTCCGGTTTTATGGAACAGCTTTGACAGCAGCAGAAGTTCAAAGTTTGTTTACAGCTAAACGATAAGTTAATCTCTGATTATTAAAAACGGAAAAGGGTTGTGGTATTCGCAACCCTTTTCTTATCTTTTTTATGAATAATACAGTTCGTTTTTCGATTTTTATCCTGCTCTTTTTTTGTGGGTTTGTAATGTCAAGTTCTCAAACCAAAACCATAAAAGGGCAAATAACTGAGTATAACATACCCGTTGTCAAGACATACCAAATAAAAGGGGTAGTTACAGACAGCACAGGCGCTCCATTGCCCGGAGCACAACTTATGGTGAAATATGGGGTGGTTTCCGCTTCAAGTGATGCCCAAGGCCGTTTTACAATGACGGTCAGCCCGGACGACAAGGCATTGGTTTGCTATTTTCCGGGCATGAAATTTACCGAGACTCCCATCTCTCCAATCCTCACAACGATTACCGTTCGTATGTTTTCCGATAACCAAAATCATTCTATCATGCGTCAACAATCACAGGCAACTCCCTGGTTCGACCCGAATAACGATCGACCGAAAACGTATTGCAACCCGGTAAATATCGACTATAACTTTGAATATTTCAACCATAGCAACAACAAAGGCATTTCGTGCCGATCTACCGCCGATCCGATGATTGTACCGTACAAAGGGAAGTATTATCTTTTTTCGACCAATCAATCAGGTTATTACGTTTCGGATGATTTGACAAAATGGAAATATGTATTCGCCGGTTTTCAGCGTAAACCCAACGATGACGATCAGTGCGCTCCCGCGGTGGAAGTGTTTGGCGATACATTGATAATGCTCGGCTCGACGTATAAAGATTTGCCGGTTTGGTACACAACTCATCCTGACGAAGGTCGCTGGAAACATCTGGCAGAAACGGCTCTGTTGCCACACTGGGATCCAGATCTTTTTCTCGACGATGATGGCCGTCTGTATCTTTATTATGGTTCCAGCAACGAATTTCCGA
The DNA here is from genome assembly GCA_030706455.1 of Bacteroidota bacterium. Classification (GTDB taxonomy): domain Bacteria; phylum Bacteroidota; class Bacteroidia; order Bacteroidales; family Paludibacteraceae; genus Microbacter. The sequence continues at coordinate 4,096 of JAUZOL010000127.1, forward strand.
CCAAAGGCGTTGAATACGATCGTGCATCATTTCGACCCAAAAGTGTTATTCACGATTTAATACTGTTGCATCCCGAACTTCACGGATGGGAGCGTTTCGGGATGAACAATGATGATTCCGTAACACTTAAACCCTTTGTGGAAGGTTCGTTCATGACGAAACACGACGGGAAATATTATCTTCAGTATGGAGCTCCCGGTACCGAATTCAAAGTGTATGCCGACGGCGTTTACGTGTCGGATAAGCCGTTAGGACCATTCGTTTATCAACGACACAATCCGTTTTCATACAAACCCGGAGGTTTTGTGTTGGGGGCCGGACACGGCGGAACGTTCAAAGATAATTATGGAAGCTACTGGCATATAGCCACCTGCATGTTGTCACTTAGAGAAACGTTTGAACGGCGCATCGGACTCTATCCGGCAGGGTTCGATAAGGAAGGCACTTTGTTTGCCAATACTGCGTTCGGCGATTATCCCACCACAATTCCGCGTGCTTCCGAAGATCATGCGAAAGGCAATTTTACCGGCTGGATGTTGCTTTCGTTGCACAAAAAGGCGTGGGCTTCATCGTCCGACAGTATTTACCTGCCCGAAAATGCGGCTGATGAAAACATGCGGACGTATTGGGCTGCCGCCACCGGCAATCCCGGAGAGTGGTTTACTATGGATTTAGGTGCTGAAAAACAGGTTAATGCCATTCAGGTCAATTATTATGAACACAAGGCAAACCAATGTGGAAAAGCAATGGATGTGTATCATCAGTACAAAATTTTCGCATCGTCCGATGGCAAAAATTGGCAATTAGCGGTGGATAAAAGCAATAACGATCTTGACGTTCCTCACGACTATGTGGAGCTGAAGCAACCCCTGACAACACGTTACCTGAAAATTGAAAACGTCCATTCGGCAAGCGGTAATTTTGCGTTGATGGATTTTCGGGTATTTGGTAAATCGGAAGGACAAACACCTGCCGCAGTTAGTAAATTTGTAACCGTAAGAGACAAGAAAGATACCCGCAATGCAACGATAAAGTGGCAAGCTGTAGACGGAGCCTATGGTTACAATATTCGCTTCGGAATAGCTCCGGATCAACTTTACAATTGCATTACAGTGTATGATGCAACTACATATGACATGAGAGGTCTGGATAAGGACTCCAGCTATTGGTTTGCTATTGAGGCATTAGGCGAGAGTGGGGTGTCACCGTTGTCAAAACCGGTTAAATGCCAATGAATATGAGAAAATTGAGCTTTTTATTCGCCATTATTATTGTTGCCTCATGTGGCAAAAATAATGAACCGGTTGTGCCGGATGTCACTTCTTTGTCTGTTGTCAGCGTACAGATCAACGGCTCTTCATTAACTAATAATGGAAATTTTCATGGCGTTGCAGGTGGTGTTCAGGTCGCAAAAATCGTTTTCAATAATACTGTTGATCCCGGCTCTATCGTTACCTCTGGCTTGTCGTTCGGAGGCACAATCGGTTCAAACTATAAGGCTACGCAAGGCGATAATAAACAGACTATTGTTTTGACATCTACTGCTTCGGCAGCGCCATTGACATCGTTTACATTTTCAATAAATACCGGAGTTAATCTTGGAGGGAAAATTGTGACCGGTTTCTCGTCGCAATATACGACTGCCATCGATAGCACTGCCAAATTCCCAACTCTTTCGGATAATGATCTGCTGACATTGATACAGCAGAAAACCTTGGGTTATTTTACCGACTATGCTCATCCGGTGTCGGGTATGGCCCGCGAACGGCTCGGTTCGGGTGAGACGGTAACCACCGGAGGTTCCGGCTTTGGGCTAATGGCAATGCTGGTGGGCATCGAAAGAGGTTTTCTTACACGTTCTGATGGCTTTTCGCGCATCAATAAAGTGGTTAATTTTCTCAATACACAGGCCGATAAATTCCATGGCGCGTTTCCGCATTGGATGAACGGAACAACAGGGAAGGTAATCCCGTTCAGCACAAAAGATGATGGGGGAGACTTGGTGGAAACAGCCTTTATGATGCAGGGATTGTTGGCAGTTCGTGAGTATTTCAAAAACGGGAATTCAAGCGAACAGGCAATGTGCGATACCATTCAAAAATTGTGGCAAAATGTGGAATGGGACTGGTATCGCCAAAACGGACAGAACGTCCTTTACTGGCATTGGTCGCCCGATTACGGCTGGGCAATGAATATGCCTATCGCAGGCTATAATGAGGCTTTGATAGTGTATGTGCTGGCGGCTGCTTCTCCAACTCATTCAATACCCAAAGAGGTTTATACCAATGGCTGGGCTAAAAATGGCGGAATAACGAACGGAAAGACGTTTGAAGGGACAGTTTTACCCTTGGGAAGCGATTACGGAGGCCCCTTGTTCTTTACGCATTATTCTTTTTTAGGACTCGATCCGCGTAACCTGAGAGATCAATATGCCTCATACTGGCAACAAAATACAGCTCATGCCAAAATTAATAACCTGTACTGCATTCGTAATCCGGGAGGCTATTACGGCTATAGCGCAGACTCTTGGGGACTGACAGCAAGCGATATTCCGAACGGATATTCTGCAAGTTCGCCTACCAATGACCTGGGTGTGATTGCCCCAACAGCGGCTCTTTCATCCATGCCTTACACGCCTAACGAAAGCCTTCGTGCTGCACGTTTTTTCTATTATATGCTGGGAGACAAACTTTGGAGCAATTACGGCTTTTACGATGCATTCTCTCTCAATACCCCTTGGTTTTCAAACTCATATCTGGCAATTGACGAAGGGCCGATTGTGGTGATGATAGAAAATTATCGGACACAGTTGCTTTGGCATCTATTTATGCAAAACAGTGATATTCTGCAAGGGTTGACAAAGCTGGGCTTTACGTATTAATCTTCAACCCGTAGTACATTTGTGGTAAAAGTCATATAAAGTTGTATATTAAATGATTCATATTTCAATCTTATCTAACCCCTCCGCTTCGCTCGTCCCCTTTATCCAAAGGGGACACACTGTCGCGAAGTTTGAACTCTATTTTACGATCTATTGCTATAATAGCAGATTTGTCTTCCCTTCAGATGAAGGGAAGTACCCGGAACGGGGGTAGGGTTTGATAAGTGAATTTATTTTTAATTGATATATATGCTTGTATTGTAGTGTTTTAATGCAAAGCAAGCTTGTTTGTTTCCAAATGCACTACGGGCTAACCTTCAATGTTTTCGACAGATAATCACTCAATACCCTGAAGCGGAAGAGTGCAAGGCCAGCAAGGCAAATTACGGCGCAACAAATGAAAGCAAGCGACAAGGATGTGTGCTCGGATATGAATCCGATCAGGATCATACCGGCACCCATTCCGAGGTCGAGTGCCGTGTAGAGCGTAGAGTTGGCGGCTCCACGGTGAGCCGGTTCTGCCACATTGTTCACCATTGTTTGAAAAACCGGGAAAACCACTCCGTTACCAAAACCGATCAGAATGGCCGATATGAAATATCCGAACGGATTTTTCAATAAAGCCAACACTGCAAACCCCATAATGTCAAGCAGAAGGCAAACTGTAAGAATAACGGCAGGCCCGCTTTTGTCAAACGTTTTGCCTACGGTAATTCGCGAAATAGCTATCCCGGCAGCAAAGACCAGAAAAAACAGGGAGGTGTCATGTACGCCGATTTCCTTACCGTAAAGGGCCACAAACGATAACAAACCTCCGTAAGCAGTCATTATTATCAACAGATTAATCGAAGGCAACACAGCCTTTGGTTCGAAGAGATTATGCAGATTGAAGCCCATATTGGTCGCGTGAGGAATGTTTCGGGGCACTTTGACGATGCCGGCACAAACAATGGCGATAATGGAAATGACAAGCATTCCGGCAAACATGAGCAGGTAACTTCCGTGGTGTACCAGCAACAATCCGATTACAGGTCACACGGACATGCCCAGGGTGGTGGACAGCGTATAAAAGCCGATACCTTCGCCTCTTTTTTCATTAGGAATGATGTCGACGGCGACGGTAGACCCGGAGATGGTGGAAATGCCCCAGCCGAGCCCTTGCATGAAGCGGAGTACCGTGATCAATGCAATGGAGAGAGCAAACATGTAGCCGATAAACAGTGCTGAATAGAGCGTTAATGCACTGACGAGTATCATCTTTCGTCCGAATTTATCAAGGGCAAAGCCAGATACGGGACGAACGGTCACCGACGCGATGGTATAGGCAGCCAGCACAAGTCCGATGGCGCTTTTGTCGGCATGAAGGCTGTCGGCTAAATAAACCGGAAGGGTGGAAATGAGCGAATAGTAGGTAATACACAACAGGAAATTCGACATGGTCAATAAAATGAAGTCCCTGTTCCATAATGTTTTATGCATCTTTTTTGCTTCTTAATCTGAGTTTGCAAAGTTACTCGTCTTATGAACAGAGTGTTATTGAACAAGAATATAATTAGCGTTTTTTTAATTTAGAACCGGATAGTTCCAAATTACCAAAATGATTTATATTTGTAGCATTATTTAGTCCTGATTCATAAGGGTGTCGAAAGAAAAAATCAGGCAATATTTCAACCTTAATCACCATGCGTTATATTCCATTGTGCAAACAAATCACCGCACTCTGTTTTTTATTTCTTGTTTTTCTTCCGCTCTCTGCTGAAGGTGCAGAATTTGCCCCGGTAGTCACCAATTTCACTAAAAAGGAGTATAAAGCTGCCAATCAGAACTGGGCTGTGGCACAGGATACTCACGGGTTTCTCTATTTCGGCAACAATAATGGTTTACTGCGTTACGACGGAGCCGCCTGGGAACTGTTTCAGGTGCCCGGCAACCGCGTGGTTCGCTCCGTATTGCCTGCTTCTGACGGACGTATCTATGTGGGTTCGTTTGAAGAGTTTGGATATTTTCAGCCGCTTTCTACAGGTGAATTACGTTACCATTCTTTATCGCAGCAACTTCGCAATTACAAAATGCAAAATGATGAAATATGGACAATTATCTCGTGTCGGGGTAAAATCTATTTTCAATCGTTTGCTTCCTTTTTTGTATTCGATGGCAAACAGATAACAGGCCATCGTATGTCGGGCACTTTCCTGTTTTTTAATCAGTATCGCAATAATATATATTCGCATGTCGATGGAAGCAGTCTTTGCCGCTACGATCCGGCGAAAAATAAATTTCACCCCGTGATAGAAGGAGAACGGCCGAAATCGTCAATAACGGCCGTACTGCCTTACGATGCCACAAAAACGCTGTTGGTAACGACTCATGACGGACTTTTTATTCTGGAAGGAAGCAGATGCAAAAGGTTTGAAAGTCAGGCTAATGAATTCCTGATAAAAGCCAATGCCAACAGGGCGATTGTTACCAGCGATTCGGTGTTCGTTATCGGTACGATTCTGGATGGGGTAGTGGCTGTCAACAAAGC
>JAUZOL010000128.1 GCA_030706455.1 Bacteroidota bacterium
CAACACGGAATTGTTTAGCCTGAATGTTTCTATTGGTTTGTATTGCGAACCATCAGGCGACAAAATGCTTTCGTACAAAACAACCGATTGTCCTTTACAGACTATTGGTAACATGTTTGTCATTTCGTCAATTGTATTTACAAGTTGCGGAGTCGCTATTTGCCGGGATGCAAACCGTCCAACTGTAATGTGGGGCACAAAAGGCTGTTTGTCGGCGAAAAAACCAATAGAAGCCAAAGCCTGATCGATTTCGTTTTTTAAGGCAATCAGACTGTCTGATTTGTCAATGCCCAGCCAGAGTACCCGTGGATTACGTTCTGAATAAAATATCCCCGTCGAATTAATAGCAAAGGTAAAGCTCTGCAAATTATCTTTTATGGCAAAAATAGTGTCTTGTATAACGGAAACCTGTTGTGTGGAAATCTGTCCGAAAAAGAAAAGTGTCAGATGAAGATCGCCCGTTGATAACCACCTGATGCGATAGTCTGATAAACCCGATTGCAAATGGTTTATAGCTTCATTAACGAGTATTCCCCCATTGCATGGAATAGCAAGAAAAACTCTTTTTGTTTTCATTTAGTTACTTCAATATACAAACAGAGTCATGGAGAAAGACGTTGTTTAGTCCATGTACTATCCTCTTGTAATTCATATAGAATTCTGTCGTGTAGTCGGTTAGATCTGCCCAGCCAGAATTCCACTTTGGTAGGTGCCAGGCAATATCCTCCCCAGTTTTCAGGACGTGGCACTGGTTTTCCGCTGAATTCTTTTTCTATATCTTCCATTCGCAGTTCCAATTCATGCCTGTTGTTCACCGGCTGACTCTGCATCGAAGCCCATGCACTTATCTGGCTTCCTCTTGGACGACTGCTAAAATAATGGTTTGCTTCTATCGGCGGAATACGATGAACGACACCTTCTATTCTCACTTGTTTATAGAGTTCAAGCCACAGAAAAGTAAGTGAAGCATAATTATTTGCTTCAAGTTCGTGCGATTTGCGACTGGAGTAATTAGTGTAAAAGATAAAACCGCGCTCATCAAAGCCTTTTAACAAGACAACTCTTCCGGATGGTTTCCCATCGGGAGTGGCCGTTGCCAGGTGCATAGCGTTAGGTTCCCGTAGTTTATTGCTTACAGCTTCATTGAACCAGACTTCAAACTGGTCTATCGGGTTTTCTTTAAGATCCGATTCTGCTATTCCATTGGAGATATATTCGTTGCGAAAATTTGCAACCAATTGACGAAGAGATTTACCTTGTATTTGTCCGGATATACTTTTGAAAAAATTCATTCTTAAAATGGTATAAGTGCTACATTATATAAGTTGGTTAGTTATTGTTTGTTCGTAAGAAATTCATGACTTTTTGAGAAAAGCCATAACATCTTGTGTTTTTAAAGTCTATGGATAAGTACTCTTTATTCATATAATAAAGATGAGTAGTCGGAGGTGAGTAATTATCTTCCGAACCAGCATATATCAACGTTATAGAATCTTCTTTAAGTTGATATTTATACTGCTCATTATGAATACTGGCATTTGAATGGTAGACCATACCTGTAGATGCATCAAATGTCAACGTGTCAGATGTATCTCTTGCAATCCATCGGCCAACTATATTGATATTGTTGGGTATTGGCAAATCACTGTTACAACCTATAAATCCGATGGCAATCAACAATAAAATCGCACAAAATTGGAATTTCATAACGGTAAGATTGAAATGATTCGTATGCCTAATCAAATTAATCTTACGCCCTTCAGTTGGGTTTTCTCTTTAGATTATTCGGTACATGTTGACCGAAAGATACTTAAACGGTTTTTTATCAGCTTCTCTAAGCCTCTTTATAACCGACTTCTTAATGGATTTATATCACAAAGATAATATCGGATTAACGATTTTTTACTCTTAATTGATAATTTTTTTTTCGTGTCTACTGTGCGATTTCTAACTCATAATCATTTCCGTTGAACAGGCTTATTCATTACCTTTGTAGAGCAATAAAAACAGGATGAATAAAACAATTACGGTTACAAAAGAATTTGCAATTCGCACAATGAATTTCTGGGGCTTGGAAGGACGTCCATTCTTGTTTGTTATTGATTTTCTTCAAAATGTGCCCATTGTTCTTGCTCTTGATGAGATAAACGAGCAACAGTTTCTTTTCAAAACTCCGTTGCTGTCTAATGTGAATACCAGTCCATCCGGTCATCCGATAGAAATTGAAGCTGTCCCGATCTCAAAAGATGAATATGCGAGCCAATTTAACAAAGTCATAACGGAAATACGCCGTGGCAATAGCTTTGTGGTAAATCTTACCTGTCAGACACCGATAAAATGTAACACGTCAACGCATCATATTTTCCACGCTTCAAAGTCAAAATACGGACTTTGGTATAAAGATCATTTTGTGTGTTTTTCGCCGGAAACGTTTGTACAGATAGAAGATGGTTGCATTAAGACTTTTCCCATGAAGGGAACAATTGATGCAAGCAAGCCTAATGCAGCGGAGAATATTCTTAACGACGAAAAAGAAAAAGCAGAACACAATTGCGTGGTTGATCTTTTGCGCAATGACCTTAGCATGATAGCCGAGAATGTCGAAGTGACCCGCTATCGGTATATTGATAAAGTATTAACTGAAAAAGGAGCTCTTTTGCAGGTAAGTTCTGAAATAACCGGTATGTTGAATGCAGACTATAAGAATCATTTGGGAGATATAATTTTTTCTATGCTACCCGCTGGTTCAATAACAGGTGCACCAAAGATTAAAACTACAGAAATTATTCTTGATGCTGAAAACTATGATCGTGGATATTATTCAGGAGTATTTGGTGTTTTCGATGGTCGTAGCCTTGATAGTGCCGTGATGATTCGCTTTATAGAAGAAACGGAGCAAGGTCTCGTATTTAAGAGTGGTGGTGGAATTACTGCCAAGAGTAATCTGGACAATGAGTATAACGAAATGAATGCTAAAGTATATGTGTCTGCTACTTGAAAGTATTAAGGTTGAAAATGGGCGTCCTTGTCATCTGGAAGATCATATAAACAGGATGAATAGCTCGAGAAGGCTATTGTTTGGCATCCATGAACCCCTTGTTCTTTCGAATCAACTATTTGATAAAGAGATAAAAGGAGTTGCAAAATGTCGGATTGTTTATTCCGACACAATTCATTCTGTGGATAGCCAACCTTACTCGCCCCGTAAGATCAAAACTCTATACCTGATAGAAAAAAATGATATCGATTACACTCACAAATATGCAGACAGAAGTGCATTTCAAGACTTGTCTGTACACGCTCCTGACGAAGACTTTCTCATCGTTAAAAATGGATATATTACTGATACTACTTTTTCTAATATAGTGTTTTTTGACGGGGATCAATGGGTTACACCCTCTACTTATCTGCTTAACGGCACACAACGCCAACGATTATTGAGAGAAGGGCGCATTGTCAGTCGCGATATTAAAATCGATAATTTGGATCATTTCTTATATGCTCGCGTGATAAATGCAATGCTCGATTTTGATTCTGCTCCTTTTATTGAAATATCAGCTATCAGGTTTGCTCGATAATCAATACAGGAACATATTAATTTCGTCTACATTTTAAGCAAACGACAGACGAACGATAATTGACTGATAGAATATGTTTTTAAGTCGACTTTTCTAAGAGACCGGTGGAATTTTATATAGATTTATTTACTCTTCGCAAATGTTTTACTATTAAATAATGTTTTATTTATTATGTGTGGTTATAATCCGGTTGCAGATTCGTAAATCTACAACCAGATTTCTTTTTGGATAACTTTTTGACAATGTAAAAATTTTATATATCTAATATTCTGATATATATGTTTTTTTTTGGAAAACTTCTAAAAAATAGTAGTCAAAATATTTTTCTTTTCGAATAATCTATTGTATCATTGTATTCTGAAAAACGAACAATACAACTGAACAATAAACGCCTTATAATTAAAACTTTTTGACAAGTGGAAAAGCAAACTTATTCTTACGATGAAGCATTTCAGTCCTCCCTTGAATATTTTCAGGGTGACGAGTTGGCTGCACGCGTGTGGGTAACTAAATATGCACTCAAAGATTCGTTCGGCAATCTTTATGAGAAGAACCCGGATGACATGCACCATCGCATTGCATCTGAAATTGCACGTATAGAAGCAAATTATCCCAATCCGTTGTCGCACGATGAACTTTTTGACCTTTTGAAAGGGTTTAAGTACATTGTACCACAAGGTAGCCCTATGACTGGAATCGGAAACGAATTTCAGGTTGCATCACTTTCAAATTGTTTTGTAATTGGTTTCGATGGAGATGCCGATTCTTACGGAGCTATTATTAAGTTGGACGAAGAACAGGTTCAACTGATGAAACGCCGCGGTGGAGTAGGGCACGACCTTTCTCATATCCGTCCTAAAGGTTCTCCCGTTAAAAACTCAGCTCTTACATCTACAGGCCTTGTGCCGTTTATGGAACGTTATTCCAATTCAACCCGTGAGGTGGCACAGGATGGCCGTCGTGGAGCTTTGATGTTGAGTGTTTCCATAAAACACCCTGATTCAGAATCTTTTATTGATGCAAAACTGGAACAGGGCAAAGTAACCGGTGCTAACGTATCGGTAAAAGTGCACGATGATTTCATGCAAGCGGTCGTAAACAACACTCCTTACAATCAGCAATATCCTATTAACTCTGCGAATCCTACGATAATTAAAGAAATTGACGCCAATGTTTTGTGGAAGAAAATTATTCATAACGCGTGGAAATCGGCAGAACCAGGTGTGCTTTTCTGGGATACTATTCTAAAGGAATCAGTACCTGATTGTTATGCTGACATGGGTTTTAGAACAGTCTCTACTAACCCTTGTGGCGAAATTCCTTTGTGTCCTTACGACAGTTGCCGTTTGCTGGCAATCAATATGTATTCGTATGTTGTAAATCCGTTTACGAAAGATGCTTATTTCGACTTTGATTTATTCAAAAAGCATGTGGCATTCTCTCAGCGTATCATGGATGACATCATCGACCTTGAAATGGAAAAGATCGATAAGATTCTTGAGAAAGTTAAATCTGATCCTGAAAGCGAAGATATAAAGCTAACTGAGGTCCAATTATGGGAAAAGATTAAACGTAAAACTGCAATGGGTCGTCGTACCGGTGTGGGCACTACCGCTGAAGGCGATATGCTGGCCGCATTAGGTTTGATCTATGGGACAGACGACGCGACGGATTTCTCTGAAAAAGTGCATAAAACAGTAGCATTGGCCGCTTATGCTTCATCGGTTGAAATGGCTAAAGAACGTGGCGCTTTTGAAATATACGATACCAAACGTGAAGCAGGCAATCCTTATATCAACAGACTGAAAGAAGCTGATCCGAAATTATATCAGGATATGGCGAAATACGGACGTCGCAATATCGCTTGTCTCACCATTGCTCCAACCGGAACTACCAGCATGATGACGCAAACCACATCAGGCATTGAACCTGCATTCTCTTGCTACTATAAACGCCGCAGAAAGGTGAATCCAAACGATCCAGAAGTACGTGTGGATTTTGTCGATGAAGTTGGCGATACCTGGGAAGAGTATTTTGTATTCCACCACAAATTTGTGACGTGGATGGAAGCCAATGGTTATTCTACAACCAAACATTATTCTGACGAAGAACTGGAAGAAATGCTTGCCAAATCGCCATACAACAAAGCGACTTCGGCTGATGTTGACTGGTTGAAAAAGGTACAGATGCAGGGACGTATTCAAAAATGGGTTGACCACTCCATTAGCGTTACGATCAATCTTCCATCTGATGTGACAGAAGAATTGGTGGAAACATTGTACGTTGAAGCATGGAAATCCGGCTGCAAAGGATGTACCGTTTACCGTGAAGGATCTCGTGCCGGAGTACTTGTTTCTGCAAGCAAAGACAAGAAAAAAGAAGACGAAGAAACAGAAGAAAAGCAGGAAAAAGACAAAAAATGCTTCTGCTATACCGAAGTATCAGTTCGTCCTAAAGAACTCGACTGCGACGTGGTTCGTTTCCAGAATAACAAAGAAAAATGGATTGCTTTTGTCGGCATCATGAACGATCGTCCGTATGAAATTTTTACCGGGTTGTCTGATGATGAAGATGGTATCTTATTGCCCAAGAATGTAACTGAAGGCAAGATCATTAAGAATGTATCAGAAGACGGATCGAAACGTTATGACTTCCAGTTCACCAATAAACGTGGTTACAAAACGACGGTAGAAGGTCTTTCTCACAAATTCGACCCTGAATTCTGGAACTATGCAAAACTGATTTCCGGCGTATTGCGTTATGGAATGCCCATCGATCAGGTTATAAAATTGGTTTCCGGATTACAACTCAATAGCGAGTCGATCAACACCTGGAAAAATGGGGTAGAGCGTGCATTGAAAAAATACATCCCGGATGGGACAACCATAGAAGGCAAACAGTGTCCTAACTGCGGACAGGAAACCCTGATTTATCAGGAAGGATGCCTATCTTGTAAATCGTGTGGCTATTCACGATGCGGTTAATGATTTGACAATAAATAGGAAGGAGAAGTGCTTTTTGTACTTCTCCTTTGTTGTTTTATATAGTCAGGTTATATGCAAATTTTATGGCCTCATATTCTTTAGAATTAAATTGCAGAAAAAATTCTTTATTCTTTTGTGAAACCAAGGCTTTTAGCTACATTTGCAGTGCATTTTAAAATAGGTTCTTTAGGTTTAATGAGCCTCATTTACAAAAGATTAAGGCAAAACAAATTAACATTCTGCTTATTATTATCCTTTCAATAAACATCAATTCAAAACTGTTATGAAGTTATTTATTATCGATTCTTCGATTGGAAGAAAGCTCATTATGAGTTTGTCAGGGCTATTTCTATTTGTCTTTTTGACTTTGCACACCTTTCTCAACATGCTTTTGTTGGCTGGGCCTGCAACGTATCAGGCAGGATGTGAATTTATGGAATTGCCTGTTGTTACAGTAATGGTACCCATTCTGGCTGCCGGTTTCTTTGTCCACATTGCTTATGGTATCTGGTTGTCATGGATGAACTTACGCGCTCGTGGCGAAGTGGGTTATGCTTCCGGCAAGAAATCACAAACAACATCATGGGCTGCCCGCAACATGTTCGTTTTAGGAGCTATCGTGTTGTTGTTCATTTTACTGCACTTGACTCATTTTTGGGCTAAAATGCAGTTGCAAGCCTTTATGGGTGGTGCTGAACAGGTACACGCAGAAGAAGCTTACGGTTTGGTAGCAACTTTGATGCGTAATCCGGTTTACAACCTTTTGTACATTGTATGGTACTGGGTATTGTGGTTCCACCTGACACACGGTTTCTGGAGTGCATTCCAAACCATTGGTGTCAATAATCAGAAATGGCAACCCCGTTTGCAGGTAATCGGCATTATTTATGCAACTATCCTTATTGCTTGCCTTACCGGTATTAATGTTTACTTCTTATTAGGATGCGGAGCTTAATCTCTTCTTTATTTCAGAATACAATAAACAGATAAGATATGACACAAATTAATTCTAAAATTCCCGAAGGGAAGTTAGCTGAAAAGTGGAACAACTATAAAGCCTCTCAGAAGCTCGTCAACCCGGCAAATAAACGCCGTTTGGACGTTATTGTTGTAGGTACAGGTTTGGCCGGTGCTTCAGCTGCCGCATCACTTGGTGAACTCGGCTTTAATGTTTTGAACTTCTGTATCCAGGATTCACCCCGTCGTGCTCACTCTATCGCTGCACAGGGTGGTATCAATGCTGCTAAAAACTACACAAACGATGGTGACTCTGTTTACCGTCTTTTCTACGATACAATCAAAGGTGGTGACTATCGTGCTCGTGAAGCTAACGTTTATCGTTTGGCCGAAGTTTCCAACTGTATTATTGACCAATGTGTTGCTCAGGGTGTTCCTTTTGCACGCGAATACGGAGGGTTGCTCGACAACCGTTCTTTCGGTGGTGCTCAGGTATCACGTACCTTCTATGCTAAAGGTCAAACCGGACAACAGTTGTTGTTAGGTGCTTATTCTGCTCTTAGCCGTCAGGTGGGTAAAGGCTCTGTAAAACTTTACACCCGTTACGAAATGATGGACGTTGTAGTGGTTGATGGTAAAGCTCGTGGTATTATTGCCCGTAACCTTCGCACAGGCCGTTTGGAACGTTTCTTTGGTCACGCAGTAGTTATTGCTACCGGTGGTTATGGAAATACCTTCTTCCTGTCTACAAATGCTATGGGATCTAACGGTTCTGCTGCAATTCAGGCATATAAAAAAGGTGCATATTTCGCAAATCCTTGCTACGCTCAGATCCACCCGACTTGTATCCCGGTTCACGGCGAATTCCAATCGAAACTGACATTGATGTCAGAATCACTGCGTAACGACGGTCGTATCTGGACTCCGAAAAAGAAAGAAGATGCTGAAGCTATCCGTGCAGGTAAACTGAAACCTACTCAGATTGCAGAAGACGATCGCGATTACTACCTCGAACGTCGTTATCCTGCATTCGGTAACTTGGTTCCTCGTGACGTTGCCTCTCGTGCTGCAAAAGAACGTTGCGATGCCGGTTATGGTGTAGGTGCAACAGGTTTGGCTGTTTACCTCGACTTCTCAGAAGCTATCAATCGTCTGGGTCGTGATGTTGTTGAAGCACGTTACGGTAACCTCTTCCAGATGTACTATAAAATCGTTGACGAAAATCCGTACGAAACTCCGATGATGATCTATCCGGCTATCCACTACACAATGGGTGGTATCTGGGTTGACTACGAATGTATGACCAGTGTTGAAGGTCTGTTCGCTATCGGTGAAGCTAACTTCTCTGACCACGGTGCAAACCGTTTGGGTGCTTCTGCTTTGATGCAGGGCTTAGCTGACGGTTATTTCGTATTGCCATTCACCATTCAAAACTATTTGGCTGACGAAATTCGTACACCGCGCATGAGTACCGAAAAAGAAGAATTTGTTGAAGCTGAAAATTCAGTACAATCAAAAATTCAGAAATTGATGTCTATCAAGGGTAATCGTTCGGTTGATTCAATTCACAAAGACTTAGGCCATGTAATGTGGAACTTTGTGGGTATGGGCCGTACAAAAGAAAGCCTTGAAAAAGCTCTTGCTGAAATTAAAGAAATCAAAAAAGAATTCTGGAGCAACGTATTCATTCCGGGCGAAAGCGAAGATTTGAATACCGAACTGGAAAAAGCACTTCGTGTAGCTGACTTCATCGAAATCGGTTACCTGATGGCGAAAGATGCTCTTCACCGTGAAGAATCTTGCGGTGGTCACTTCCGCGAAGAATACCAGACAGAAGAAGGCGAAGCAAAACGTCAGGACGACAAGTTCTCTTACGTAGCTTGCTGGAAATACGAAGGAGAAGACCAAGAGCCGACTCTTTTGAAAGAGCCACTGGTATACGAATCTATTCA
>JAUZOL010000129.1 GCA_030706455.1 Bacteroidota bacterium
ACGGAGGTCGTGTGATTGCGGTAAGTTCTTATGGCGCATCCAAAGATGAAGCTCTTGCACAGTCGTTTGCCAATGCTCAAAAAATCAGTTACGAGGGAAAATATTTTCGCCGTGATATCGGTTTCGATTTGTAATACTCTGGTTTCATAATGCTTTTTACTCTTCATAACGTAGCTGTAGCCTATGACAATAAACCTATTTTTTCTCCTGTCAGTTTTGAACTGAATACAGGAGAGAAAATGGCGATAAGCGGCCCTTCCGGCAAAGGAAAGAGCAGCTTGTTTAATGTGTTGCTTGGCTTTGAGCATCGTTATCAGGGGGAAGTGTTTTTTGACGGGAACCCATTGTCGCCGGTTGTAATTCAGGAAATCAGAAAGCAGGTGGCGTGGTTACCTCAGGAAATCAATGTTTTGCCGACACAGACGGTTCGCGAATTCATATATACTCCATTTGAATATCAGGTTAACAAGCATAAAAGGCCAACTATCAATCAGGTAGAATCCAGGCTTGAAGAGCTTGATCTGAAAACTGAAATTCTGGATCATACAATTGGTTCGGTTTCAGGCGGAGAAAAGCAGCGTATCGGAATTTTGACGGTATTGCTTTTACAACGCTCGATTTTATTTTTGGACGAACCGGTGGCCGCTCTCGATGTCAGGATGAAGAAGAAAGTGGTTGACCTTTTGCTTGGCAATAGCCAGCTGACGGTTTTATCAACTTCGCATGATGCAGTGTGGAACGACCATTGCGATAAAATAATAACACTTTAATCGGGATGGGATCTACGGTTGACATAAGCTGGACGGCATTACTGATAAGCGAATTGTTTCTTGCAATTCCATTGTTTGTGCTTGGTTACTATCGCACTCATTTGGTGAAAGCGACGGTAATTTCCGTGCTTCGGATGACGGTACAACTTTTTCTTGTGGGCATTTATTTGGGCTATATCTTTAAGCTCAATAATCCGCTGGTGAATGTGGCGTGGGTAATGGTTATGCTGGGTGTTACCTGTCAGACTATCGCCCGGAGGGGAGAGCTCAAGCTGAAGTATTTTCTGGTCCCGTTTGTTGTTTCAATTGTTTTTACGCTTGCCGTTGTCGATGTTTTCTTTCTTGGTTTTACGGTTCGGATAGGATATTTGCTGGATGCCCGCTATTTCATCCCGATTACAGGGATGATGCTGGGTAATATTATGCAGTCCAATGTAATAGCATCTAATTCTTTTTATCACAACATATATAAAAATAAGGTTGCATTTCGATTTGCGTTGGCATCAGGAGCTACCCGTCATGAGGCTGTTTTTCCTTTTGTGGAAGAAGCCCTGAAAAAAGCATTTAATCCAACAATTGCTCAAATGGCTACGATTGGCTTGGTGTCGTTGCCGGGCATGATGACAGGCCAGATTTTGGGCGGAAATGATCCTTCAGTGGCTATCAAATATCAGATTATGATGATGGTAGCTATTTTTACTGCAAATGTAATAAGCGTTATTTTATGTATCCGTTTGTCCGGCCGTTTTATTTTTGATGCTTACGGAAATCTCAGAGAAGAGGTTATTCGAAATTAATGTGATCAAAAAACGGATTACGCAGAGCAGGAAAGTATTGATATGAGTACAATCCGGCTAGGATAAAAACAAATTATTCTCGGATAAAAATGATAAAAAAGAGTATCTTTGTAATACTCAACCCGAGCAGAAATAGTAACATCATACGAATATGCGATTGGTTCAATCCATTTGAGACGAATTGCATATGACTCTAAAATTATTCGCGTATGAATTCAGCATTAAATTTATTGTTGCGTCTGGGCATTGCCACCAGCATGCAGGACCGGGAAGCGGTAATCGACCGGATAAGTTCCGTATTGGAGGATAAAATGGGGACTGATCCTGATAAGGCTCAAAAGGTGGGGGAAAAAGTCCTTGCCGGAATTGAAAGTCTTAAAGATCAGTTGTCTATTGAGCAAATTATTTCGTCTCTTTCCCATAATGACGATGCGATAGAAAAACGGCTTGATGAACTTACGGAAGCTGTTAACAAGCTGAATGCCAATGTTGAAAAACTAATGAAGAATAAATAACCCGGACCAAGGTTCCCATAACGGTATATAGCAATGAAGATATTTCGGATTTATACAACGTGGCTTCAGTTTTCAAGAGCGTTGCAGATTATCAGGGTGCTGACAAAACATGCCTTTCGTGAATGGTTTTATCGTACGAAAATGGGTAAAAGGCGTTTGCGCCGTCACCCAAAAGCCCAGCTTGACGTACGTACAACCCCTGAACGTGTGCGACTTACGATAGAAGAGCTTGGTCCTACCTATATTAAATTCGGACAGATACTTGCCGATCGTCCTGATATTATATCCGAGCGGTTTCGTGTCGAATTAAAGAAACTTCAGTCGAAAGCAATTCCTATTGATGACGATACAGCCGTTAAGCTCATCGAAGACGAACTCAATGATTCCATTGATAACGTTTTTGCTTACTTTGACCATCATTGTTTGGCAGCTGCGTCTATAGGTCAGGTGTATCAGGGGCGGTTGCATACAGGAGAGGATGTGATCGTTAAAATACAGCGTCCTCATATTATCAGCAAAATAAAGCTGGATGTTTATCTGATGCATTTTGTTGCGAAGCAGTTAGTGAAAAATTATCCTGATTTGGTGGCTATAAATGTGTTGGGCTTTATCTCCGAGTTTCAGGATAAAATCATGAAAGAGCTTGATTATACGGTAGAAGCGTCGAATATCAAGCGATTCGAATTCATGTTTAAAAACGATCCTACCGTTCATATTCCGGCTGTTCATATTGAATATTCAACGCGCAAGTTGTTGATAATGGAAAAGATCGTTGGAATTACGCCGGATAATGTTCAGAGACTGAAAACCGAGGGATACGATTTGCATCAGGTTGCTGTAAATGGAGCAAATGCCTTGTTGAAGATGATTTTGGAAGAGGGATTTTTCCACGGAGATCCTCATCCTGGCAATCTTTTCATCCTTCCGGATAATGTGGTGTCTTTCATTGATTTCGGAATGGTGGGCGTTCTTCGTCCCCGTGAAATGAGCTTCCTTGCTCAGTTTTGCATGGGATTTGTTCGCCGTGATACTCGAGCCATTGCTTCGTCGCTGCTTACTTTATGCGATGTCAAATTTTTTGACCAGACAGAGGATATGGAATTTCAGATCGATCAGATCCTGAAGCAATACGGTCATCTGACGATTGAAGAAATTGATTTCTCGAAAGTGATGCAGGATTGTATCAATCTGGTAGTTGTGTTTCAGTTGAAAATACCGTCCGGCATTTTTATGCTTGCTAAATCATTGGCAACTTTGCAAAAATTTGCAGGTAATCTCGATCCTGATATTGCTTTGACTCCTATCGTTCTTCCGTATGCCAAAAAGCTGGTGCTGACACGGTTTAGTCCCCGCAAAGTGGCTGCTTCTATTTACGATACGGCTATGGATTATGTGAACCTCATTAATACACTTCCGTCAACAGTAAACGAAATCTTGTATAAAATTAAAGAGGGAACGATGCACCACCAGGTTCATATTGATGAAAAGAATCCGGTTACCCGCGTGTTTAGAAATATAGGTTACCGTATGGTGTCGGCGATTCTGATTATCGGTGTATTTGTCGGTTCATCCATTCTTATTGTAAATACGCCGGAACGTCCTTACGGACAATTTGCTCTTTATATGTCTTCATGTATTATTGTGATTTTACTGCTAAAGGCATTGTTTGCCCGAAAAAAATAGAAATTACTGAAAATCAAATTATAAACTAAATTTTTACTGAAAGAAAGAACCAATGGAACAGATTCATAAAACGTTGCGCGATGCAAAAGGGATGAGATGGCTGGTGTTGATACTGGTATCGTTTACGATGTTGTGTGCTTATTATTTGACAGATGCTATGGCTCCCCTGCAGGAACGGTGTCAAACAAATTTGTCGTGGAGTGCAACGGATTATGGCTTTTTTACCAGCGGTTATGGTTGGTTCAACGTCTTTCTGCTGATGCTGGTTTTCAGCGGAATGATACTTGATAAGTTAGGCGTACGGTTTACTGGTATTTTGTCTATTATAATAATGATAGCCGGTGCTTTTGTCAAGTACTGGGCTATTTCTGGTCATGTAGATGGTACATTCGAAATGCACCTGGGTTCGTATCAATTGCTTGCGCCAACGGCAAAATCTGCTGTGGTTGCAGGTTTGGGCTTTGCCATATTTGGTGTGGGTTGCGAAATGTTTGGTATCACGGCAAATAAAGCCGTAGTTCGTTGGTTCAGAGGAAAAGAAATGGCTCTGGCAATTGGATTAAATACCTCTACGGGACGTATTGGTACAGCTTTGGCTATGTTCACGCCGGTGCCTTTGGTTAACATGACAGGTCATCTAAGCGCTCCGGTGATACTTTCGCTGTTGTTGCTTTGTATCGGATTGTTGATTTTCCTGCTGTTTGGTGTGCTGGATAAAAAACTGGATAAGGAAGAAGCTGCTGCCGGTATATCGTCAGATGAAGAATTTAAGTTCAGAGACATTATTGATATTGCCAGAAATAAAGCGTTCTGGTATATTACTGCGCTGTGCGTGTTATTTTATTCGGCAGTTTTTCCGTTCATCAAATTTGCCACTAACCTGATAGTACAGAAGTTTGGTATTTCAGATACTTTTGCCGGCTATATTCCGGCTCTGTTACCTTTCAGTGCATTACTACTTACGCCTCTGTTTGGTAGTATGTACGATAGGAGAGGACGAGGAGCATCTATTATGGTGCTGGGGTCTTTATTGTTGGTGTTTGTTCACTTGTTGTTTTCCATCCCGTCGCTTAACAGTTTGTATATTGCTGTAGGATTGGTTATGGTGTTGGGTGTGGCCTTTTCAATGGTGCCATCTGCAATGTGGCCTTCGGTTGCCAAGATTATTCCGGAAAATAAACTTGGTACAGCATATGCGATGGTATTCTGGGTTCAAAACTGGGGTATTATGGGAGTTCCTCTTCTTATAGGAAATGTTCTTGATAAGTATTGTATTAGTGGACATGTTCAAAAAATGGTCGATGGAAAAATGATTGAAGTAACACAATATAATTATACTATTCCGATGCTGATTTTTGCCTGTTTTGGTGGTGTCGCTATTTTGTTCGCATTTCTACTGAAACATGAAGATGCCAAAAAAGGATACGGACTGGAAAGACCCAATATTAATAAATGATAAAATAGTAGATTTTGTTCTTTTATCAACAAGCCAATCTTATGCGGGATTGGCTTGTTGTTTTTTAGGGGGTGTGATTGTAAAATGGCTGTTTTTACCTCATGTGATATGCAATATTAGGGGGTGTGGGTGGAAAAATCCTCATTTTTTGCTCAAATGGTTATAAAATATAGGGGTATTCTTGTATTTTGTAAATATCAAAATGTATTGTATTTTGTGTTTTAACGCATCATTATGTAATACAAAACGTTTTTATCGCAATCAAAATGATATTTATATGGGGAAAATATTGTACATTTGTGTCGGTATTATTACTGCCAATATAAATAATCAATAAACGAACTATAATATGTGTGGATTTGTAGGAATATTCGACCTGAAGGTAAAAGCAGAAGATTTACGTTCTCAGGTGCTTAAGATGTCGAAGAAGATTCGTCATCGCGGACCCGATTGGTCAGGAATTTATTGCGGAGAGAAGGCAATTTTGTCACACGAACGACTTTCAATTGTGGATGTTGCTTCCGGTAAACAGCCATTGTTCAGTAAAGATGGGAACCTGATTCTTGCCGTGAATGGCGAAATATATAACCATCAGGAAATTCGGGAGCGTTATGCAGGTAAATATGAGTTTCAGACTAAATCTGACTGCGAAGTTATTCTTGCATTATATCGCGATAAAGGCCCTGCCTTTTTGGAAGATCTGAGTGGTATTTTTGCTTTTTGTCTTTATGATAAAGAAAAAGACATCTTTATGGTTGGCCGTGATCATATCGGAATCATTCCTTTGTATATGGGCTGGGATAAGCAGGGTAATTTCTATGTGGCTTCAGAGTTGAAATCTTTGGAAGGATATTGCAATATTATTCAGGAATTTATGCCGGGTCACTATCTCTACAGCCCTGATGGAGAAGTGAAGAAATGGTATGTGCGCGACTGGATGGAATACGATAATGTGAAGGATAACACAACGAGCATTGATGAATTACGTACCGCACTTGAAGATGCTGTTCGTCGTCAGTTGATGTCCGATGTTCCTTATGGGGTATTGTTATCTGGTGGACTTGATTCATCCATTATTTCTGCTGTAGCTAAGAAATTTGCATCGAAAAGGGTGGAAGACGGAAGTACCCAGGATGCATGGTGGCCTCAGTTGCATTCATTTGCTGTAGGCCTCGAAGGTTCTCCTGATTTGGTGGCAGCCCGCAAAGTGGCCAATTATATTGGTTCTGTTCACCACGAAATCCACTTTACGATTGAAGAAGGTCTCGATGCAGTCAGTGATGTGATCTATCATCTTGAAACTTATGATGTAACTACAGTCCGTGCTTCTACTCCAATGTATCTGATGGCCCGGGTTATTAAATCGATGGGAGTGAAGATGGTGCTTTCGGGAGAAGGAGCTGATGAAATATTCGGGGGTTACCTGTATTTTCATAAAGCGCCGAATGCTAAAGAATTTCATGAAGAAACCGTTCGTAAACTCGACAAACTGCATCTCTATGATTGTTTGCGTGCTAATAAATCGTTGGCAGCATGGGGCGTTGAAGGCCGAGTTCCTTTCCTTGACAAAGAATTTATGGATGTTGCCATGCGCCTGAATCCTAAAGATAAAATGGCCGGCGCAGGTAAAATGGAGAAATGGGTACTTCGCAAAGCTTTTGAAGATTACTTGCCCGAATCTGTTACCTGGCGTCAGAAAGAACAATTTTCGGATGGTGTGGGCTATAGTTGGATCGATACGCTGAAAGCTCGTGCTAACGCTAAAATATCTGATCAGGAACTGGCTAATGCTAAATATCGCTTCCCGATTAATCCTCCCAAAACAAAAGAGGAATATTTGTACCGTACAATTTTTACAGAACATTTCCCTTCGGATTCGGCTGCGGCCACTGTCCCTTCCGATCCTTCGGTTGCATGTAGTACTCCTATTGCTTTGGAATGGGATGAAAGCTTCAAAAAGAATGCAGATCCATCAGGCCGTTCGGTACTGTCGGTTCATAATGATGCAAAGGGAAATTGATAAACAGGTTCTCTCTTTAAAACGAATAATGCCTCTCAATCGGGAGGCATTATTCGTTTTAAAGAGATGTGCACGCTGAATGAATTTTTAATATACAGCTTGGACATGTTGATAAAATAGCGTGAACATAAAAAAAGCAGATACATTATGTACCTGCTTTTTGTTTTATCGTTGAGTGATTGAATTTTGATCTAGTAATTCTACTTTACATTTGACTTGTTTTCCGGAATCTTCTTCGGTTAGTAATACTTCCGGTGCAGTATCTTTTTGAGGATCTTTCGTCTTGAAAGCGATTTTGTATTTCTTTTCTTTGTCAGCCTGAAATTTTACCAGATAATGTTTGTGATAGTCAGGGATGATTTTGCAGGCGCCGGTTTGAAGCTCAACAGTGGGTTTGTTGTTGAGAGTGGCATCCCATCCTTTATAATGTCTGATTTCGACGATGCGTTCTCCGGCTTTAACTTTGACGGTTTTGGGCCAGCCTTTGTAAAAGCTGCCGACAGTCTGAGAATCTACTTTTACAAGTAGTGCAGCTTCTAAATAGCTCTTTCCTTGGATGTTAACTTTGTCTTTTTCTCCTTTTATTTCAAACATTTCAGAGGCTGAAACTTTGTCCCCGCAATAAGCTTTCGGGGTTATACAATTTGAAAATAAAGGCACTGATAAACAGGCTAAAAACAATAGGTTAATTGTTTTAATACGCATACACTAATGCTGATTATTTATATGTAAAGTTTCGGGGTATGTCCGTAACAATACCCTCCTTAGATTTGGTAATGCAAAATTCGTTTTTTTTATTGATATCAGCAATATAATGTTGAATTGTAAGAGTTAATAATTAATATTTTATTTGCAAATAAATAGATAATTAATTATTTCACAATGCTAAAATAAAGTTAAAATTCAGGCTGAGATGCAGGTTGTAGGTATGTTTCTTTTTTTGTATTTTTGGTAGTTCAAATAAGGTATTTCTATATTGTTCAAAATCAAGAATAAAAGACTATGGGTATTTTTAATTTTTTCTCAAAGGAAAAGCAGGAAACGCTGGATAAAGGATTGGAAAAGACCAAAAACAGCGTGTTCTCTAAACTTTCGCGCGCAATTGCCGGTAAATCGAAAGTGGATGATGAAGTGCTTGATAACCTAGAGGAAGTACTTGTTACGTCAGACGTTGGGATTGAAACTACGCTTCGTATCATTAAGCGAATTGAAGAAAGAGTCTCTCGCGATAAATACATGGGAACATCAGAGCTGAATGCTATTCTGAAAGAAGAAGTTGCAGCTTTATTGGCTCAAAATAACACCGGTGAAATACTCGATTTTTCGAATCCATCCGATAAAAAGCCTTATGTTATTATGGTGGTTGGGGTGAATGGAGTCGGTAAAACAACAACAATAGGTAAGCTTGCATATCAGTTTAAGAAAGCCGGTAAAAGTGTTTATCTGGGAGCTGCTGATACGTTTAGAGCAGCTGCTGTTGAACAGCTTGTGATTTGGGGTGAAAGAGTAGGGGTTCCTGTTGTAAAACAACAAATGGGCTCGGATCCGGCATCCGTAGCGTTTGATACGCTTAGTTCTGCAAAAGCTAATGATGCTGATGTCGTTATTATTGACACGGCCGGTCGTTTGCATAATAAAGTGAACCTGATGAATGAACTTACGAAAATCAAAAATGTGATGCAAAAGGTTATTCCTGATGCACCACACGAGGTTCTTTTGGTTTTGGATGGTTCTACCGGACAGAATGCGTTCGAACAGGCACGTCAGTTTACCAAGGCTACAGAAGTGACAGCGCTTGCAATTACAAAACTCGATGGAACTGCCAAGGGAGGAGTTGTAATCGGAATTTCAGACCAATTTAAAATTCCGGTACATTATATAGGTCTTGGTGAAGGGATGGAAGATCTTCAGGTATTTGCCAAGGATGAGTTTGTGGAATCATTATTCAAATAACATTTCGTATAGTTCCTAAATTTATTTACAAGATAATGAAATGTATTGTTGCTTCGGTAATGTTATTGTGCGCAATTGTTTTGTCTGCACAATCCCAAACCAAACAAATTTTACCATTGTGGCCGAATGGAGCGAAAGAAAGCAATGGCATTACGACTCCGGAAAAAACGGAAAACCAACATCGCATTATAAATATTTCTGAAGCTTCCATGACGGTTCAGTTGCCGGCAGCATCAAAGGCTACGGGGGCCGCTGTGGTGAT
>JAUZOL010000013.1 GCA_030706455.1 Bacteroidota bacterium
AAACTATTAATCTTAGCTCTTGCTACATCAACAGAAACAGTATATTTCTGATAAACATCTTTATTCATTACGGTGTAAGTTACAGGGGTCAGATTACCTTTTGAGTCAACAAAGTCAACAGGTGTACCAGTGTTTGGAGTTACAATAGCTCCATCTGCTACAGTAATAACCGGTGAAAGATTCTTTAGACTTGAGCCTGAAGGTAAAATAACTGATATAGTTGAATTCTGAGAATTAATTGTTCCTTTAACTCCATTAATGCTGAAAGTTTGAATATCAACATCACCAGTTGTGTCCAAAGTACTCCGCAAATCATCTTTGCAAGAAGAAAAGGCAATTGTTATGCAAAGTACGAATAAAATATTATAAATTATTTTTTTCATAAATGTCAGTTTTTAAAATCCGTAATTCTGATGATAAATTCCTTTGCTAAAATTAATTTGCTGAATAGGAACCGGCACATATTCATTTTTGTTTTTTGTGAATTGTGCGCCCTGAAAGAATGTATGTTTTAATTCTTCTTTCCGATAATAGTTATTGATAACAATATCGGTTACACCCCATCTAGTCAAATCAAAGAAACGGCTACCTTCCATTGCAAATTCTAACCGGCGTTCCCAGCGTAAAGCCTTTCTTGCAAAATCCTGATTCCATGTGCAATTAACACCAGGTTGATAAAGTTGAATGTCCAGATTGGTTGCAAATCCTATCAAACTTGTACTTGCTTTGGCTCGACTACGTATCTGATTAATAAGAGGTAATGCATCGTTATAATTTCCCGTTTCAATCAAAGCTTCAGCACGCATCAAAATGACATCCGCGTAGCGAATTACGATTTGGTTCTTCGAATTAGCATACCATGGACCCGTTTTTACGTAGTATTTACTTGCAGGATCTACATTTTCCTTTAATGAAGAAAAATAGCCATACATTCCCGGATTACGAGACTGATTTTTCTGATAGTTTACATTAGTATATTTATATGGCTTACCAGGAATGGCTACCGTATGAAATAAACGAGGATCAACCTTGTCTGTTGTTTCATCATAATCAGCATCAGCGTATGTATCAAACAGAGGCAAGCCATTTTTAGTTTTATAGGCATCTACCAGATTTTGACTCGGTTTATTGAAATCTCCGCCAGGAGTAGGAGTTGTCAAAGCATTTCCCATATTTAATCGTCCGTAGGTTGTGCCATCATCGTGCGAATACTGTACGGCAAACAATGATTCTGGACCATTTTCGTAACTTCCAGGCAGGAAATTGTTGGCAAAGTCTGTTTCTAAACGATAAGGTGAAGTCATCACATAAGCGGTCAGGTCAAGCACTTTTTTCATGTCATTCGGATCGATTGAAACAACGTTGTGCTTATCATCCTGACGATATGCCTTATATAAATACACTTTAGCCAGATATGCTGCAGCAGCATATTTATTGGCACGTCCAACTTCCGATTGACTTGCAGGCAAATTGTCGTAAGCATATTGGAAATCATCTGCAATTTTTTGCCATAGTTCATCGTTTGTCAAAGCCACATTCGAAACATTGGCTATGTCTTCCGGCGATTTTGTTTCGTCAATATATGGAACCATTTTGAACACAATCTTTTGAATAAAATGCATATGTCCACGAAGGAAACGCATTTCTGCAATACGCACTTTCTTGTTCGGCATATCTTTTTCACTGGCTTTGTTCAATAACTGTAATGCAAAGTTTGCACGTGAAATAGCTACGTAATTATTATACCAAAAACCGTCGGTATACCAGGTTTCATTGCCAATAGACGGAGATGAAATTTCCAAAAAATGAAGGAAATCACCGTCGTTTTGATCGTTACCCCCTTTGTAAGCATCGTCTGAACGAACATTGCCGTAGTTCCACAAGCTTAAGGGTCTATTTATTTCATCGTTACCTATTGCGGCATAGGCTGATATAACTTCGTTTTCTATCTGTTTAACTCCGGTCAAGTTATCTTCAGTTAGGTTTCCATACGATGGCACCTCCAGAAAATCATGACATGAATTCATTGTAAAAATTGCAATCAGAGTTAGAACTGTTATTTTAAATTTTTTCATACTGTTTCTTTTTTATAATGAAAAATTAAAACGCCACATTTAAGCCTACGGTGAATGTAGTGGAAATAGGATAAGCTAAGTTGGGATTTTCAGGATCTAATCCTGTAAACTTGCTACTTTTCAACGTCATCAGATTTTGTCCGCTCACATACATACGCACTTTGTCTAATTTCAGTTTGTTGACCAACTTTGATGAAAATGAATAACCCAATTGTAGATTACGTAATTTTAAATACGAACCTGGTTCAACGTAATATGATGAGAATCTTTTTTCGTTATTCAAATCACTGAATGATAGTGCCGGAATAGTAGATGAAGTATTGGTCGGAGACCATGCATTCAAAAGACGCGTGCTTTTGTTTGACCCCAACTCATTAACTGCCCAAAAATCGGTAAATTGTTTTACTGTATTGTTTACTTTGTTTCCTGACAAGCCCTGGAAAAATGCAGTAAGATCAAAGCCCTTATAATCGAGTACGATATTAAATCCATACTGAAAATCAGGATTTGGATTTCCTAACCACGTTCTGTCTTTTTCATCAATAACTCCATCACCGCTAATGTCTTTGTAGCGAATTCTACCTAATCCTTTCCCAGTTTGAGTCGCTGAGTTATCCACTTCACTCTGTGTCTGAAATAATCCTTCGGCCACGTAACCATAATAAGAACCAATTGGTTTTCCCAGAATATTGTCTGTTGTGCCATTTCCACCATAATTATTGACTACGCTTTCGGGCAATTTTGTGATTTTATTTCTGTAGCCCGAGATATTGGCTGTTACATCATATTCCAATCCGAAAGAGGTTTTTCCGCGGTATCCAACCGTGAATTCCAATCCTTTATTTTCTATTGAAGCGCCGTTAACCCAGTGATTGCCACCTTCGCCAATTGCAGCCAGATAAGGAGGGTTTACTAAAATATTATTAGTTTGCTTAAAGTACCATTCAAGACTTCCATACAAGCTCTGTTTAAAAAGTCCGAAATCAAGACCAACGTTGGTTTGAGTGGTTGTTTCCCATTTTATTTTGTCGTTTGCACGTTGTGTAATCATGTACCCAGAAGGTAACAGACCAGAGTCAGCGCCAGTAATGTCATAAGCACTTCCAGAATTAATTCCAGCACCAGTAGACCCAATATAATTGGCAACAATTATGGAACGATTAGCATAATTATCTATCTCCTGATTACCTGTTTGACCCCAACCTATACGGAATTTCAGGTCGGAAATAGTGTTTTTCAACTCGTTCATAAATTTTTCCTGACTGATACGCCAGCCTGCCGAGAATGCAGGGAAAGTTGCATAACGATTGTCGATACCAAATCGTGAAGAACCATCGTTTCTGAGAGTTACAGAAGCAAGATATTTGTCATCATAAGCATAATCAATTTTACCGAAAAATGAACTTAGTGCATAGCCTGTTGCTCCACCTGTTGAATACATTTCACCAACTCCTGCTGATGGCCACATATAGTCTGGATCTTCAAGTTCATAAGTTCTTCTTTCGGTTGAAAAATTTATATCGTTCTGATTTATAAATTCGGTACCAGCAAGTAAATTGAATTGATGTTTGTTGATTTTGAAATCATAGGTTGCCGTGTTAGTCCATGACCATTTCTTTGAATGGCTTTGGATTATCTTGGATGAAGTGAGGTCAGAACCCAATCTTCCTGTAAAACTGTAGGTCAATGCACGTTGATAATAATTACCGTAATCAATGCCGAAGCTACTCTTTATGTGCAGGTTTTTAATTGGTTGGATATCTATATAGGCGTTCCCAAAGGTACGCCAGTAGTTGTACGGATTGTCTTTATTAGCATCCAAAATTCGAGCCGGATTGTCCCTGTCACGCATGCCGGAAGTAACACTACCCCAATCACCATTGGTTTTCTTAACCGGCATAATCGGAAGCGACAAAATTGCCAGTTGAAGAACGCCATCTGGAGCCTGTAGCTCACCGGTATTGTTTATTGTAAAGTTTTCACCAACTGTAATCAAATCACCCAGTAACTTGTACGAATTATTCATACGAGCTGAAATTCGGTTGAAGTAGGTGTCTTTAATTGTACCCTTATTATTATAATAGCCAAGCGAAAAGAAACTGTTGGATTTGTCAGTACCGTTGCTTACTGAAAGATTGTAGGATTGAGCAATTCCAGGTCGGGTTAATTGTCCAAACCAGTCTGTATTCGACGATAACATGGTATTGGTTCCGTCTCTGGAATCGATATATTTCGGAACTTTGATGCCATTTAGTACAGGCTTCCCATTTGTGTCGTAGCTGTAATTATACATGTACCCAATCTGATTTGTATTCGGATCTACACCACTGTTAATCATTGCCTGCCACTGAACCTGACCAAATTCATCTGTATTGAGCATATCAATCACTTTTCCATAGTGCGATGTACTCAAATAGCTATCAAAATTGACTTTGGCTTTCCCCGATTTTCCTTTTTTCGTGGTAATGATAATAACCCCATTGCCTGCACGAGATCCGTAAATGCTTGCTGCTGAGGCATCTCTTAATACTTGAATACTTTCAATGTCGGATGAATTTAATTCGTGCATTCCACTCTTAGTTGGTACCCCATCAATAACGTAAAGCGGATCATTGTTGTTAAGTGTGCCAATACCTCGTATACGAACAGTCGTTCCCGAACCACTCGGTGAACCATCAGTGGTGATATCCACTCCGGCAGCACGACCTTGTAAGGCCTGCATAGGATTATTTGCTGCGGTTTTTTTGAGTTCACTTACATTTACTACGGTAACTGCACCTGTCAGGTCGGCTTTTTTTTGCGTTGAATAACCGGTTACCACTACTTCGTTCATAATTTTTGAGTCGGAGTTTAAAACTACATTTAGAACTGAATTATTTCCCGGTTTTAGTTCTTCTTTTTTCATTCCGATCATCGAAAACACTAATACATCATCTTTCCCTTTTAGGCTAATAGTGTATTTGCCATCAATGTCAGTAACAGTTCCTGTCGTTGAGCCTTTTATTAATACAGTTACTCCGATCAGGGGTTGTCCATCATCCGAAGATTTTACAATTCCCGAAACTGTTTTTGTTTGTGCGAATAATGCGAAACTAAATATGCACAGAAGAGTTAACAAACTCAATCTTCGCCAAACACTGTTTGTCAAATTCGTGTTTTTGTTCATACTATTAAAGATTAATATTAATTAGAATATGCTCTTACACTTTATTTCTTCAATATTATATTCAGGATTAGCTCCTTTAAAAGTAGCCACATGAGCTCCTAAAGCACACGCATCACTTACAATTTGGTCGGGAGCGTCATTATTAAATATACCCGAAATAAATGAGGCCAGGAAAGCATCTCCCGAACCAATTGTATTTTCCACTTTTACTTGAAAGCCGGAATGTTCAGTAAAAATCCCATTATGCAGCATTGCCGCTCCATTTTCGGCTCTGGTTACACAAACTGTTGCACAGGAGAACGTTTCTCCCAGCCAACGCATTTGGGCGTCTAAGCTTTTACCTTGTTCCCCATGCCACGAAGCTATGATCTCCATCTCTTCGTGGTTTAGTTTGATTATGTCAGCAAAAAGCATCAGGTCTTCTATCAGGTCTTTGGAATAATGTGGAGCGCGAAGATTTACATCAAAGATTTTTTTTGCTTTTGCTTTCAATAGATAACATAGCGTGTTGCGTGAAATTTCATGACGTGCAGCCAAGCTGCCATAAACGATTGCATCAACTTCCTGTACTTTTTTGATCAGCTTTTCATCCAGCTGAATGAAATCCCATGCAGAAGGGAATGCAATGTCGTATGTGGCATTTTGCTTTTCATCCAGAAATACATTTACTACGCCGGTTGGAATAGAAGGATCAACCTGAATGTAATCGGTGGTTAATCCTGCAGGCTCAATAAATTTGAGTAGGTCGGTACCATCTTCATCATCGCCTATACGACTGACCACATAGACTTCGTGTCCGTGCTTCTGAAGATGAAAACCCACATTCATAGGAGCGCCACCAGGCCTTTTGTCTGTTGCGGAAATTTTGTCCCACAACATTTCTCCAAAACATAAGATTTTTTTCTTGTTCATTGTTTTGCTATTGATAAGGTTATTTTAATGTTTGAAAATTTCTCTTTCAATTTGTTCCAGCGATTTTCCTTTAGTTTCGGGAATCCAGATTTTGACAAAGACAAAAGCGATTATGCTAAAAATTCCGAAAATGCCAAACAAATATTGTAAACCTAATACACCATGAATAATTGGGGCAAAATAAACTGTCAAAAATGTACACAGCCAACTGACGGCTGTGGAAAACGACATGGCGACTCCCTTGATGCGGTTTGGATAGATTTCTGAAATAATCACCCACATAACCGGAGCAAACGAAGCGGCAAAAAATGAAATGTATACCAACAAGGCAATCAATACACCAGCACCGTTTTGAACAGGTTTTGAGAATTCAAAAGTCAGATATGCCAGCGAAACAATCATACCTACAGCTCCCCATAACAATAGGGTTTTACGTCCTTTTTTATCTACCAGCCATAATGCTACAATTGTCATCAAAAAATTTACCATACCCACAATCATAGCTTGCATCATGGAATCGCTTTTTGCAGAACCGGCGGCATGAAAAATATCAGGAGCAAACATGATTACGGCATTAATACCCGTAATTTGCTGTAAAGCAGCAATTAGAGTTCCAATTAATACGATTTTACCCGTTTTGCCTTTGAATAACTCATTTACAGACATTTTTTCTTTTTTCTGTTCAGCAAGCAGCATGCTTTCCATTTCGGGTAATTCCTGATTGACAAGGGTTTTACCACCGATACTGTTTAATACCTTGATTGCTTCTGCTTGTTGCCCGTGAGCCAGTAACCAACGAGGACTTTCGGGAAATCGTGTCAATAGAAATATCAGATATAACACCCCAAAGACAGCCGGAACAAGCAGCATATAGCGCCAGGCATTATCACTAAGTCCGATTAACAGGTAATCGAAAATATAGGCTAATACAATACCAATAGTAATGGCAAACTGATTAAATGAAACCAAACGTCCGCGGTTTTTAGCCGGAGAAATTTCAGAAATATACATTGGCGCGACAACCGAAGTGGCGCCGACAGCAAGACCAGATAAGACTCGGAAGATAATGAGCATGGTTGCTGATTCTGCCAATGCGCAACCTAATGCTGAAATAATATAAAGCACAGCGGTGGTAATCATTACTTTTTTGCGTCCGAATTTTTCAGTGAAATTGCCGGTAAATAAAGCTCCCACCAGACAGCCGAAGGTTAATAGGGCAGCTACAGTTCCTAAACCACTATCAGTAAGAGAAAATTGCCCTTTTATCATGTCCACGGCTCCCGATATTCCGGCCATGTTCAGGCCAAAAAGCAAACCTCCATTGATAGCTACAAAGGTTGTCCAATATAAAAATTTGTTATTCATAAATTATGAGTGTTTTGTTTATGGTGTTTGAATTGTTTTTATTTGAATAGCGGAATTAGGTATTACACTTTAATACACATACAGCGATGTCGTGTCAATATCCTAAATAGAATTCAAGAAATGACTTCGTAATACTTGAAAATGTAATATGAATTATAAGGCTGGCTGTCGGAGTATTGACAGACTTCTTGTGTAGGTGTATTTTTATCATGACGTTTCAACTTTAAGATTAAATTTCTAATGGACTTTATCCAATGCAAAAATCGTATGATAAATGACGAAACACTGTAATATTTGTTTCAAATGCGTGTAAAATTGTATCAAATCAAAATAAAAAATATACATTTAAGTCATGTTTTTTATTTCTGAAATGTTTCTATGTGTTTGTGAATAAGTGTAATAGTTCTTGATGAGTTTGATTTGCAACAACAAAAAATCTTATGTGTTCAAGATTTTATATTTGCATAATGGATATTTAGGATTGTCGGTTTTGTGCAAATAAACTATTACGAATATCGATTAACGAGTGGCCATGTCTGGTGTACCCAAACCTTCCAGCAAGTGTAGGAGGTGTGAAATTTGCTTTGGTTGAACTATGGTGAAGTAAGTGTGGAGTTGATCTTCGCTGACTTTTAAATTGAATATTAAAATTCTATTTTGAATGAGGTGGGCATTGCCTTGAAAAGTACGTTTAAGAGAGAGGCGATAGAAATTATCTTGGTTCTGCCGAGCATGTGCTTTTAATGAAGTGTTTCTAACATATTAGGATGTAAGATATGAAAGCGACCCAGCATTATGTCAAGAGTAAGATAAGTTTAGGATATTAGAGCTATTAAAATGAAACACAGCACCTGTCTAAAGGCATGAAGAGGCTGTTTCAAAAAAACAATGCACCCTAAATGTTTTTTTTGTCTTACTTTTAAGGTGCACTGCATTTCTATTATGAGTCTTTCTTTCTAATTCAAATTTCGGAATTCACTTGGTGAAACTCCAACCGATCTCTTAAACAATCGTGTAAAATGTTGAGGGTATTTGAATCCGAGTTCGTCTGCGATTTGACTGATTGTTTTGGAATCATCTAAAATGCGGTCTTTGGCTATATTCATGATCTTAAAATGAATATATTCCAGAGCTGTTTTGCCACTTTCTTTTTTCACTAAATCCCCGAAATAATTGGGTGACAAATGTAAAATATCTGCAAAATATGCAACAGATGGTAAGCCCAGAGCTTGAGGTTTTTCTGAATTAAAATAATTATTCAGCTCTTTTTCAAATAACTCCATAGCACCCTGATTTAGTCTTTCACGGGTAATAAACTGACGATCGTAGAAGCGCTCACAATAGCTAAGCAATAACTCAATATTAAATGAAATCAGTTTTTTACTGTGTTTATCTATTGATTGTGATAGTTCAAACTGAATTTGTTCAAACAGGTCGTATATCATTTTTTTCTCCCGTTGAGAGATATGTAATGCTTCATTGGCTTCATAAGAGAAAAAATGGTACTTATTGATATTTTGAGCCAGGGGAG
Organism: Bacteroidota bacterium; assembly: GCA_030706455.1. Lineage (GTDB taxonomy): Bacteria > Bacteroidota > Bacteroidia > Bacteroidales > Paludibacteraceae > Microbacter. Next base: position 9,050 of record JAUZOL010000013.1, read on the forward strand.
TGCCGTTGATCAAATCAGGATGAAAAATTAGCGTTAGTCCTTTATGTGGTTTCGTGTTATCATCGTGGTTGACACTAATTACTTGTCCGGGGGCAATAAACACCAAAGTTCCTTCTTCATAATCGTATTTATTTCTACCATATCCCAATTCCCCGCAAACTGTTTCTTTCAAAAATACGGCATAAAAACCGAAATGATATTTCCCGTTTGGTAAAGGTATTTGATTTGAATTATCAATGACACTTACCAATGGATGTAAAGTTTCAGTTTGCTTCAATACATTATACTCTGATATTTTCTCTAAGCGAATTACCTGTTCCATAATTTGTTTTGTTTTAAATGCGATGCAAATATAATACACTCATTTCAACTATTTTATAATTGATTCGTCAATCAGTGAAAATGGTAGTTTATTCTGTAATCTGTATAACAACCAGAACTGAAATGTGTCGCAACTTTGCACTGATAAATAATGACAACTTATGACAAAGTGTTTAATAGCGTATTATTCGCGCAAAGGACAAAATTATGTAAATGGCAGAATCATTGATTTGGCTGAGGGAAACACCGAAGTCATAGCTAAAAAAATTCAGGCTATGACCGGAAGTGATATTTTTGAGATTGATACTGTAAAAGAGTATCCGATTGACTATACTGCAACTACCCGGGTGGCAAAAGCTGAGTTGAATGCTGATGCAAGGCCGGAACTAACCGATAGCATTGACAATATGAATGAGTATGACACCATTTATTTGGGATATCCTAATTGGTGGGGAACGTTTCCGATGGCAGTTTTTACGTTTCTGGAATCGTATGATTTTTCAGGTAAAACGATTATCCCTTTTTGTACGCACGAAGGTAGCGGAATGGGTGGACATTCGGACCTCAGCATGTTGTGTCCGAAGGCAAAAATAGAAAAAGGTATTGCAATAAAAGGGAGTTCGGTACATGGCGCCGATCACCTGATTCAAAACTGGTTAAACAAATAATTTGAGAGAATATGATTACAAGAAAATTAGGAAATAATGGTCCGGAAGTTTCAGCAATGGGACTTGGCTGTATGGGGATGAGTTTTGCCTATGGCGTCATCCCGGAAAGAAAGGAAATGATCGCTTTGATCAGAAAAGCAGTGGAAAGTGGAATTACTTTTTTTGATACTGCTGAAATATATGGCCCCTTTACCAACGAAGAGCTGGTGGGAGAAGCCCTCAAACCATTTCGTAACAAAGTAGTTATTGCTACTAAATTCGGATTCAATGCGGGAGCAGTAGGCGGTGGATTGAACAGTCGTCCGGAACACATTCGTGAAGTGGTTGAAGCTTCGCTCAAACGATTGAATGTGGAATGCATCGACTTATTATATCAGCACCGGGTTGATCCCAATGTACCTATTGAGGACGTGGCAGGTACCGTAAAAGACCTGATTCAAGCCGGAAAGGTAAAATACTTTGGTTTGTCGGAAGCGGGTGTGAATACCATTCGTCGTGCACATGCCGTTCAGCCAGTATCTGCCTTGCAAAGCGAGTATTCACTATTTTGGAGAGAGCCCGAAGAGCAAATCTTACCGGTATTGGAAGAGTTGGGCATTGGTTTCGTGCCATTTAGTCCGCTGGGAAAAGGTTTCCTTACCGGAAAAATTGATGCCAACACCAAATTTGAAGCAAACGATTTCCGAAATAGCGTGCCCCGTCTCAATCCAGAAAACAGACAAACCAATATGGCTTTGGTGAGTCTGATTACAGAAATTGCGAATCAAAAATCGGCAACGCCCGCTCAAATTGCATTGGCTTGGGTGATGGTTCAAAAACCATGGATTGTACCTATTCCTGGCACTACAAAAGTGGATCGATTGCTGGAAAATGCAGGTGCAACCAATGTTACACTTACTGAAAGTGACTTACAACAAATAGCTGTAGCCTTATCGAAAATTGAATTGGTGGGTGCACGTTATGCTCCGGCAAATGAAAAAATGATTGATCGATAATTAGAAAGAATCATCGAAAAAATATTCTCAATTCAATAGTCCGATGAAATTGCTTTGTTGGACTATTGGAAATAATAAATCAAATTCCGACTCTTTGTTTTTTCAGGCCGGAAAAATGCTAAAATAATTAAAAATCAGAATTATGTATCAACCATTAGAAGTTGTTGTAGTGATTGGCCCTGGATCAATTGGTCAAGCTATTGCACGTCGGGTAAGTGTAGGTAAACATGTTCTGCTAGCCGACTTGAAAAAGGAAAATGCCGACGCAGCAGCCAAAACATTAAGTGACGCAGGCTTTATTGTAAGCACCACTACCGTTGATATTTCATCCCGCGAATCTGTCCACGCACTTGTAGAAAAGTCCACTGCTCTCGGACAAATTACCGGGCTTGTCCATGCTGCCGGAGTATCGCCCTCGCAGGCTTCTCCATCTACGATTTTCAAAGTAGACTTGTATGGCACTGCTATTATACTCGAAGAATTTGGAAATGTAATCGCTCCGGGCGGATCGGGTGTGGTTATCGCTTCACAATCCGGTCATCGGTTACCATCCTTAACTCCGGAACAAGACAAAGCGCTTGCAACAACTCCAGCCGAAGAATTATTGTCACTTCCCTTTTTGCAATCAGAAGCTGTAGACAGCTCTCTATTTGCTTATCAATTGTCAAAAAGAGGAAATTCATTGCGCGTAAAAGCTGAAGCTGTGCGCTGGGGAAAACGAGGTGCCCGTATCAACACGATCAGTCCTGGTATTATCATGACGCCGCTTGCTAACGACGAGCTGAGCGGGCCAAGAGGTGAAGGCTACAGACGGATGCTGGAATTATCGCCTGCAGGCAGAGCCGGCACTCCCGATGAAGTAGGCGTACTGGCAGCTTTGTTAATGGGCAGAGATGGTGCATTTATTACCGGAAGTGATTTTCTGATGGACGGTGGAGTTACTTCAGCCTATTGGTATGGCGACTTGGCTCCTCAATCCAAATAATAATATAATCTAAATGCAGAATATGAAACGAACATGTTGTTTCTGAACACCCAAGGGTAATATAATAATTGCAGCAACATGAAGTTCCATACTACCTTAAACGAAAAAATTATTATAGTATGAAAAAGATAATAGGTATTAGTTTTTTATTGGTTTTTGTATTGTCTTCTATGACAATTGCGCAAGAAAAAAGAATTCCGGCTAAAGGCCTTGCTGTTTACGAGGCCGGAGGAGGTTTTAAACCCTATGAGTTTACCCGTCATGCCATCGGCGATGATGACATTCTCATCGAAACAATGTACGCCAGCATCTGCCATAGCGACTTACATCACACACACCAAGATTGGGGAACTGAAATTTACCCAATGGTTCCCGGACACGAAATTGTTGGAAAAGTAGTCAAAGTGGGGAAGAATGTTACCAAATTTAAAGTAGGCGATTATGCCGGTGTGGGTTGTATGGTAAACTCTTGTGGAGAATGTGATTATTGTAAAGCCGGTTTAGAGCAGTATTGCAAAAAAGTAATGATGACTTATCATGGTAAGGATTGGGCTCACGGCAACGAAATCACGCAAGGCGGATATTCAAATAATATTGTTGTCAAAGACCGTTTTGCGGTATTGGTACCTAAAAATGCGGATATGAAAAAAGTGGCTCCTTTATTGTGCGCCGGTATCACCACTTATTCGCCACTCAGGCAGTCGCACATAAAAAAAGGAGACAATGTGGCTATTGCCGGTTTTGGAGGGCTTGGTCATATGGCCGTAAAATATGCAGTAGCATTGGGCGCCAAAGTTACCGTATTTGATATCACCGAAGACAAACGGGCTGAGGCTGCTAAAATGGGCGCAATAAAATATGTCAATGTCAATAATGAAAGCGAGTTGAAGGGAATGGACGATAGCTTTGACTTTATCCTAAGTACCATTCCTGCAATGTACAATCCTTCCATGTATCTTAAAATGACAAAATTCAAAGGCGATTTTGCAATTGTCGGCTTACCCGCATTTAATAACCAACCTACATTTAAAGTAATGGACTTTGTGTTTTGTGCTGGCAGAAATGTATATGGATCTCAAATTGGAGGCATGAAAGAAACACAGGAAATGTTGGACTATTCGGTAACTAACAATATTTATCCTGAGGTGGAAATTATCAAAGCCAATGCCGATACCGTTACACAAGCTTATAAAAATGTATTGGCCGGAAAAGTAAAATTCCGATATGTTATTGATATGTCGACTTTGAAGTAATTCTGTTTGGATAGATAGACTCAGAATTTAAAATAGTTATATGAAGCGAATATGTTGCATCACAACGTCCAAGAGAATTGTAATAATTTCAGCAACATGGAGTTAGCTTCGCTGATTTTTCAATTCCATACTTCCTTAGATGAATAAATTATTATAGTATGAAAAAAGTCATTGCCATTACTGTTTGTTTGCTGTTGAAATTCACGTTGATTTCATGTGCTGCCGTAGATAATACTTCTCACGATAAAAATAGGAATACCATCACTGTTGATAGTATTTCCAAAGAAAAGATTCTTATTGTATATTTTTCTCATGCTGGCGAGAATTATGCTGTAGGTCATATTAGTGTTGGCAATACGGCTGTAATGGCTGGCTTTATCCGCGATTTTACAGGTGGTTCTATATTTGAAATTGTGCCCAAAGTACCTTATCCGGATAGTTATGAGGAAATGAAAACGATTTCAACCAATGAATCAAAAAACAATATACGTCCTCAAATAAAAGATACAATATCGGATTTAGATAAATACTCAATTGTCTTTGTTGGTTCACCCATTTGGTATGACGGACCCCCAATGATTATGCGCACATTTTATGAAACCTACAAGGAAAAGCTCAAGAATAAAATCATTATTCCCTTTGGAACTCATGAGGGTAGTGGCGTAAGTAGTTGCACTGATCTAATAAAAGAGTATTTCCCCGATATTAAGTCTTATGACGCCTTTGGGGTTAGAGGACGGGATGTGCGAAAATCCCGGGATAGTGTTGATACTTGGCTTCGAGGTCTTGGCTTCGCTAAAAACAAGTCAGATGTTAATGAAAAAATTAGTATACCTGTTCACAGTTGCAATGATTTTATCTTGCAACGGAACTTTAAATGCACAAAAAATGAAAAAAGAAATACCGACTATTAGTAATTTTTCGGTTGGCAACCCGCTTCCGGAAATGTATTCCAAATATTTTATCGGCCAGGCATATCTGGCACCTTTGGCTCAGAGCAAAGACCTGAATTGCCCGATAATGAACGTAACTTTCGAGCCCGGTTGCCGAAACAATTGGCACAGTCATACAGGAGGACAAATCCTTGTTGTAGTAGGCGGGAAAGGCTACTATCAGGCAAAAGGAGAACCCGCCCGTATGCTTTTGCCCGGCGATGTTGTAGAAATTGCACCCAATGTCATTCATTGGCACGGTGCAGCCCCGGATAGCTGGTTTTCGCATTTGGCAGTTGAGACTAATCCGCAGAATAATAAAAACACTTGGTTAGAACCGGTTGATGATGAAGAATATAAAAAAGCTACAGCAGGTTCTGTAACTAAAGCGGTAAACCTGACAAAAGCCGCCATTAAGAATCATGAAGAATTGTGGCCCGGTTACGATTCAAAAGCTGCCAAAACAGACCCGGAACTGATTGAGATCTTCGACAACTGGGCATTTGATGAAGTGATTCAGAAAAGTGGAGATCTCGACACCAAAACCCGTACTATGATGATAATGGGTTCCTGCATTGCTCAAGGAGCACTAACCGAATATAAAATGTTTGTAAATGCAGCACTCAATGTGGGAGTTACTCCTGTTGCAGTAAAGGAAATCCTATACCAGTCAGTGGCTTATGTAGGTGTGGCAAAAGTGATTGATTTTCTGTACGCAGCCAACGAGATTTTGAAAGAACGTGGTATTGAACTGCCTTTGGAAGGACAAGCGACCACCACACCTGAGAATAGACATGAAAAAGGCTTGGCTCTCATGAAATCGACATTCGGCGATCAGATAGCTTTGGCTAAAGATAAAGCACCTGACGATCAGAAACATATTCAAGATTATTTAAGAGGCAACTGCTTTGGCGATTATTACACCCGCACCGGATTGGATATGAAAACGCGTGAATTGTTGACTTTTTCTATGCTTATCAGCATGGGAGGAACTGATTCTCAAGTTCGCGGGCATATTCAGGGTAATCTAAATGTTGGTAACGATAGAGCAACACTGGTTGATATTACAACACAACTATTACCATATATTGGTTATCCCAGAACACTGAATGCACTGAATGCAATTAACGAAGTGTTACCTGAATAATAAAAAGCAGGATTACATCAAAAAATAATTTGAATACAACAAAATGGAAAATTTCAGTTTTTATCTGCCTACTATCGTTCATTTCGGTAAAGGCCAAATTTCAAGTTTAGGTGCTTCCATAAAACAATTTGGCGGAAGCAAAGTGTTGCTCGCTTATGGCGGCGGAAGTATTAAGGCAAATGGCATTTACAATGCAGTTGTTGCAGCGTTGAAAAAAGCAAACATTCCATTTGTCGATTGCGATGGCATTAAACCCAATCCTCCGGTTGAGGATGTAAACAGGGGGATTAAACTTTACAGGGATAACGGTTGTGATTTTATACTTGCTGTTGGTGGTGGTTCCACCATTGACGCTTGCAAGGCAATGGCTGCCGGAGTTTGCTACGATGGCGATGTGATGGACCTTATGGCAGGTGGCAAAGGTGAGATTAAAACGGCTGCACCATTGGCTGCCGTGCTTACGATGGCCGGCACAGGAAGTGAACTGGATCTGGGTGGGGTGATTACTGCTGGAGCAGATCATAAGAAGCACACGATTATGCACCCGCTACTTTATCCTAAATTCTCAATATTGGATCCGACTTATACCTTCTCTGTTCCGGAAAAACATTCCATGGCAGGTAGTTTTGATGCATTGGATCACTTAATTGAGTGTTATTTCATTGCAGGCAGCGAATCTACCGATGTTCAGAATATGATGAACGAAGGATTGATGCGTTCAATAGTGAAAAATGCACCATTGATTCTTGAGAATCCGGAAAATTATGATGCCCGGGCTAATATTATGTGGGCTAGCTCAATGGCTTTAGCAAGCTTTCAGTTTGCATTGGGGAAAAAAGGTTCAAATTGGCCTATGCACGCCATGGGACATGAATTATCAAGCCTTTATGATATGACTCACGGAGTAACATTGGCCCTGATAGCGCCTTCTTATTTGGCATTTACCTTGGAGAAGGCACCCGAATATACCTGGTTGTTTGCCAATTTTGCCCGAAATGTATTTGGAGTTGTTGAAACCGACGATGCATTAGCGGCTAAAATGGGAATCGCAAAACTCAAAGAATTCACTTTGACATTGAAGATGCCTAACAATCTGAAAGAAGTAGGTGTTGAAGAGGATAAGCTTGAATATCTGGCCGAAAAAGCAACCGAATGGGGTAATATCGGGGCTTTGTGTAAAATTGAAAAAGATGAAGCTTTGGAGATTTACAAAAATGCTTTTGCATAAATAAAAACGATTAGAAACGAACTTAATAATAAGAAGTTTGTTTCTAATTTGCCTATTTATTTCATTGATAATGAATTAAATAAAGTCATTATGAAAAACGTTCTAATACTTGGCGCAAGTGGTGGACTTGCAAAATATGTTATTGATGAATTGCAAAAACAAGACGATATTCACCTTACACTCTTTTTGAGAGATAAAAACAGACTAAACAACAAACTAGGCAAAAACTGTGACATTATTGAAGGAGATGTTTTGGACGGTAGAAAACTTACCGAGGCAATGGTTGGTAAGGATATTGTATATGTAAATCTGGCAGGTGACTTATGGGCAATGGCCGAAAAGATTGAAAAGGCTATGATTGAAACTGGAGTGAAAAGAGTAATTGCCATTAGCTCAATTGGAATTTATGATACGCCGCTGAAATCGGTACTGGTATCTTATCGAAAATTGGCTGATGTGTTTGAAAATTCAAATCTGGATTATACCATTCTGAGGCCCGCGTGGTTTACTTCCACTAATGAGGTTGACTTCGAAATTACCCGCAAAGGTGAACCGGAACGAGGATCGGTTATTTCCATGAAAAGCCTGGCAACATTCATTACAAGTATCATCCATTTGCCTCAAAATTATATTCGTGAAAGTTTGGGAATCAATAAACCCAACTCATAAATAGTCGAAAATATGGACAAGAACAGATTAGAAGCTTTTTCAGATGGTGTAATGGCAATCATTATAACCATTATGGTATTGGAGTTTAAGATTCCAAAAGAAACGACATGGAATGCACTATCTCAACTTTGGCCCGTATTTTTAAGCTATGCCCTGAGTTTCTTCTTTGTTGGTTTGAACTGGAGCAATCATCATCACTTATTTCATCAGGCTAAAAAGGTAAACAACAAAATTTTATGGGCGAATTTGCTCAATCTTTTCTTTCTCTCATTTGTTCCGTTTTCTACTGCCTGGATGGGCGAGAACTCGTTTAATAGTAATACGGTAACTTTTTATGCGTTAATCCTGACTTCAAGTGTTTTTGCCTATTTGTTATTAGTACATCAGTTACGTTGCTTACATGGCCTTGAATCGGATTTTTCAAAAGCATTTAAGGGATATATCAAGGTCTATTGGACTATTGCTTTAAATATAAGTGCCGCTTTAATCGCATTTTTGGGCTTACCAAAACTTGCGTTTATTTTATTGATTCTAATCTCAATATTTTGGTTTATTCCGAATCATAGAACTGTACAGCAGGGCAATGAAGTATCAGAATAACCTTAACCAATTGAAGATTTTATAGAACAATAATTCAGAGGCTGTTTGCTCTGATCAGATCAAATATAGATTAATCATATAATGGAAAAGATTGAAAATATAGAAGATTTTTACCTGCAAAAGTTCAATAAAATACCGGATAATTTACAGCAGGAAATTGGACATTTTAATGTCTTTAGATTAGAACCATTTGTAGGAGAACAAGCTAAACCAGTACCCTACAAACGGAGAGATTACTATAAAATTTCTTTAGTAATAGGGAAAAGCAGAGTCCATTATGCCGATAAGGTTGTTGAGATTCAAAAACAGGCTTTGGTGTTTTCCAATCCGTTAATTCCCTTTAAATGGGAAAATCTGGAGAGTGTCAGTAATGGCGCTTTTTGTGTGTTTAATCAGTCATTTTTTCATCAATATGGAAATCTGAATCAATATGAGGTGTTTTTGCCTAACGGAACGCATGTATTCGAATTGACAGATGATCAGCTCAGTGAAATAACTTCGTTCTATGAACGAATGTTCATGGAAAAAAATTCAGAATATCTTCATAAAGATGATATTCTACGGACTGTTGTTTTAGAAATTCTACATTATGCCATGAAGATGCAACCGGCAGTGAGCATCGTAAAACAGCAAATTAATTCAAGTCAAAGAATCTCTATGTTGTTTCAAGATCTTTTGGAACGGCAATTCCCGATTGACGAGAGTTATCAACAAGTAAAACTTCGGTCAGCTTCCGACTTTGCAAAGCAGCTCAATATCCATGTAACTCATCTCAACAGGGTGATTAAAAGCATATATAATAAAACAACTACTCAAATCATTGCAGAACGCATTTTGCAAGAAGCAAAAGTGCTTTTAAAGTATAGTGTTTGGAGTGTATCTGAAATAGCCTATGCACTCGGATTTACAGAGACAACTCATTTCAATAACTTTTTTAAGAAATACGTACAGACGTCTCCCCTGAAATTCAGAAATGCTTGAATTTCGTAATTTCTTGTTCGAATTTAGTTATTTATCCGCTACCGGAACGCCTAACTTTGCTGTATCAATTTAAACAACAAGACATACAATCCCGGAAATTGAATAATAGAGTTTTTTGCACTAATATCAGTGGAATAGCTACTTATGAGTAAATTTCGGAGAGCGTATTGATTCAATTTAAAATTAAAGCAAAATGAAGTACGTAAAATTAGGTAACACAGGTTTGGATGTTTCTAAAATCTGTTTGGGTATGATGAGTTTCGGAAAACCCGGTAATGAGAACGGTCTTTTCCCATGGGCAAAAGATTTTGAAGATGCTAAACCGATCTTTAAAAAAGCAATTGAGTTGGGTATCAATTTTTTCGATACGGCCAACATCTATCAAATGGGATCAAGCGAGGAAGTGACTGGGAAATTGATTAAGGAGTTTGGTCTCGATAGAGACGATATTGTAGTCGCATCAAAAGTAAGAATGGATATGCGCCCGGGCAAACCTAATGGCGGCGGTCTTTCCCGCAAAGAAATCCTGTGTGAGATTGATAAGACTTTGAAGCGGTTACAACTGGATTATATTGATCTTTACCAGATTCACCGATTGGATCCCCTGACTCCTAAAGAAGAAATTATGGAAGCTCTTCATGATGTGGTTAAAAGTGGTAAAGTAAGATACATTGGTGCATCTACCATGTATGCATGGGAGTTCGAAAGAATGCAAACCATTGCAGAGAGAAACGGATGGACCAAATTTGTTTCCATGCAAAACCAATATAACCTGATCTATCGCGAGGAAGAGCGTGAAATGATTCCTTTGTGTCAGGATCGCAAAGTGGCCATTATACCTTGGAGTCCACTTGCCGGTGGACGTACAGCTCACCCTTGGGGTACTAAAACAGCTCGTGTGGAGATTGATGAAGTTTCTAAATGGGTATGGGATGGCACCAATGACTTAGACAAGGTTGTCGTGGATAACCTGGAGAAAATAGCTAAAGAACGTGGTATATCAATGGCACAAGCCTCATTGGCATGGATGCTAAGCAAACCTTATGTTACAGCTCCTATTGTAGGAACAACATCTGTTCATCATGTTGAAGAAGCTGTGGCAGCTCTCGATATTACGCTTACTGCAGACGAAATCTCGGCACTTGAAAAGCCATACGTAAACCATCCGGTTTTAGGCATGATGTAAATATAAAATTTACTTCAGGAGGATGTCAGGAATGGCATCCTCTTTTTGGGTATTTCTAATTTCTTTTTCTCTTGCTATTTTATGACAGAAAGAGGCATTTAACCTACATTAGAAGAATAAGAGACTACCAAATACCTAAGGGTGAGAACTAAGAATGCCAATTTGGATGTATGGATTTCTAAAAGGCAGAGGAAATACATTGCGAACTGAAATACATTCAGAACAATATGGTGGACAATTTCTGTACCGGCCGAAGGTGCTACAACCGAATGGTTGAACGAAGTTACTGACGATGAATATAATAAATTGTAATTGACAAATAGAATGAAAGTCGTTGCTATTAACGGAAGCCCAAACAAAAAAGGGAATACACATCAGACATTGGAAATAGTAGGGGAGAAACTCAAAGAAACAGGTATCGATTTCGAAATAATTCATACAGGACACAAATTGATACATGGTTGTATTGGCTGTGGACAATGTGTTAAAAACAGAGACGAAAAATGCAGCATTACTAAAGATCCCGTAAATGAAGTGATTCAGCAAATGAAATCTGCCGATGGGATTATTCTGGGTGCTCCTGTTTATTTTTCAGGTGTGCCGGGAACGATGAAAAGTTTTCTTGATCGGGCTTTTTACGTGGCTGCTGTCAATGGCGGTCTGTTTCGGCACAAAGTGGGAGCTGCTTTAGTCACCTTGCGACGTACCGGTGGGTCATCAACGTTTGATCAACTCAATCATTTTCTTACTTATTCAGAAATGATACTGGCAACATCCAATTATTGGAACATCATACATGGCCGTTTGCCGGGTGAAGTTTTGCAAGATACCGAAGGTATCAAGATTATGGAAGCATTGGGAAAAAATATGGCTTGGTTGCTGAAAATGAAGGAACAAACCAAAGATTCGCTTTCTGCTCCCGAACAAGGGCAACGAGTGTTGACAAATTTTATCAGATAAGATGAGGTAATAAGCTCATATAAAATTCATTCTTGAAAGTTGCAAACATTATAAAAGACAATCATTATGAAATCAAACGTTTTAGTTATTATTGGTGCCGGTGGCATTGGTTTAGCCATTGCAAGGCGCGAAGGTGCCGGGAAGATTGTATTACTTGCCGACATCAATGAAAAAGCCCTTAATGAAGCAGCTGACTCTTTAGAAAGTGCGGGTTATGTTGTTAAAAATCAACAGGTCGATATATCATCACAAGATTCTGTGAAATCCCTTGCTACAACTGCCTCTCAATTGGGAAATGTGATGCAGGTGGTAAATTCCGCCGGCTTGTCGCCCAATATGGCTACACCCGAAAAAATATTTGCTGTAGATTTATTGGGTACTGCGTATGTGCTCGAAGAGTTTGGTAAGGTCATTTCTGAAGGTGGTTCAGGTATTCATATTTCAAGTATGGCAGGGTATATGATACCTGCATTAGGACAGGAAACAGACGATGCGCTTTCCCGCACTCCGGTAAGCGAACTACTAAATTTACCTGTGTTGCAACTCTCCAATATCCGCAATTCGAGCCATGCATATAGTCTTTCGAAACGAGCTAACAGCTTAAGGGTGCAGGCCGAAAGTATTAAATGGGGAGAACGGGGAGCACGTATAAATTCAATTAGTCCGGGTATCATTCTAACTGCACTGGCCAAACACGAAATGGATTCTCCAATTGGCGAGGTTTATAAAACAATGATCAAAGGCTCCGTATCAAAGCGCGTAGGAACAGTTGATGAGATTGCAGGTCTTGCAAGCTATCTGCTTAGTCCATCTTCAAGTTTCATGACAGGTAGCGACATACTTATGGATGGAGGTATTATTGCAGCTATGAAAATGGGTAAGATCGTTTTTTAAATAATTCAAAAGACTTAGTCCTCAAAGAAAATAATATGCAAAAGAGAAAATTAAACAACGGAGTTGAAATGCCAATCTTAGGTTTGGGCGTTTACCAGATAACCGATGCACAGGAATGTGAAAATAGTGTATTAGATGCTATTAATGCAGGTTACCGACTAATAGACACAGCTTCGGCTTATGGCAATGAGCAAGCCGTTGGGAATGCAATAAAGAAAAGTGGTGTGGCGCGAAACGAGTTGTTTATAACCACAAAGCTTTGGATTTCGGATGCGGGTTATGATAAAACTAAAAAGGCCTTCGAAAAATCATTAACCAATTTGGGTCTTGAATATCTTGATTTATATCTGATTCACCAGCCTTTTGGCGATGTTCATGGGTCGTGGCGGGCAATGGAAGAATTGTATAACGAAGGAAAAATTAAAGCGATTGGAGTAAGTAATTTCCAGCCCGATCGCATTATGGATTTGATGGTGTTTAACAAAGTGCTACCGGCAATAAATCAAATTGAAACACACCCTTTTAACCAACAAATAGAGACCGAAAAATTTCTGAATGAAAATAATGTGCAAATTGAATCGTGGGGTCCATTTGCCGAAGGAAGGAACGATTTGTTTAAAAACGAAGTATTGGTATCTATCGGCAAAAAATATAATAAATCAGTTGGACAGGTTGTCCTTCGCTGGCTTACACAACGTGGTGTAGTTGTTATTCCAAAATCAGTTCGTAAAGAGAAAATTATCGAGAACTTCAATATCTTCGACTTTCAATTAAACGATGATGATATGGATACAATTAAAACACTCGATACCGGCAAAAGTCTGTTTTTAGACCATCGTGACCCCGCAATTGTAAAGTGGTTTGGTAGCTATAAAAGTTAAAACGAATATGAATGTAATGAGCAAATCAATAAGATTAACAATAGATGGCAAAGAATTTTCGGTATCATTAAAAGATAATCAAACAGTAAATGACATTTTAAAAATGTTGCCGTTAGAGCTAACCTTGCAGCGGTATGCCGAACATGAGTATTATGGTAAATTACCACAAAAACCATCCATCAAAGGCGTACTAATGACTTCTTCAGCCTGCGCCGGAGGTATTTATTATTACGATGGTTGGTCTGCATTTACTGTGCTTTATGGCGATGCGTATATTGCACCTTACGAAGTAGTTCATATTGGCGATGTAGAACCAACTGTCATTGAATTTCTCAAAAACTCGGATACACATGTATCAGCAAAAATTGAAATCATAAATCATTAAAAAATAAAAACATGGACTCAAATAAAATACTCATAGCCTATTATTCACGCAAAGGGCAAAATTATGTTAGTGGTGATATCGTTAATCTTCCCGTAGGAAATACCGAAGTTGTTGCAAAGAAAATACAAGCCATAAAAGGTGGAGATTTATTCTATATCGACACCATCAAACCCTATCCGGCTGATTATATGCAAACTACTGAAGTAGCTAAAGTGGAACTTCGCCAAAATGCACGGCCTGAATTAAATGACTCGGTTAAAAACATGGACTACTATGATACCATTTATTTGGGTTATCCCAACTGGTGGGGCACTTTCCCAATGGCTGTATCTACTTTTTTAGAATCGTATGACTTTTCAGGCAAAACCATTATCCCTTTTTGCACACACGAAGGGAGCGGAATGGGTGGCGAGCGGGATATTAAAAAACTATGCCCCAATACCACGGTTCTTAAAGGTATTGCGTTACATGGTAGCACTGTGACAAGTGCCGATAAAATGATTCAGAGTTGGCTTAATCATTAAAGATATTCAGTGGGGCTTCATGTTTCATGGTAAATAACTCAAAAAATTATTTGCCAAGTATTACTTTCCTGTGCTTAAGCCCCCATTTACTAAGTTCTACAAGGATTTTTTTCAATGACCTCCCATGCTCAGTAATGGCATATTCTACTGTTGGTGGAAATGTGTCGTAAACAGTCCGGCTGATGAGCTTGTTTAGCTCCATATCTTTCAGTTCCTTCGATAATACTTTGTCCGTAATACCATGCACTTCTTTAGAGATTTCATTAAATCGTTTATTTTCATAATACAATGATATGATAATCTGCAATTTCCATCTGCCATTTAAAACATCTAACGCATCTTTTACAGGAAGAATTGCTTGCGTGCATTCTAACTTTTGATCTTCAATCTTTCTATTGTTTTTAGCCATGGTTTCTTATACTATCCTTGTGGATAGCACTATCCACAAGGATAGTATTATCCGTTAACGACCAGATACATCTAATTTTGCAGCGAAGGTAATGAATTATTTATTTAAAAAATCAAACATGAAAGTAATTGAAGTTTTTCGTTATGAAGTATCTCCTCAACAAGTTGCTCAATTTGACCAAGCTATTTCAGAAGCGATGCACATTTTAGACACTGAGAAAAGGGTGGAACGTTACGAAATCGCAAAAAATCTGGACGAACCCGGTAAGTATATCATTCGTATGGAGTGGGAAAGCCGTGAAGCTCAATCCGAATACACGAAGAGTGCCGAATTCTTGCAAATCATTGATTTTGTCAAGCCATTTAGAGACAACACCCTGGAACATCAATTCTACCAGTGTATGCAGGCTAAATGATATTTTGAGTAATCAAGATATCATTCACTCAAAAATGCAAAGTTTCATTACAGAGACTTTGCATTTTGTTTTTAACCAGAGCTGATTGATACAAAACTCAGGAGTTGTCAAGTAACAATCTGCTCAGTATTATTTACCACATGAGATATCAGTAGATGTTGGATTACCGGAGGTTGTTGACAGATAATTTCCTAGGATGCATTTCCTTGTAAAACCAAATCAATTAAGATGTTTTTTTTGCGCTGCCTAATGATTTGTATGCCAGTTGATTATTTGCTTGTAGGTGAATGACTATAGATGAAGAGAATAAAAATATTTCAAAAATATACCAATTGGTATATTTTATTGCTATCTTTGCACCAGAATTAATATCAAATCATGTCAAAAGCAGACAAAACCAAGGGGTATATTATTGAAAAGACAGCATCGATCTTCAATACAAAGGGTTATGCTGGTACTTCTCTCAATGACTTGACTGAAGTAACCGGTTTGACCAAGGGAAGTATCTACGGCAATTTTAAAAATAAAGATGATGTCGCTGTAGAGGCATTTAAATATAACCTGCAGTTGATGAACCAGCTTTTCACCTCGGAAAAGGCGAAAGAAGAGAGTTGCAGGGGCAAACTTTTGATATACACTAAAATACTATGTGATTCATCCGGATCAAAGTTGCCCATTGGGGGATGTCCAATACTTAACACTGCTGTAGAGTCCGATGATACACATCCGGTACTTAAGGAGCTTGCAAAAAAAGCGTTGTTGAATTGGAAAAATGATTTTGTCGGGATATTGAATGCAGGTATTCAGGCTGGTGAATTCTCGTCCGACTTAAATACAGAACAGATTGCAATTACGATACTGGCATTGATTGAAGGTGCAATCATGATAAATAAACTCACGGATAACAATAACCATATCCGCTTAATTATGCAATCATTACGTGATTACATAAATCAGATATAATTTTTTTTTACCCAATAATATACCGATCGGTATATTATTTAAAAATGTAATTTATGAGACGAGTAGTAATAACAGGACTTGGGGCAATTACCCCTCTGGGAAATACGATCAATGAATTTTGGAAAAACATTGTCGAAGGAAAAAGTGGAGCTGCTCCGCTTACTAAATTTGATAGCACAAAATTTAAAACACAGTTTGGTTGTGAAGTAAAAGACTTTCACCCCGAAGAATTTTTGGATCGGAAAGAACTACGTTCGTACGATCTTTTTACACAATATGCTATCGCAGCATCTGATCAGGCTATTCAGGACTCAGGGTTGAATTTGAAAACAATGAGTGAAGCCGGGCGGTCTGAAATTGGTGTAATTTGGGCTTCGGGAAATGGCGGTATCGGAACGTTCGAAAAAGAATTGAAAGAGTACCATTCCGGAGATGGAACTCCACGCTTTAGTCCTTTTCTTATTCCAAAAATGATTGTGGATATTGCCGCCGGAGTTATTTCAATTCGTAACGGTTTGTTGGGTCCGAACTATGCAACTGTTTCTGCTTGCGCTTCATCCAATACTGCCATCATCAACGCTTTCGATACGATCAGGTTGGGGAAAGCAACTGCAATGATTTGTGGAGGTTCCGAAGCAGCCATCACGGAAGCTTCGGTGGGTGGTTTCAATGCATTGCAGGCATTGTCAAAAAGGAATGATGATCCACAAGGGGCTTCACGCCCTTTTGATGAAACCCGCGATGGATTTATTATTGGGGAAGGTGCCGGAGCATTAGTACTCGAAGAGTTGGAGCATGCGCTGAACCGTAATGCAACCATTTATGCCGAAATAATTGGAGGTGGTATGGCAGCCGATGCTTATCATCTTACAGGAACTCATCCTGACGGTTTAGGTGCAATGTTGTGCATTCAAAAAGCACTTGCTGACGCTGGTATTGAGTCTTCTCAAATTGATTATGTAAATGCTCATGCCACTTCTACTCCAATGGGTGATATTAGCGAATTGAAAGGTATAAAAAGAGTATTTGGGGAGAAGTCAATAAAGGTTACTGGAACAAAATCGATGACAGGTCATCTCCTTGGGGCTGCCGGCGCTATAGAAAGTATCATCTCGTTATTATCTGTACGGGATAATATCATACCTGCAACTATAAATACACTTCATCCTGACAGTGAAATTCCGCAAGGAATCGACTTGGTTTTGGATCATTCGCGTTATGAGCCGGTGAATTACGTGCTTAATAATACGTTTGGTTTCGGAGGACATACTGCCAGTTCCATTTTTAAAAAATACCAATAAGGTGCTCAATATGAAACAACTGATTATAGACTCTGTCAATCAGTTTGTAATCCAAAGTGAGTTCAATAGAATGGTCAATACGAACTCACCTTACTACGATCAACCGCTTGTGAAATTTGCGGCTGCTCATGACCCTCTATTTGAGGAATACAAACAGATTATCGGGCCGTTTCATCTCACACCCCGTGAAGCTTTTGAAATGGAATACGGAAAAGGAAGCTTTCACGAGGGGACAGTTATAAGCGTGGTTTTACCCATAAGTGAAGCTATTCGGAAAAGTAACCGTGTTCAGAAAGAATTTGCTTCAAAAGAGTGGGCTTTGCTTCGCACATTTGGCGATGAATTTTTCATTGATTCACTATCAAATCACATTGTCAACTTGCTGAAAAATAGCGGCTTTAAATCTTTAGATCCTTCTCGGTCGGAGCAGTTCAAGATTTTCGCGAAAACTGAAGTTGGCATAGCTTCCAATTGGTCGGAACGGCATGTAGCCTATGTGGCAGGTCAGGGATCTTTTTCTCTTAATGATGGTTTTATAAGCGAAAAGGGGATGGCAGTCCGTATGATGTCTGTTGTAACGGACGCCATATTGCCTACAGATGTTCGACCCGCGAAGCATCATACCGAAAATTGCTTGTTTTGCAATAATGGTACTTGTGGGGCTTGTATTAAAAGATGTCCAGCCGGAGCCATTACTAAAAAGGGACATGATAAATATAAATGTTATGAATTTACGTATAGTGAAGAAGGACGCCAACGCGCTGTAGCTTGGGGCTGTGAATATCAATATGGCTCAGGCTGCGGTTTGTGCCAAACTAAAGTTCCATGCGAATTCAATAACCCGGTATTAAACGCTAAATCTCAATTTCAATAATACAATAAAATCATTTTTTATGAAAACAATAAATTCATTCGCTCTATTCTTAGTAATAGCATTATTATCATCAAATTATGCGTATTCTCAAAAAACAAACAAAAGTATGGAACAATTAGCAACAAAAGCTCAAACGCAATTTGCGAGCATCGACAACAACAAAATTGCATATCGGAAATTCGGGAAAGGCACACCTATTATCATAGCCAATCGATTTCGTGGTACATTAGATACTTGGGATCCGCTTTTTCTCGATTTGTTGGCACAAAACAATACTGTTATAACATTCGATTATGCCGGTATTGGCTACTCCAGTGGCGAACTACCATTGGATATTAAACTAGTAGCGGCCGAAGTAACAAAACTGGCAGATTATCTGAAAATCGACAAGTTTAACGTTATGGGTTGGTCCTATGGTGGTTGGGTAGCACAATATGTTACCTTTTTGAACCCTTCAAGAGTGTTGAAAACTGTACTTATCGGGACAAATCCAATGGGTAAAAATGAAATATCATTCGAACCTGCATTTCTAGAGAGAGCATTGAAACCGCAAAACGATTTTGAAGATGGAGTAGTAATTTTCTATGAACCTACATCAGAAAAAAGCAGAACTGCTGCACAAGCGTCAATGGGTCGAATTTTTGCCCATGCCGATGTCTCAAAAATCCCGGCAACACAAGAATTATTTCAACGCTATTTTGCGTCAAATGTAGCCATTGCCGAAGATAAAGACCACTTTAGAGAAGCTTATGCAACATTGAAAACACCCGTGTTGGTACTCTCTGCCGACCACGACATATCGTTTGCCGCCGCAAATTGGTTTCCGCTCCTAAAACATGCACCATCGGTTCAGCACATTATTTTCCCTGAATCCGGACATGCAATGCATTTTCAATATCCCGAATTATCAACACAATATATCAAAGCTTTCCTCAACAATTAAAAAATAAAGAAATGAGCAAGACAATTTTAATAACAGGTGCTTCGTCCGGATTTGGATTGATGTTAGCAAATGAACTGCATCAAAAGGGCTATACGGTTATAGGCACAAGTCGTGAACCGGAAAAATATAAGGGCGAAACACCTTTTAAATTATTACGGCTAAACATTGATGATGATAACTCAATCAATTCGTTTACTCAGGAATTATTTCAGTATATAAAACAATTAGATGTGCTGGTAAACAATGCCGGGTTTATGATAACAGGAATCGCTGAAGAAACTTCAATAGAACTTGGACGCCAACAATTTGAAACTAATTTCTGGGGCACAGTTAAAATTACAAATGCCCTATTGCCCTATTTCAGAAGTCAAAGAAACGGTAAGATCATTACTGTTAGTTCTATAGTTGGTTTAATTGGGCCACCTAACTTGTCTTATTATTCAGCGTCCAAACATGCAGTTGAAGGTTTCTTCAAATCACTTCGTTTTGAATTGGAACAGTTCAATGTAAAAGTAAGTATGGTAGAGCCCGGATGGTTTAAAACTAACTTGGGGCACAATTCGGTTTCGTCAAAAGGCAAAAATATCGATGATTATGATGCATATAGAAAAAAAGTGGATGCCTTTACCCAAAATGGGATAAAAAATGCAGAAGCTCCTGATGCAGTTGTAAATTCAATTATAAAAATAATAGAGACAAAAGAGCCAAAACTTAAAAATCTGGTGGGGAAAATGACAGGTGTGATTGTGTTCCTGCAAAGTCATGCAACAAAAATGTTTGAAAGCACAATGTTGAATAATGTAAAAAATGCCAGATAAAACACCTCCATTTATTCAATTTTAATATTAAACAAGATGAACAAAACAATTTTAATTACAGGCGCTTCACGTGGATTTGGAAAAATCTGGACAGAAGCATTTTTGAAACAAGGCTATAAAGTTGCTGCAACAGCACGAAACGTAGATTCACTTAATTATTTAGTGGAAGAATATGGTGAATCAGTACTTCCACTACAACTGGATGTAACCAATCGGGATCAGTGCTTCGAGGTAGTAAGTAAAACTCAACAACGATTTGGAAAAATTGATGTACTGATAAACAATGCAGGTTATGGTTTATTCGGAACAATCGAAGAAGCCAGTGAAAAGGAAGCTCGGGATCAGTTTGAAACCAACGTATTCGGTACATTATGGATGACACAGGCTGCAATTCCTGTAATGAGAAATCAGGGTGGTGGCCATATCATACAATTATCCAGCGTTTTAGGTGTTGCTACCGTTCCTCTTATGGGACTTTACAATGCTACCAAATTTGCTATCGAAGGTTTAACGGAAACGATGGCTACAGAAGTACAAGCTTTTGGAATTAAAACAACTCTGGTTGAGCCTATAGCCTATACCACCGATTTTTCAACTGCTTCAGGTGTAATATCAAGCAATCCCATTGCAGTATACGAAGAATTTAAAAAAGCAGTGTTTGAACAGTTTAGAACTATGCCTAACGGTGACCCTTCGGCAACTGCTGATGTTATTTTGAAGGTGGTCGAAGCAGAAAATCCACCCACAAGAATTTTCTTCGGGAAAACAGCTTTGCCATGGGTCAAACAGGTGTATCAAGGTCGTTTAAACGAATGGGAAAGTGTAAACGATTTATCCGAAGCGGCACACGAATAAAACCATATTCTCTACAGTAAAAATCTATACTTTAGATGTATAGATTTTTACTTTTAATTCTCATAAATCAATCCGGCAATAATGATGAAGTATTATTCAACTTTCGAAAGGGTTCGCGAAGCTTCTCGTCATTTAAATAAGATAGATGTCAACACAATAAATGAAGTGCTTAACGTATTAGCTGATGAAGTAGAAAAACAAACTTCATATATTTTAGCTGAAAACCAAAAAGATCTTGCTCGGATAGAGCAAACAAATCATAAATATGACCGTCTGAAGCTTACCGAAGATCGGATTAAAGGAATAGCAAATGACATTCGCAACGTTGCGAGACTTCCTTATCCTGTCGGTAAAGTATTGGAACAGCGGGAACTGGCATCCGGTCTTCAACTTTCGAAAATTACGGTTCCTTTGGGCGTAGTCGGAATCATATACGAAGCACGCCCAAATGTAACGCTCGATTGTTTTGCACTAAGTTTCAAGTCAGGAAATGCCTGCATTCTAAAAGGAGCTGGTGATGCAATTCATTCAAACACGGCAATTGTATCCGTTATCAAAGTGATTCTTGCTGACTTTTCGCTGAATACCTCCATCTGCGAATTACTACCTGCAGAACGTGAAGCAACACAGGCAATGCTTTCGGCTCGGGGTTTTGTTGATGTTGTAATACCAAGGGGTGGTCGGCAATTGATTGATTTTGTAGTTGAAAATTCAAAAGTACCAATCATTGAAACGGGTGCCGGTATCGTCCATACTTATATTGATGAAGATGCAGATATTAATATGGCTGCCCAAATTGTAAACAACGCCAAAACCCGCAGGGTTAGTGTTTGTAATGCACTTGATTGTTTAATCATCAACAAGCATCAACTAGGCAATTTGGCTAAAGTGGTTAGTTTGTTGGCAAAGAGCAATGTAATTCTGTACGCAGACAAAGCATCTAAGTCAATTCTGACAGGCTGCTATCCGGAAGGACTTTTGTTTGAGGTAACCGATCAATTGTATAGTACTGAATTCGAAGATTATAAAATGTCAATAAAAACGGTTAGCAATCTCGATGAAGCAATAAGCCATATCTCAAAGTACAGCTCAAAACACAGCGAAGCAATCATTAGCAACAATGTTCAAAACATTGAACGGTTTATGAATGAAATAGATGCTGCTGTAGTATACGCTAATGCATCAACTGCCTTTACAGATGGAAGTGAGTTTGGTTTTGGTGCCGAAATAGGCATCAGCACTCAAAAACTTCATGCCAGAGGTCCAATGGGGTTAGCGGAACTTTGTAGCTACAAATGGATGGTTAGAGGAAATGGGCAAGTAAGACTTCAATAAACTTGAGCATGAATTCGAGGATGTAAATTAAACTGTGTTTGTAAAGTTATTCCTTTTTCCTTTACTTGACACAGTTTAATTTACATCCTCTCCAAATCTAATATTGGGATAACTTCTAGTGCATTTTCTTCGCTCTTTTGGATTTGATATACTTTATTTAGTGTATATTCCTAATTAATACAGTTTGTTATATGTAAGCTGTATAAAGTTAATTAGAATGTTCAACTAATAAGGCGCAACGTTATTTGACTTGTATGTTCATTTGTCTTTATTTGTAGCAGAATCATCATTTGCTAAAAGCTTAATACGTTTGATTTCATTAATTACTGTTTGGTCAATTAACTTTGCATAATGTTGGGTCATTTTGATGTTGCTATGGCCTAATACCGCACTTACGGTGCTAAGGTTTGCTCCATGATTCAGCAAAAGGGTTGCTGCCGAATGTCTAGCGGTATGAGTTGTTAGTGTTTTATTTATTCCACATATATCTGCAATCTCTTTTAGATAGGAGTTCATCCGTTGATTACTAAGTACAGGCAAAGAAAAATTATATTTTTCAAGTATAGATAATGCTATCTCGTTGAGCGGGATCGTTGCCATGACTTTTGTTTTTTGCCTTGGCTTTTTGATGTATAAGCCACCTTGGTTGTCTGTAAATATTTGCTCTTTAGTCAGATTTTTGCAATCGATAAATGCTAAGCCTGTAAGGCAGTTGAAGATATATACATCTTTTACTTGTTCTATCCGCTTTGAGCTAAATTGTTTTTGCCATATTTTGACTATTTCGTCTTCAGATAAGTAGGTCGGTGTGACTTTGTCGAGCTTGTACTTAATCCCTGAGAAGGGATTCCTTTGAATCAGATTGTCATTAACCGCTAAATTTATGATTTTCTTGATTTTTTTCATGCAACCAACGGCTGTATTGTTACATTGTCCTTTATCATGGATGAGATAGTTGTAGAAGCTATTTAGAAATGATGAGGTAAGTTCATTTAAGGGCTTATCAGCATTATTCAAATATGATCTTAAATAATTCAATACATATACATGCTTTTTAAAGCTGTCCTCTACAATTGTATGACCTACTAATTTTTTCATCTCTTCATTATGATGTTCGTAGAATTCTAGCAATCCCCATTCCTTATGAATTTGAACACCATTAAAGATTTCCTTTATTTTGAAAGCAGTTACAGGAATCCCTTGTGCAAACAGTTGAGTTTGGATCTCAAATATTCTTGAGCGAACAACATTCATATAACTGTTTATATCATCATTCGATGAACGTTGAGATTTGACATTAAAATCCCTTGGATCGACTTTTTTGGGAAGTTGGATGCAGACTCTTTGGTTGCCCACGGAAATGGTCAGAAATAATGGAGTTAATCCATTTTTGCCAGCTCTAGAAGATGAAGCTGAAAACCTTAATGAAAATGTTTGATACATAAAACTAATTTATTGGAAATTAATATATTAGCTTTCAGTATTTCAAACTGCTTGTATTAACAAAAATTTAGGTAGCATTAACGTATATTTAGGTAGCGTATTTTGAAGCAAATTGTCGCTACAATATTGTTTTCATCAATAAATTGTCATCACAGCGAATGACAACTATTGCATATCAACAATATTCAATAAGATGCTGATTTATATTAGATAAGAAGGAACGGAGGGAGTCGTGGGGTTGAGTTTTGGGCATAAAAAAAGGGGTCTAAAAAGACCCCTTAAGCAACGTATGGCGGTATGGACGGGACTCGAACCCGCGACCCCCTGCGTGACAGGCAGGTATTCTAACCAGCTGAACTACCACACCATTTTGTTGTCATTGCTATTGCTCTCAATTGCCCTGCAAAGGTACGACAATTTTTGGAATCTGCAAGTGCTGCGGCGAAAAAAATGACTGTTTTTTTTGTTTCTTGTTTTAACCTTTTGTCTCTGAATAATGTAGAATTCTACTTTTTTTACCGGCTTGTCAGAAAAGATGGATTTTGCACCATACAAAGAGGCAAATGAAGATTAATGCCGGGAGCATATTGGTTACTTTTACCTTTTTTATTTCTAAAATGGAAAAGGCAATGCCGATTAAAAGGATTCCGCCCACTGCTGTCAGCTCAGTAATTATGGTCATAGAGATGTTTGCGCCAAAGAACATAGCAAGCAAAGTAAGTCCTCCCTGAAACAAAAAGAGCGGGATGGCAGTTACTGCAACACCGGCTCCAAAGGTGGTGGCCAATATCAATGAGGAAAATCCATCCATTAAGGCTTTGGTGAGTAACAATTCATGCCCTTGCCCAAGTCCTTCCTGAATAGAACCCAGAATTGTCATCGAACCGGAACAGAACAACAGAAATGAAGTGATAAGGCCTTCACTAAACTGTTCGTTATTGCCTTTAAGTCGTTTTTTGCACCAGTCGCCGAAAGATTCAATGCGTTTATCCAGCTTCAGCCATTCACCGACGAATGAACCAGCGATCAGAGAAAAGATGATCAAAAGAATTTCGTGCCCTTCCAATGCCATTTTTATCCCGAGGACAAGGGTAAATAAGCCTACTGCCTGAAAAAAAATACCGGCAAAACGTTTTGAAATATGATTTTTGAATACAACTCCCAAAGTGCCTCCAAGAAGGACGGTCGCGGTATTTACTATTGTGCCGATCATAAAGCAGAAAGCGGTTTATTGTTTTGAAAGGAATTTGCGCACAGAATTTGCTATGCCGTTAACGTCAAGATCTACTTCGTGGTAGAGTTCTTCCGGCGTTCCATGTTCAATGAATCTGTCTGGAAGTCCAATGCGTTTCACGCTGGCCTGATAGTCGTTGTCAGCCAGGAATTCAAGTACGGCACTGCCAAATCCTCCGCTAATTACGCCGTCTTCAATGGTGACGATACGGTTGAATTTTTTTGCAACAGTGTGCAACAATTCCTCATCAATAGGTTTTAGAAAGCGCATGTCATAATGAGCCACAGACCAACCTTCTTCTTCCAGTACTTTAATGGCTTTAGTTGCCGTATTGCCGATGGATCCGAGCGAAAGAATGGCGAAGTCATTACCTGGTTTTAAACAACGGCCTTTGCCGATGGGAAGTTCGTTGAAGGGTTGTTCCCACTCGCAATGGCAAAAAACGCCTTTCCCTTTCGGATAACGGATAACAAAAGATCCTTTGTCGGGGAGTTGCGCCGTGTACATAAGGTTGCGCAATTCCAGCTCATTCAGCGGTGCGGCAATGGTTAAGTTGGGAATACAGCGGAAATATGCCAAATCGAACATGCCCTGATGTGTCGCGCCATCGGGACCAACCAATCCTGCACGGTCAATACAAAATACAACCGGCAGCTTTTGTAGAGCTACATCGTGAATAACATTGTCGTAGGCCCGTTGCATGAATGAAGAGTAGATGTTGCAAAACGGAATCATCCCTTCTGCCGCCATTCCGGCCGAAAAAGTGACGGCATGTCCTTCTGCAATACCCACGTCGAATGCTCGACGGGGCATCTTTTCCATCAGAAAATTAAGGGAACAGCCACTCACCATGGCGGGGGTTACTCCCACAATTTTGTCGTTTTTTTCAGCCAGTTCCAATAATGTTTTGCCAAATACATCCTGATAGAGTGATGGTTGTCCGCAAGGGTCGCTGATAATCCGTTCTCCTGTTTCTTTGTTGAACTTGCCGGGAGCATGCCATTCGGTGGCCGATTCTTCTGCCGGTTTATAACCTTTCCCTTTCTTGGTGACAATATGCAAAACCTTTGGGCCGCTGTAATCTTTAATCTCATTCAGAATTCGGGCAAGGTTCATGCAGTCGTGCCCATCCACGGGACCGAAATAGCGGATGTTCATGCCCTCAAAGATATTGCTCTGGCGGGCAAACGATGTTTTTATCTGATTAGTTATTTGTGTGATTTTACGCTTTTTGCCTGAAGTCAGAATGTTGAAATCGGTAAATAATTTTGACAAACGGAAGCGTAGCTGGTTGTACGTCCTGGATGTCGTGATATTGACCAGATAATGGTGCATTCCGCCTCGGATGGGGTCAATGGCAATCTGGTTGTCGTTGAGTATAATAAGCAGATTGTTCGGGTTGATAGAGGCGTTGTTCAATCCTTCGAAAGCCAGTCCGCCGGTCATTGAACCATCTCCGATTACGGCAACAATATGGCGTTCTTTTTCCTGTTTGAGATTGGCAGCTACAGACATACCCAATCCGGCAGAAATAGAAGTGGAAGCATGTCCGACTCCGAAAGCATCGTATTCGCTCTCTTCCGGTTTCGGGAAACCGCTGATGCCTTTGTACTGCCGGTTGGTGTGAAATTGCTTTCTTCGCCCGGTAAGGATTTTGTGTATGTAGGCCTGATGCCCGACATCCCATACGATACGGTCGTAGGGAGTGTTCATGATGTAATGGAGAGCTACAGTGATTTCCACTACGCCTAAACTTGCGGCAAAGTGTCCCGGATGTTCCGACAGTTCGTCAATAATAAAGCTCCGAAGTTCTTCGCAAACTTTTGGTAGTTCGGTTATTGGAATTTTCTTCAGATCATCGGGCGTATTTATGGTGTCAAGTAACGTATATGTATTTTTTGACATGTGACTTTCAAATATTAGTTACAAAAATAATGCTTAGAAGGATTTGGTTCAGGATAAATATTTGCTGATACCCTCATCGCATTTTACAATTTTCTGTTTCTGAGCCTCTTTTAGTAATTGATTATTCCGTTCAAGCCTCCGGTTGTTGATCTTTAATTTGTGATGGAGGTGATAACAGACGGCTCCGAATTTTATGACTTTGAGTTTAATACCTGAATTATAGAGACGGACGGCCAGCTCTTTGTCTTCGCTGCCCCAGCCGACAAATAATTCATTATATCCATTTACATTAATCAGGTCTTCTTTCCAGAATGACGCATTACAACCCCGTATTCTTCTTACGCTTTGCGTTCTGACTTTGGTAAAAAGTTTTGCCAGAAAGGGCGACGAGATTGTGTTGTGCCGGTTGTAAATGGCCGGATTAAAATAAGATACGTGGGTGTCTCCGTTTCTGAGAATTTTTTTAGAGGCGGCCTCGAACAGAATAACGCGTCCTCCCTGTATAAAACATCCTTTTTCGGCAAATGCTTTATGATCTCTCACGAAATGTTGATGCAAAATAATATCTCCGTCGATAGAAATCAGGTAATCGTATTTTGCCAGAGCTACCGCTTTGTTGCGGATATGTGCCAAACGGAATCCTTCGTCGGGCTGCCATACATGTGTCAAAGGAACCGGAAACAGAACTTCTTCTTTGAGAATGAGCTCTTTGGTCGCTTCTCCGGAACCGTCATCAGCCACAATTACCTCTTCCGGTAAAACGGACTGCAGTCGCACGCTCTTGAGCAGTAACGCCAGAGCTTCCGTATTATTGTAGGTGGAGATGATTAATGATGTTTTAGGTTCCATAAATGAATCACTGCTTTGTGGTGTACAATGTTTGCAATTCGCTTGCTTGTCGGAAACAACGCCCGTTATGTTTGTCGATTAGTCTCGGATCAAGTTTGGGAATTTTCAGTTTTGTTCCGGGAGGCAAAACTCCGGGATTGTGTATTTTGTCTTTGTTGGCTTCGTAAATATAGACCCAGAATAGCTTGTGTCCGTAATATTTCAACGATAACATGGTTAGCCATGTTCCTTCTGTGGTTGTTTCGGTTGTGATAAATTCTTTATACACCCGTGGCGTTTCAAACACATCTTTAGGTGGAGCAGGAGCGGGAGCCGGTGCCTTTTCTTTTACGCTTCCGTGTTCAGGTTTTGCCTTCGGCTTTTCCACAGAATCGGTTTGGCTTTTTGCCGGAGCCTGAATCTGAACAGTCGATTGGGTTTTTACTACGTCTTTTACAACCACCGGTTTCTCTATTGTCTGCGGTGGAAATAATACAGGATAATAATAGTAAAATGCAAAAGCGGCTCCTGAAAGTGAAATTATGATTGCCAGGCTAATGTATAGCCATTTATAACTTCTCTTTTCCGGCTGAGAAGCCATTTGCTCTATCAATTGCGCTTCTGCCGCAATAGGAGACGCTTCCGGCTCGCGATGGTTTTCGGCTTCTTTTGCAATGACTTCGGTTACAGTCGCAGAAGGAATTGTTGGCTCTGACTCTTTCTGTTTCGGTGTTTCCTGAATGATTGGTTCGGATGTACGTTCCTCTGGTGTTGGCTGAAGCGGCTCTTCGATTTTTTCGGGAGTTGTAGCTACAGGTTCGGAGACAACGTCAGCTTCTGTAGCGGCGGCCGGTAGAGGTTCTTCTTCTTTTACAGGTTCCGGTTCAATTGCCGGTGTAATTTTGATTTCAGGTTCGGGTTCAATGGGTTGTGTTTCCTGAACGGGCTCTGGCTTCGCTTTCTTTTTTGGCTTGAAGGCCTGCATGTCGGCAATCAGGTTGACGATTTCTGATGCCTGTTCGGAGAAACGCTTCATGTGCGGATCTTCTTCCGGCAGTTCTGCTGCTTTTTCGGGAAAATTTCCATCCAAGTCCATCGGCTCCAGATGAGCATAAGGACGGTTCACTATGTCCGATACTTCATCGTCCGGTGTAAATGATATTTTGTTATGTCCGGCAATTTCGTAACGTTCGCCGGTATTTACATTGATACTTGATCGGCTTTCGTTCCAGGTGATTTTATATGTTCCAAAGCCTTTGATCTTTACAATACCATCGCGCAACAAAGCTTCTTCAACAGTTTCAGACAACTGTCGCATGAAAGCAGTGGCTACCTTTTTGGTTGTGCCGCTCTGCTCCGAAATAGCCGATATCAGCTCAAGGGATGAAATCTTTTCGTTACTCATGAAGGTTGCTTTGCTTTACTTTGTCTTTTAATGAATTGCTTGGCTTGAAAACCACTACCTGTTTCGGTGGGATAAGAGTCCGGATTTTGGTACGGGGATTTACAGAAACCCGCTCGTCTTTCCGCCTTGATTCGAAAACTCCAAATCCCTGCATATTTACAGAGTTTCCTTTGCTTAATTCTTCGGCCATCGCTTTCGCGGTAGCATCAAGCAGTGCGCTGATTTTTTCTTTGGGCAAGTCCAGACTGCGCGCTAATTCTGTAATTAATTCTTTATTGTTCATCTTTCTGTGGATTTGAAATTTCACCAAACAGGTCGTAATCGTCAAAGGTAGTGATTTTTACCGGATAAAAATGTCCGGTTTTTACTTTATGTGTTTTGGAAATTAGAACTTCCGGATCAACTTCTGGTGAATCAAATTCCGTACGTCCGACGTAATATTCGTTTTCTTCCCGGTCGATAATGACTTTGAAGGTTTGTCCCACTTTCTTTTCGTTGTGTTTTGCCGAAATTGGGCGTTGCAACTCCATAATGTCGTCGACGCGCTGTTGTTTTACATCGTCCGGAATGTTGTCCTTGTAATGTTTGTGAGCGTATGTGCTTTCTTCGTGCGAGTAGGCGAACACCCCGAGTCGCTCGAATTGTTGCTCCCTGACAAATTCTTTCAGTTGCTCAACGTCTTCTTCCGTCTCTTCGGGATGACCCACCAAAAGTGTGGTGCGCAGATGAATTCCGGGTACTTCGTTGCGAATGCGGGCCAGTAAATCTTTCGTTTCGGCTGTCGTTACATTACGGCGCATCAGTTT
>JAUZOL010000130.1 GCA_030706455.1 Bacteroidota bacterium
CCGAACGCGACTCCATATTATACAATGTTTTATTTATAAAATAGGAGGTTTTAATATGGGAGCATCTGGAAACAAACAGCCCAAAAAAGTAAAGTCAGGCAAACATGCCAAACACGTTCCATCGTATCAGCTCGAAACAGACACAAAAACTGTTGACGATCTGAAGAAGAAATAACTCTTCTCTCAATGGAATAAAAAGCCGAAATGAGGTTCAGAACTTCATTCCGGCTTTTTATCTATTCATGCAATATTACTTGCTTGCCAGATTATCACTTCACTTTCGGACAAACCATTTCTTCACCGGCATATCAAAGCCCGCACCCTGCATGTAGTTGTAAGTTGCCAGATTAAGTCCCTCTCCGTAATAATCCAGATCCATCTCATGGGGAGTCGTAAAAGGAATCTCGTTGTTGGCAAAAGTGCCGGCAGAAATATTAACGTGCTTTGCACCTACACTTTCGGGATTGATACCCGAAGGACTGTGAGCCGTCATGGCATAGCGATGCCAAAAAGCCGATTGCAGCCAGCCGTTGGCAAACAAATCGCGCACCACCTCAAGAGAATCTACTGTTTCCTGCGCCGTTTCCGTTGGAAAGCCGTACATCAGGTAAGCATGAGTCATTATACCGGCGTTGGTAAAGTTCTTCATGCTTTCGCGCGCCGTTTCTATGGTAATGCCTTTATTTATCATCTTCAGGATGCGGGGCGAAGCTACCTCCAATCCGCCAGAGATGGCAATGCAACCCGATTTTGCCATCAGGTAGCAGAGCTCCGGAGTATACGACTTTTCAAAACGAACATTGGTCCAATAGCTTACGGTCAGTTTGCGACGCAAAATCTCCTCGCTCAATTTTCGTAACAAAGCCGGAGGTGCCGCCTCGTCCACAAAGTGAAATCCCGACTGGCCGGTTTGCTGCATCACGGCTTCCATCCGATCCACTATCAGTTCTACCGGAGCTATTTCAAAGCGTTGGATGTAATCGAGCGAACCGTCGCAAAAAGTACATTTTCCCCAGTAACAGCCATGCGCCAGCATCATTTTATTCCAACGCCCGTTGCTCCACAAGGCATGCATCGGATTGGTCAGCTCTATCAGGTTGATATAGTTATTGTGAAGTAGCCCGTCATAATCGGACGCAGCAGTTTCGGCAAACGGAATATTTTCCTTGCTGTCAGCATTTGCTCTGACAATCTCGCCAGCATCGTTACGGTAAAGTGTCCGCACCATCTCTCCACCTTCAATCAGGCGCAACAAAGGTAATTCGCCATCGTCGAAAGTCAGGTAATCAATGTAGTCAAAAATAGCCGGATCGGAAATGCTGCGCAGTTCGGTATTGACATAGCCCCCTCCCATTACAATTTTCACCGAAGGAAATTCCTTCCGCAGCCACTGCGCGCAACGCAAACCGGCATACAAATTGCCCGGGAAAGGAATGCAAAAACCAACCATTTCGGAATTGCACGCTCTGATCTTCTGAGCGAAGACATCCAGCATCAGTTGGTCGATAAAAGACGGAGGCTGTTGCAAGGATTGTTGCAAAGAAGCAAACTCCGGCAAGCGCAGGCAAAGTGACTCAGCGTAACGAATCAGCTCAAAATTTGGGTCAAGGTTTTGGTTGATAAAATCGCACAAATCCTTCAGAAAGAGGGTGCACAGGTGTGTTGCCCGATCGTAATTGCCAATCACACCAAAAGCCCATTCGAGATCATCGTCCGATGGAAAACGTTTGCTTTGCGGCCAAAAATCAAGATCACTGAAACGTTGCGCAAGACTACTGTCCCTGCCACTCAGAAACCGCATTACAGGTTCAATGGTTTGTATATAAAAACCGGATTGCTCCAGTACGTTTTTAGATTGTCTGGATAGTTTTCTCCCCGAAAAATCGGCCTGAAAAATCCGGCTAAGCTGTTCTCTTGTAAAAAGATGCTCAATTAGTTCAATACTCAAATCCATCTGTCCGGCATCAATTCCACGTGACCGGAGAAAGCCCTGTAAATGGCAGGTAGCAGGATATGGGGTATTGAGTTGAGTAAGCGGAGGAGTAACAAGCAGAATTTTCATTTGCAAAAGCCAATTTTGAGGGATGGAGTCACAGGAAACAGTTCGTTTCTCATCCCTATATTCATTACAAATTTACGGAAATATTTTGGCTCTTCCGTTTTTGCCGGATATTTCGGCTGCACTATGCTGCTTGCATACCGGCGACTCGGGGGTCGCCGCATCCATGGGTCTTGCGACCTCCGAGTCGCAAAATCCCCTTCAACTCTACAATTGAGGATTGTAAAACTTGTACAGTATGGTGCCCAAGCCCAAGCAGGAATTGACTGGCAATCGGAGGTCAACGTGAGCTAATAACCATGTGCATTCGACAAACTGAACTTACGCGGCACAGGAGACGAAGATATTTATCTTGTTTCATTCTCCGGTTGTGCTTTGAAATGCTCAATTTCGTTCATAAACTCAATGGCCCGGGAGACCGAAGAGAAACCATACCCACGCATAAAGCCCCACACCCGTTTTTTATGTCGATTCTCGTAGCGGATGTTTCGGAATAACCAGATCGACAGCCACACCGTCCCTCCGGTAACCAGAAACTGAACAATACGAAACAGGACAGACCCGTGCAGAAGCATGTCGTAATTCAAATACCAGGTGGTGTAAAACGGAAGTTGCAGCCACATGATCCGTACCGACTTGATGACAGAACACTGCAATTCGGCCAGCTTCTGCTGGATAGCAACCACACTATCGTCATTCCCGATTTGCCGGATAGTGTACAGGTCTTTGACATACAAAAACACGGCGATGGCGGTAGTTACGGCTATAACGCCAAGCGATCCGATAAAAAATATTTTTCCCGAAGAGACGGGAGAGTAACGCATACTCAGAGAAATAAGCAGTATCATAAAAGCTATCCATCCTAATCCGAGCAAAATACCGGTCAGCTTAGGCACAATTAATTTATTGAGTTGCAATTTTGCTTTCTCATGTTGCAGCTTTTCAAAAGCAGGTTCGTCTATTTCCAAAAAATGATCTATCTGCGAATCGTTCACCTGCCAGATTTTCATTAAATAATCGTCTTGCATACATTCAATTATTTGAGTAGGTAATTTGTTGCTTCAGTTTTTCCTTAATGCGATTGATTCTGGTCGCTACATTTGTTTCGGTAACACCTGCAATTTCAGCTATTTCCTTATAACTTTTTGCTTCCAGAAAGAGAAGTATCAGCATCCTGTCCAGTTCTTTGAGTTCGCCTATAAGCCGATACAGCAACTGCCTATTCTTTTCTATCTCATTTTCATACTCAGCATCCTCTGCAATTGCGTTTTCCACATCGTTTGCACAATCATCGAAAGAGACCATCGAATCGGTTTTGGCATGACTTCTGTAAAAAGAGATAGCCACATTGAGGGCTACCCGGTACATCCATGTTGAAAATTTATATCCGGCATCGTACGTATGTTCCGATCGCCATAGCTGATACACAATCTCCTGCGCAAGATCTTCCCGATCCTCCCTGTTGCTGCAATAGGTATTGCAAATCTTAAATATAAGCCTTTTGTTTTCCTGAATGAGAGCCAGAAACTCTCTTTTTTTATTCGGCATCTCCATCTGTATGATTGTTACTTCATATCATTATTCGCACAATAAACTAAAAAATCACATTTTGCACCACAAAAAAGCAGAGAAATATCCGAAACATAGATCCTTCTCCGATGCATCAAAACGAAGACACACTTTACAAAAGCGCACCAGCGATTACTTTGCAGAATGATAAAAACAGGTGATTTCTTCAAAAGAAAAGTGACAGTAAAC
Organism: Bacteroidota bacterium; assembly: GCA_030706455.1. GTDB lineage: Bacteria > Bacteroidota > Bacteroidia > Bacteroidales > Paludibacteraceae > Microbacter. Next base: position 3,818 of record JAUZOL010000130.1, read on the forward strand.
TATCGTTCTCGTACTGTCGGATTGCAATACTAGCCAATTCGTTGCTGTATATACCTGGCATAACCGGCAACTCGGAGGTCGCCGCACCCTTGTGTCTTCCTTTCGGAATCGAAGATCAGCAAAACTAATTGCAAATCAATAGGACGGAGAAAGCTCCCTCTTTGACTATTGCAAGGCAGGAGCCTTGCTATTCTATCCAACGTAGGCAGAGCCATACGCCGAACCCTAATCTGCTTTACCGGCTACGATGAACTGGGAAAACAATGGTGTATAGTAGAAAGAGAACAAATTATTATCTCTTCCTGACAAAACTTGCATTCTTCTTGTTAAGGTCACTTTGCTTTCTTTGAGCGGGGTCGGGGTCTGAGGTAGTCTGTGAGTTTTCTATCAACTGGAAAACCCTTCTCAATCTTGAATACCGAGAACCAATCTTTTGAAAGACATGCTTTATCATCAGCTTCACAATAGGTCTCGAAGCCACCTATTTCAAATTTTCCGTCATAATCAATATCTCCGAATATCTCTGCAGTACATGGTTTTGTTATGCCAAATTGAGTAATAGAATCTTTTGTTACGTATAAAATCAAAAATTGGTTAGGATCCGGGGCATTCAACAATCGAAAAATATAGTAATATGATTCATAACAGGCTATTTCATGTTCAACAAACAAGCCATATGGGACACATTCAAATTGCAATGACGAATCATTACTCTCGTATTTTATCCTTTGGTTACGATAAATCTGAAGCTTACTATACATCTCGGATGGGGATGTTCGAATTAAGACTACAGAATCCCTATCCATATCTCCATGCCAATTAGAAAGTTGACATACAGACCTGAAGATGTCTGTGCTTTGTGCTATGGCGCTAAAAGAAACCAAACAGCACAAAATAAAAAAGTGTTTTTTCATATGTATATAATTGCTTTCTGGACTAGAATCATGGCTAGCGCATTGCAAAATATGCTTCAACTAACGTCATTGAATTTTATTATTTATTCGTCAATAATGAACACTTTACACCATTCTTCAAATATAATGATTTTTTCGGGAGACAAAAAAAAGGCCGTGCAAACGTATTGTTTGCACGGCCGCTACTATTTTTAGCAATCAGAGCTTAATCCCGACGGTTGCCGCCCATAAAGATCATGATGTAGTAGAAAAGGGTTGCCAGAGAGCTGAGGGCTGCCACCACATAGGTATAAGCCGCCGTCTTCAAAGCATCTTTAGCCGGTTCGTAAGTAGAAACGTTGGTGATTCCTGAACGATTGAGCCATGCCAATGCACGGGCACTGGCGTTGATTTCGACCGGCAGGGTAATGACACTAAAGATGGTAGTCATTGCAAAAAGCACGATACCGAACAGTAATAATGCCGGGAATGTATGCACCAGCAAGATTCCACCCAGCAACACCCATTGCACCCAATTGGAAGCAAAGCTCACCACAGGAACCAATGCCGAACGCATTTTCAACGGAGCATAAGCCGTTGCATGTTGCACAGCGTGTCCGCATTCGTGAGCAGCTACGGCAGCTGCCGCAACGCTGTTACTCATAAAAACCGGTTCACTCAGGTTTACCGTTTTATTAGCGGGATTATAGTGGTCGGTCAGTTCTCCTTCAACAGAAATAACCTTTACATCATAAATCCCGTTTTCGCGCAACATTTTTTCGGCCACATCCTTTCCGGTCATACCGTTGGGAATAGGAATTTGCGAATACTTTTTGAATTTCGATTGAAGGCTTTGCTGTACTATCCAGCTTATGAGCGCAAAGACACCAAAAATCACATAAATCATCATAGCGTTATATTTTTACGGTTACAATAAATTTCCTCTTACTTACAAATATCTGCAAATGGTAAGCCAACTGCAAATTTGGCAGTAATAAAAAAGCAGAAGAATCGTAAAAGGCTGTAAACAGACAAATTATCCAATCAGATTGTTGCTACGGAGAATAGCCTCCATGTCGGCCTGTACTTTCCCGGCTTCACAACGTGCTGCTTCCGCAAAAGTTTCATCTTTCGCAGCGTATAAAATCTGACGAGAAGAGTTGACGATAAGACCGCATTTACTATTCAACCCGTACTTGCACACTTCGTTCAAGTCGCCGCCCTGAGCTCCCACACCGGGAACCAGCAGAAAATGTTCGGGAGCCACCTTACGAATATCGGTAAACATGCTTCCCTGTGTAGCGCCTACCACATACATCAATGTGTCTGTACTGCCCCACTCCTGCGATTTACGAAGTACTTTTTCAAAAAGGCGTTCACCTCCCTCATCCTGTGTAAACTGAAAATCGTGCGATCCTTTATTTGAAGTCAGTGCAAGTAAAATAACCCATTTCCCTTCGTAACCCAGAAACGGCTTGACTGAATCTTCGCCCATGTAAGGTGCCACCGTCACCGAATCGAAATTGAAATGCTGGAAGAAAGTACGCGCATACATTTCTGACGTATTTCCAATATCGCCGCGTTTTGCATCGGCAATAAGGAACTGATCGGGATAGTTTTCGCGAATATAGTTTACCGTTTTTTCGAGCGCCTGCCAACCTGTCACTCCAAGACTTTCGTAAAAAGCAAGATTCGGCTTGTAAGCAACGCAAAGATCGGCGGTTGCTTCAATAATTGCTTTGTTAAAAGCAAAAATAGGATCTTCTTCATTCAACAGGTGCTGTGGAATTTTTTTCAGGTCTGTATCCAGTCCTACACAAAGAAATGATTTTTTACGGCAGATGTTTGCAAAAAGTTCTTGAGATGTCATATTAATTAGTAATGAGTGGTGAGTAACGAGTCGTAAGTAACACAACTACACCATTGATAAACAGGCTGTAGCATCAACCATTACTCGATACGGATTATTTATGCAAAGATACGGATTTGTGAGGCTGCATCCGAGTAAACGGCACAAAAAATTCGGCGATATTCGGGCTACGACAAAAAAGGAAGCTAGAATTATGCATTATAATTTTCAATCAGGGGTTTCCACCCCTATAACCCCGACTTCCTTTTTGCCTTGAAGCAAAAAGGAAGCAAAAAATTCAAGGCTATGCCCGCTTCGCTCAAAAAACTGGCGCTCGGAAGCGAAAATCGTCCAAACTCGCTTCCTCCTTTAGTCGGAAGCTTCAAACAAGAACGATTTTTATCGCTTCCTTACTTGTTTTTTGGCTCATCGGACAAGGCCGTTCCCAATCTGACGTAGCTACATTTATATATAAATCCTCTCTTTGCTGAGCTGTTAGATACACATCCCCTGAAAAAGAGAGGTTGTGATTGGGGTGTTGGCATATTTTCACCTAACTTTGCACCTCAAATTTTCATACATGACAATACTTTACGAAGACAATCACGTAATTGCGGTTAACAAGACCTGTTCGGAAATTGTACAGGGCGATAAAACCGGAGATAAACCTCTTTCGGAACTCCTGAAAGTTTACCTGAAAGAGAAATATAACAAACCAGGGAATGTATTTGTCGGCGTAACTCATCGCCTCGACCGGCCCGTAAGCGGGGTAACGCTGTTTGCAAAGACAAGCAAATCGTTATCACGACTGAATGCAATGTTTCAGAATCACGAGGTAAAGAAATTCTATTGGGCGATTGTCAAAAAGGCCGATATTGCCCCGGAAGCTACTTTAACGCACTATCTGGTTCGTAACGAGAAGCAGAACAAATCATACGCCTACGACGAAGAGCGCAAAGACAGCAAAAAAGCCATTTTGCACTACCGTATCATTGGCACATCCGACAATTATTATCTTCTGGAGATTGATCTTCAAACCGGCCGTCACCATCAGATCCGTTGCCAGCTGGCAAAAATCGGATGCCCCATAAAAGGTGATCTGAAATACGGTTTTGCCCGGTCAAACCCTGACGGAGGCATTTCGCTTCACGCCCGATCGCTGTCATTTGTCCATCCCGTATCCAAGGAGGAAATCGAGATTACAGCACCGGTTCCGGACGACAACCTATGGAAAGCATTTGAAGCCCAAATGGCTTAATACACAGAAAAGGCTCTCTCACAAGCAATATTGACTTTATAATAACTTACGATTCGAAAATAGATCTTTATTTTTTCACCCCAAACCCCTGAAGGGGCTACAAATCTGCTATTTTTATTGACGTAAAAGTCCCCTTAAGGGGATATAGGGGTAGAAAAAAAGCCTTTCAGCTTGTATATTTATCAATAACAGTATAGTCTTTTGAGACAGCCTTCTATCTGCTTTATATCTATCATTCCCCAATTTTCTGAAACAATTCAGTTGAGATTGGGATTTTGAGGAAATTCAGCCCAACGCTTGTACTTACCACCCAGCGACTGCATTGAACGGCTCCAGAGGGTTTCATACCCCGGCATATGCAGAATTTCTTCCGTCGCCAGTTTGGTCACCAACCATGACTGATGCTTGATTTCGTCAAGCAACTGACCTTCATCCCATCCGGCATAACCCAGAAAGAACCGTACCTTAGCCGCAGCTCCCAATCCCGCATTCAGGTTATCCATTAACCATTCAAAATCGCCCCCCAGATAGAGGTTTTTGGTAATCTGAAAACTTTGGGGAACCTCCGGCAAATTATGCAAATAGAAAAGAGATTTTGAGCCTACAGGGCCGCCACAAAAAACAGGAATATTCTCCTCAACTTTGACGCCCTCTAAAATTTCGTGAAGGTATAATTTGAGTGGTTTATTGAGCACCAGCCCCATACTACCAAGGTTGGAGTGCTGGGTAAGCAGAATCACCGAACGGCCAAAATATGGCTCGTTCATAAATGGCTCTGCAACTAACAGCCGTCCTACGGAAGGCTGGAAACCCGCATCAATGGTAAGAAACGAGGAATCGAGATACATACTGGTGATTTTTATATAGCAAATATAATCAACAATGATATATTTGATTCCTGCTGCAACTACTTTTTCTTACGGGTAGTTTTTTTAGTTTCTTTCGGTTCTGCATTCACAATTTCCATGCACGCTTCGAAAGTAAGCGATGCCGGTTCTGTCTTTGCAGGAATCTTGAAGTTCTTTTTTTGATATGCAATATAGGGGCCGTAACGACCATTCAACACTTTCAGGTCAGCGTCCTGTTCAAACGTTTTGATGATCTTGTTTTTGTCAGCTTCACGTTTGGCAAGAATAAGTTCGATGGCTCTTTCGGCAGTGATGCTCATCGGGTCTTCTGTCTTCGGCAGAGAGGTAAACACGGAATTGTGACGTACGTAAGCCCCAAAACGACCGATAGCAGCGATCATTTCCTTCCCTTCAAATTCACCCAGACTACGCGGCAACTTAAACAGTTCCAGCGCCTCTTCCAGTGTAATGGTGTCAATCATTTGCCCCTTTGTGAGCGAGGCAAACTGTGGTTTATCTTCTTCTTCCTTCGTCCCGATCTGCACCATCGGACCAAAGCGACCGATACGCACAGACACCTGACGTCCGGTTTTCGGATCTGCCCCCAGGATACGCTCTCCTGTACGACGTTCCGAGTTGGCAATAGCTGCCTCTACTGTCGGGTGGAATTTCTTATAAAAATCATCAAGCGACTTTTGCCAGTCAAGATCACCGTCGGCAATGTCGTCAAATTCCTTTTCCACATTAGCCGTAAAGTTATAATCAAGAATATCAGG
>JAUZOL010000131.1 GCA_030706455.1 Bacteroidota bacterium
CCTGTTGATCCGGCTAAATTGACAATACCTAATTCAGTATCGGAGAAAGTTGCTCCTGATAATGATATTATGACTATTTTCATTTCTACGGATAAAAAAATCTATTTCAATTTCGACAACGGGAAAGACACTTCCAAACATTTTCGTGCGGAACTTTTAAAAGCGATGGCTACCCAATACAAAATCGACTTTACTCCAAAGGAAATTACTCAATTTTCAAGAAAAAGTTCTTTCGGTATGCCTATGGCTTATTTGAAACAATGGCTCAACACTGAAGATTCGAAAGAATCAGATAAATTTCAGGTTGGTATTCCAACAGACTCTATTGACAACCAATTTGCATGGTGGGTACGTTCTGCACGTACTGTAAACTCTCAGGCACAAGTGGCTATCAAAGCTGATGGAAATGCACCCTATCCTGTTGTTAAGAAAGTGTTGGACTTGATTCAAAAGAACGGAATTAATAAATTTAATTTCGTTACAACGTACGACAAACAAGAAGTCGGAATAAAAGATATTCCTAAACAATAGGATTAACTGAGAAAAGATTTATCTAACAGATATAACATAAAAAAATTATGGGTGAAGTAGTTACAGAAGAAAAAGCGCAGAAAGGTGCAAAGAAACGCCCCAAAAAACATCCTGGCCGGATCGATATGACACCGATGGTGGACTTGATGTGTCTTTTGTTGACGTTCTTTATTCTTACCGCCGCGTTCAGTAAGCCCAAAATAATGACGATTACGATGCCTGAAAAGGATGATAAAACGGTACCGCCTAAAATTGACGCTAGACGTACGTTGAACATTCTTTTAACTGACAGCGATCGTGTATATTATTATGTGGGTGCTATTGAACCTGGTAAACCCCAGCCTCAATTTGTAAAATCAAATTTCAGTAAAGATGGTATCAGAAAAGTTCTTTTGTTGAAAAACAAAGACCTTTTCACCAAAATTACAGAATACAACGAAAGCCGGGTTAAAGGTAAAATTCACGTATCGGATGCTGCTGCAGATGAACACATTAAAAGTCTGAAAAAGGATGATAATGTAGGTCCTATCATTTTGATAAAAGCAGATGAATCCGCTAAGTACAAAGATATCGTCTCTATTGTAGATGAAATGGCAATTACAAACATAGCTAGCTATGCGATTGTTGATTTGAGTAGTGTTGAAAAAACATTACTTAAAGCACAACCCAGATAGTTGTGAATTAATACTGAAAGAAAATGGCTATGACTAATGAAAAACAGTATATAGAATCACTCGAAGAAATGGTCTTCAAGAATCGTAACAAAGAATACGGTTCTTATCAGCTCAGGAGAAAGTACAAGAAATATGTACTTATTTCCTTGGCTATCGGACTTTTCCTTCTGGGAGCTGTAATTGCTTACCCTCTGATAAAAAGTTTCCTTGCTAAGGAAAACTTAGGAAAAAAAGTACAGGTTGAAACTTCGGTTGAAATTACCAAACAAAAGGATGCTCCTCCTCCTCCTCCTCCTCCTCCTCCCGCAGAGAAGATTGTTGAGCAGGTGAAGTTTGTGGCTCCTAAAGTTACTACTGATACAACACAGGTTACCAAAGACTTTGGTAAACAGGTGATAATGGTAGAAACAGGCGGACCTCCTCCTGTGGTAGAAGCACCGAAAGTAGAACCGGTAGTTGAAGTAAAACAAGCTCCGGAAGAAGTATTTACTATTGTAGAAGAAATGCCGGCATTCCCGGATGGAGATGTTGCAAGTTACTTGGCTAAAAACATCAAATACCCGGTAGTTGCTCAGGAAAACGGTATTCAAGGACGCGTTATTTGTCAGTTTGTGGTTAATAAAGACGGTTCTATCGTCGATGTACAAGTTGTACGTGGTGTTGACCCAAGCCTCGATAAAGAAGCTGTACGTGTGATCCAAAGTATGCCCAGATGGACACCTGGAAAACAACGTAACCAACCCGTTCGTGTAAAATATACTCTTCCTGTAAACTTTAAGTTGCAGTAGTCTTTACACTTGATATTAGAAAAAACCGTTTGGCTTAATGTCAAACGGTTTTTTTACTTGAATAATATATGATTGAACAAACCGAAATTTATTCAGAACAAACAGTTCTCGTTGGCTTAATCACCAGAGAACAAAACGAACAGCAGGCAAAAGAATATTTGTCTGAACTGGCTTTTCTTGCCGAAACAGCAGGTGCTATTCCTGTAAAAAAATTCTTCCAACGGTTAGATTATCCTCATCCTAAAACATTTGTAGGCCAAGGGAAACTGGAGGAAATTAAAAATTACATCATCGACAATGAAGAGATCGGAATGATTGTGTTTGATGATGAACTTACTCCGGCACAACTTAAAAATATTGAAGACGCTCTCCAAATAAAAGTCTTGGACAGAACCAATCTGATTCTGGACATTTTTGCCAAGAGAGCCCAAACGGCTCATGCCAAAACGCAGGTGGAGCTTGCGCAATACCAATACCTGTTACCCCGTCTGACCAGAATGTGGACTCACCTTGAGCGCCAAAGAGGTGGTATCGGTATGCGCGGACCAGGTGAAGCTCAAATTGAAACCGACAGACGTATCATTCTTACAAAGATTTCCTTACTCAAGGAAGATCTCAAAGCTATTGATAAGCAAAAAGCCTCGCAACGGAAAAACAGAGGTAAAATGGTGCGGGTGGCATTGGTAGGCTATACCAACGTTGGAAAATCAACTTTGATGAACCTGTTGAGTAAATCGGATGTTTTTGCCGAAAATAAATTATTTGCGACTCTTGATACCACAGTAAGAAAAGTCATCATTGACAACTTACCATTTCTACTGACCGATACTGTTGGCTTTATCAGAAAACTACCCCACCATCTGGTAGAATCATTCAAGTCTACCTTAGATGAAGTTCGTGAAGCTGATTTACTTGTCCATGTTGTCGACATTTCTCATCCGAACTTTGAAGAACAGTATGAAATTGTAAATAAAACGCTTATTGACATCAATAAAGAAGAGAAACCAACCATTGTTGTCTTTAATAAAACTGACGCATTTACTTATACACCTAAAGCAGAAGACGACCTCACACCTCTCTCAAAAGAGAACATTAGCCTTGAAGAATTAGAGCAAACGTGGATGGCAAAAATGCACGACAATTGTATTTTTATATCTGCCAAAAACAGAACAAACATAGAAGCGTTAAGATCTATTTTCTATGGCAAGGTCAAAGAAATTCATATTACCCGCTTCCCATACAACGACTTTTTATATCAATCTTACACAGAAGAGGATTTTGAGTAAAGATGAACATTTTCCTCAAACTGTAAAAACATGTGACCATGAAACCTCCATACTTACAATATGGTGATAAAATCGCCATTATATCACCATCAGGGAATATTGATTCGGCTCTGATTGACAATGCTGCCAGTGTACTTGAATCCTGGGGCTTGACTCCCATAATAGGTAAAAACGCTAAAAACCAATACGGAAGATATGCAGGTACCTGTGCTGAAAGATTGGAAGACCTACAATGGGCTTTTGACCAAAAAGACATTAAAGCTGTACTTTGCAGCCGGGGAGGATATGGTCTGGTACAGATAATTGACGATGTCGATTTTTCTCATTTTGAATTATACCCAAAATGGTTAATTGGATTTAGTGATATCACGATACTGCATCTTGCGATTGCTGCTTATGACATATCTTCACTTCATGGCGTTATGGCAAAAGACATCAGCGCTAACGGAGAGGCGGCTGACCGTCTGAAACAATTACTTTTTGGTGAACTGTCGGAATATTCGGATATTACGCCGCATCCGCTAAACAGAACCGGGGAGTGTCGGGGCAAAATAATTGGAGGTAATCTGGCGGTAATGTGCGGTATGAGAGGAACTCATTTTGATCTTGATCCGGAAGAGAAAATTTTATTCATTGAAGACATTGGAGAAAAACCATATCAAATCGACAGGTATATATGGAATCTTAAAATCGGAGGCATTCTTGAGCAGATTTCAGGTCTCATTGTAGGTCAATTTAATGAATATGATGAAGACGAGGATATGAAAACTACAGTTTACGAGCTCATAGCTGATGCTGTCGCTGAGTACAACTACCCTACCCTGTTTGGATTCCCTGCAGGTCATATTGACGATAATTGTTCAATCCCTTTTGGGGTTCAAACTACTATGAACGTTACAAATGATGGAGCTACATTGAAATTCTAAGTTCCCGTTCTCAATATGGGAAGTTAAATCCGCATATATCAGACAAAGAGACCTGAGTTATAAGCTCAGGTCTATTTTTTTATGGAGCTAATTTAGGGTAAAACTTCATGAAATCAAAGTCGTAAGATCCATGAAGTTCACCTTTGGCGCTTTACTTAATTTCTTTTCTGTTTTTAAAGGCTATTCCTAATTTGTACTTACCAAAACATGTGTATTTCGTGCTTATAAATACAAGTCAAAATTCTTTGTTCTGTATCATCTATCCAATCCTGTATAAAGCATAACAACTGAAATCTGTTAACATAACTTACATTCTCATAGTTGTTCTGTTTTCTTAAAGTGGTATCCCAATTTTAAACCCTGTAATACTGACAATTAACCACATTTAAGCAACCTATCACACCTCAATAATTTTAACATTAATAAAGAATAAAGAATCAGCGTTTATCCAAACAATTTGCTACTTTTGAAACAATGATTTTCTTGAAAAGCTGTAGATAAGTAAGTTGTAATGAAGCCTGGAAATTTTGTAAAAAATTTCACCTCCAATACAAAAAACAGCTACTTCAGATATTAACACCATAATAATGGAAAGGATATACAAAAAATGTATAACCAGACAATCTTATGGCATGCATTCGGCTTATATGACTTTTTAATCTTAACCAATACTTTCTAATTATCACAAACACGTTATTATGAGTACAAAAAATGTTTATTCTTTCGGTAATAAAACAGCCGAAGGAGACGGAAAGATGAGAGATTTGCTTGGAGGCAAAGGTGCAAATCTGGCTGAAATGAATCTAATCGGAATTCCGGTACCTCCGGGTTTTACCATTACTACCGAAATGTGTAATGAATATTATAGAATCGGACAAGACGCCGTTGTTCAACTCATCAAACCGGAAGTAGAAGCCGCGATGAAACAAGTGGAGGACGCTGTTGCTGGTCCGAAATTCGGAGATAACACCAATCCTTTACTGGTATCTGTTCGCTCAGGCGCACGGGCATCCATGCCGGGTATGATGGACACGATCCTCAATCTTGGTTTGAATGATGCTGCAGTAGAAACATTGGCAGCTAAAAGCGGCAATCCTCGTTTTGCATGGGACTCTTACCGTCGCTTTGTTCAAATGTATGGGGATGTTGTTTTAGGAATGAAACCCGTCAGCAAAGAAGATGAAGATCCGTTTGAGGTAATCATCCACAAAGCCAAACACGATAAAGGCATAGTAAACGACACTGACCTTACGACAGAAGATCTCCGTGAATTGGTGGTTAAATTCAAAGCTGCCGTAAAAGAGAACACCGGTAAAGACTTTCCTACCGACCCTTGGGAACAACTATGGGGAGCCGTTATGGCTGTATTTGACAGCTGGATGAACGAACGCGCAATTCTCTACCGCAAACTGAATAAAATTCCTGCAGAATGGGGAACTGCCGTAAATGTTCAAGCGATGGTATTCGGTAACATGGGCAATAACTCAGCTACAGGTGTTGCTTTCACCCGCGACGCATCCACCGGAGAAGACCTTTTTAACGGTGAATACCTTATCAACGCTCAAGGAGAAGACGTTGTAGCTGGTATCCGCACGCCTCAACAAATCACCATAGAAGGTTCACGCCGCTGGGCTACTCTACAAAACATCAGTGAAGATGTGCGCAAAGAACAATACCCATCGCTTGAAGAAGCTATGCCGGCTGCATATGCAGAGCTAAATGAAATTCAGCAAAAACTGGAAAACCATAGCGCTGATATGCAGGATATCGAATTTACCATTCAGGATGGTAAACTGTGGTTACTCCAAACCCGAAACGGAAAACGTACCGGTGCTGCTATGGTTCGCATTGCCAATGAAATGTTAAAAGAAGGAATGATCGACGAAAAGACAGCCCTCTTGCGCATTGAACCTCAGAAACTGGACGAACTCTTGCACCCGATTTTTGACCCTAAAGCAATAAAATCTGCGAAAGTTATGGCTAAAGGGCTACCTGCATCTCCGGGTGCTGCTACTGGCCGTATCGTTTTCTTTGCCGATGACGCTGAAGAATGGGCCGAAAAACGCGAAAAAGTTATCCTTGTTCGTATTGAAACATCTCCCGAAGACCTTCGTGGTATGCACGTAGCTCAGGGTATCCTTACAGCCCGTGGAGGTATGACCTCTCACGCTGCCGTTGTTGCAAGAGGTATGGGTAAATGCTGTGTTTCCGGTGCTGGAGAAATAAAAATAGATTACAAAGCTCGTACAATTACAATGCGTGGCACAACCTATAATGAAGGTGACTGGATTTCGTTGAACGGTTCTACCGGTGATGTTTACGATGGTAAAGTAAATACAAAAGATGCCGAAGTTAGCGGCGACTTTGCTGAAATCATGACATTGGCCGACAAATACACAAAAATGGATGTTCGCACGAATGCTGACACCCCTAACGATGCAAGAGTTGCTCGTGGATTCGGTGCTAAAGGTATTGGATTATGCCGTACTGAGCACATGTTCTTCGAAGGAGTCCGCATTAAAGCAATGCGCGAAATGATCCTTTCAAAAGATGAAACCGGACGTCGCGAAGCCCTCAAAAAGCTGTTGCCAATGCAAAGAGGTGACTTTGAAGGTATTTTTGAAGCAATGGACGGTTTTGGTGTAACAATCCGTTTGCTCGATCCTCCTCTTCACGAATTTGTTCCTCACCAACTGGCTACTCAAAAAGAGCTTGCTACCGAAATGGGCTTAACTCTCGACGAAGTTGTAGCTGCCTGCAATTCGCTGGAAGAATTTAACCCAATGCTCGGACACCGTGGATGCCGTTTAGGAAACACATATCCTGAAATTACAGAAATGCAGGCACGTGCCATTATCGAAGCCGCATTGAATGTACAGGAAAAAGGCATTGACGTTCATCCTGAAATTATGGTGCCTTTGGTTGGTGTTATTGAAGAGCTGAAACTTCAGGCTCAAATTATCAATGAGACAGCAGAAAAAGTGTTTGCTGAAAGAGGCAAACGTATTGCTTATAAGATTGGCACAATGATTGAAGTTCCCCGCGCAGCAGTTACAGCAGGTAAAATTGCTGAAGTTGCCGAATTCTTCTCCTTCGGAACCAATGACCTCACTCAAATGACATTCGGTTATTCACGTGACGATGCCGGCAAGTTCCTGAAAGTCTATCAGGATTTAGGCATTCTGAAGAACGATCCGTTTGAAGTCCTTGATCAGGAAGGCGTTGGTGGTCTGATGCGTCAGGCTGTAGCCGGAGGACGTGCCACGAAACCCGAATTGAAAGTGGGTATTTGCGGAGAACATGGAGGAGAACCGTCTTCTGTAGAATTCTGCCATACACTTGGCATGAACTACGTAAGTTGCTCACCTTTCCGTGTGCCTATTGCACGCATAGCCGCAGCACAAGCCGCAGTACGCTAAGCATCAATATAGCCAAAGGCCGCCTCTGAATACAGAGGTGGCCTTTTTTTGTAACTTTTGCAGACCAAACAAACGCGTATTTTCCATTATTGACACATAACATAATTTCAAAAGACGATGAAAGAAAATGAAGAGTTGATTATAAGTGGTGTTGACATCTACAAATCGCCTATAAAATTAAAAGAACCGTTTGTAATATCGCTCGGGCCATTGACCCATGCCCAAAACGTGGTTGTAGTAATTCACACCAACAAAGGCATATCCGGCTTCGGAGAATGCAGTCCGTTCATGACAATTAATGGAGAAAGCATGGAGACCGGATTTATCGTAGGGCAGTATCTTGCGAAGGCTTTGAAAGGAAAGAATGCCCTTGACATTGCCGGATGTACCTCAACTATGAGTAAAACCATTTATGCAAACTACAGCATCAAAAGCGCGTTTGATATTGCTTTATACGACATAGCCTCCGAACATGCCGGATTACCACTTTACAAATTTCTTGGCGGATCGCAAACGAAAAGCATATACACCGACTATACAGTCAGCATTGGCAACCCGCAAAAGATGGTGCAAGATGCAATTAAAATCAAGCAACAAGGCTTTACCGTCATAAAAATCAAGCTGGGGGAATCAAAAGAGGCAGATATAGAACGCATACGGCTTATTCGGGAAGCTATAGGAATGGAGTTACCGATGCGCATAGACGCCAATCAGGGATGGAAAACTGAAGAAGCAATAGAAACGTTGCATGCCATGAAGCCATATAACATTCAACTGTGTGAGGAGCCAATTCCCCGTGAAGAATTCATGGAATTACCCCGTATCAACCAAATGAGCCCGATACCGATAATGGCAGACGAATCGTGCTGCACCAGCTATGATGCGAAACGATTGAACCAATTAAACGCCTGTGATTACTTCAACATAAAGCTTGGAAAATCGGGAGGAATTTTTGAAGCCTTGAAAATGATTGAAATCGCGAAACAGCATAAGATACATATTCAAATCGGAGGCTTCCTGGAATCGCGACTTGCCTTTACTGCCGCGGCTCATCTCGCATTAATAGACGATTTAATTATCCACTATGACTTCGACACGCCACTGATGTTTGTTGAAGATCCTGTGGTAGGCGGAATCACTTATGAGGAAAACGGGAAAGTAACTTTGCCTGAGACTCCGGGGCTTGGAGCAAGAATGGAGGATGACTATCTTTCCAAACTAGAGAAAACGAGCATTTAAGATCAAAAACAAAAATGGGTATCCGAAAGTCTCGCATACCCATTTATAAGATTTCCAATTATCAACCCTGGCAAAGCCTGGTCTTGACAGTGCATTTTACCATTCATAATTTTCACTTTTCACCAAGAGCTATTTCCTGATATCTGTTTGTAAGTGTAAGATTAATCATTGACAGATATTTGATGTACTGAGAATGAGTAAGAATATTTCTGGCATTTGCAAGATTGAAATTTACTGCTTTATTATAAGCGGCCTGGTTGTCGCTTTTTGCAGCTGTTTGCATCTTACTTGCAGTTGTTTCGAAGATATACTTCAGGTTATCAGCCTGTTCGTCATCCACATTCAAATACTTCATCAAACGATTAAATACCGGTTCGTTGTTAAAGGTATAAAATACTCCTGTTTCTACCGGGTTAATGGCATACGTTGAAACTACACCTGCTACGAACACTACTAAAACTAACATCATCTTTTTCATAACCTAAATAATTAAAAGTTACACAATCTTTTTGTCTAAAACTAAATAAAACTACAATCTAAAAA
>JAUZOL010000132.1 GCA_030706455.1 Bacteroidota bacterium
GGCAATACGTGCAATCGGTAATTCCACCTCTTTGCCGGCCTGCATAATCAGGTCGCCGAACTCGTCGATAATTACTACGATGTATGGCAGGAACTTATGCCCTTTTTCGGGGTTGAGGTGGCGCGAAACGAACTTGGCGTTGTACTCCTTGATGTTTCGCACGTGCGCTTTCTTCAGTAATTCGTAACGGTCGTCCATCTCCTTGGTGAGCGAGTTGAGCGTTTGAACCACCTTGGAAACGTCGGTAATGATAGCTTCTTCTCCGTCAGGTAGTTTGGCAAGAAAATGCTTTTCGATACCCGAATAGATATTGAACTCTACTTTTTTCGGGTCGACCAGCACAAACTTCAGTGTCGACGGGTGTTTTTTGTAAAGCAACGATGCGATGATGGCATTCAGCCCCACCGACTTACCTTGTCCTGTAGCCCCTGCCACCAGTAAGTGAGGCATTTTGCACAAGTCGAGCATGAAGATCTCGTTGGTAATAGTGCTTCCGAATGCTACCGGCAAATCGTAGCGCGATTCCTGGAATTTTTTGGAACTGATGACAGAACGCATCGAAACGATCTGCGGATCACGGTTCGGCACTTCAATGCCGATGGTGCCTTTGCCTGGAATCGGAGCAATGATACGGATGCCGAGAGCCGCCAGACTTAACGCGATGTCGTCTTCCAGATTCTTGATTTTGGAGATACGAACACCCGGTTTCGGAACGATTTCGTAAAGCGTAATGGTCGGGCCGACGGTTGCTTTGATGCTGTCGATTTCAATGCCGTAGTTCTTGAGTGTGTTGATGATTTTGTGCTTGTTGGCATTTTGCTCGTCCATGTCGACGGAGGTGATGCCATTGTTGTACTCTTTCAGCAGCTCGAGAACCGGGAATTTATAGTGCGATAAGTCGATGGTCGGGTCGTATTCGCCCAGCGATGACTGGTCGTATTCATCTTCATCGGCAAGCGGTTTGCTATTGTCGAACAGATGATGAGCCTCGGCAGTGCTTAAAGCCGGTTGGTAAGTTTCGGGCTGAGGAGCAACAACTTCAAAATCACCTTCTTCGGTAGCTGGCGAGTCTTCAGTGTTGACAACAAAAGGCTCTTCTTCATCCAAATCATCCACCTCGATGGTTAATGTGTTTTCTTTCGGATCGGCAATCATTTCAGTTTCTACTTCCATGCTAGCGGCAGAAACAGTTGCGGCTTCGGCAGCAAACGGTACTTCAGGCTTGGGGTTACGCTTGAACAAGCTGCGAAGAAATGGTAACGTTCCGCTGAAAATGATGATGCAGAATATCAGGCAGGTAACGGCCAGCACGAGTACAGTACCTGACCATCCGAATTTACTGCGCATCCATTCGCCAAGGTAATATCCATGTTCTCCGCCAAGGAATAAGAATGTGTCTTTGTAAACGTATGACAGTGTTGTCCCTAAAAAAAGCGATAGCCAAACCATGATAAGCATGGGGTAGATAAACGCTTTCCAGAGTTCGATTGCGCGCACGGACATGAGTCGCAGGCCTACTACAATCGGGAAAATCAGCCAGGCAAACGCAGCCACACCGAACCCACGGTTAATCATGGTTTCTGCGATGTGAGCGCCAATTGCTCCGGTCCAGTTTTCAATATTGGCATCGTTTCCACCCATGTTAATATACCATGGATCCTGAATCTTGCTTTGATCAGCCGCTCCGGTGTAAAAAAAGGAGATGAGCGATAGTGCAACATAAATAACGCCTACCAAAACGATTAATCCCAGAATAAAATGAGTGCGTTCGTCTTTCAGAAGCCTTACAAATCTATTGGGCATTGTATTTGATTGGTTGTCTTTTGATTGTGATTTCTTTTTGGAGGATTCGGTCTTCGCCATAAGTTTAATGCAAATTATCATACAAAGGTAATAATTTCACTTTGTTCTACCGATGAAATCTGCAAATTTTGTCAAACCTAAATCAAGACATGTCGTTTTGTTCTGACCAGCAGGGGTTCTTGTTTCTGGAGGTGTATTCAGGCTGCATTTTTGACAGATTCGACAGATGCTTGTGATTCATAAAATCCTGCCGAATTATCGCTATTTTTGCCAAAAGTTATTATACAGTATGAACGGACAAAACAGAAGCGATATAAAAGCAGGCCTTGAGGTCGGAATTGTGCTGAAAGCAGATCAACGATCGGGGCGTATAACCGAAGGAATAGTGCAGGATATTCTGACTAACAGCATGTTTCATCCTCACGGAATTAAAGTAAGACTTACATCAGGCGAAGTTGGCCGGGTTCAGTATATCAAATAAATTTTGAGCAATGAAAGCCGCCTCTCTCAAAGAAATTAAAACCGAACTTGATCTTTTGCATCCTTCGCAACTGAAAGAGCTGTGCACCCGCATGGCCAAGTTCAAAAAGGAAAACAAGGAGCTGTTGACCTATCTCTTGTTCGAATCTCAGGACGAAGATGCTTATATCAAAGGTGTGAAAGAGCAGATGGATGAACAATTCAGTGAGGTGAAAAAGAGTAGGGTATATGAAGCTAAAAAACTGGTTCGCAAAATTCTTACTTTTGTCAACAAACAGATAAAGTATTCAGGTTCAAAGCGTACGGAGGTAGAGTTGCGCATCTATTTTTGTCAGAAACTGAAGAAAACAGGCATCACTTTATCGGCCAGCACTTTTCTGGGAAATCTCTATTTGAGGCAATATCTCAACATGCAAAAAGCCCTTGCAACTTTGCACGAAGACTTGCAGTTTGACTATTCGGAAGCAATCAGATCGTTGTAAATAAATTGTTTATGAAAATATATCTTGCTCCTTTACAGGGTTTGACCGACTGGATGTTTCGTGAAGCTTTCTCAAAGCATATCGGACAGTTTGACAAAACGTTCACGCCATTTGTGCGGGTTCAAAACGGAGAATTTTACCGCCCCAATCAATGCAACGATCTGTTGCCTGAACATAACCATTTTCAGAAGCCGGTACCGCAGTTTCTGGGAAATGATGCCGCTTCCTTTTCTCGGTTCGAAGAGTTGTGCCGTTCGCACGGTTATACCGAGATTAATATCAACATGGGCTGTCCCTATCCGATGGTGACAGGTCGGCGGATGGGAGCCGGATTGTTGCCTTACCCGGACGAAATAGCCAGACTACTGAATGAAATTTTTAGTTCGGCGAGGACAAAAATCTCTATCAAATGCCGTTTGGGATTGGAACATACCTCTGAATTCGAAGCGTTGATTCCTGTTTTTAACGTATTCCCTTTGGAAGAAATTATCATTCATCCGCGTGTGGGAAAACAACAGTACAAGGGAAATGTTGATTTTGACGCTTTTCTAAATTATGCGTCGGCTTTGAAAGCTCCGGTTTGCTACAATGGCGATATTAATAGTTACGAAGATGCGGCTCGTGTGCTGCAAAAAGTACCTGAAGTTAAGGCCTTGATGCTGGGGCGTGGAGTATTGCAGCATCCCTTTCTGCTATCGGAGTTGCGGAACGAATCTCTGACGGCAGATGAAAAAGCGACGAGGCTGAAAGGCTTTCATAAAGAACTGATTACTTATTGCCAACAAAAATATTCGGGCGATCATCATTTTCTGAAACATCTGGAAGAGCTCTGGAGTTATCAGTCGGCAGAATTTGAAAATAGTCATAAGCTGTTTAAGCTGATAAAGAAGTGTAAGTCGTTGGATCAATATGTGAGAGTCATTTTTCCGGAGATAGAGGGGATGTGTGGAGCTTAAAATACTGATTCTTGGCTCGATTTGCCAGAGAAAGAGCGGAATTGAGTAGCTTTGTAATGAATTTATAAATAATTGAGATGTTGTCACAAAACGAACGGGAAGAAATAGTGAAGTTGATCCGGCAGGAGGTGATTCCGGCTATCGGATGCACTGAACCGATGGCTGTTGCATTAGCCGTCGCCAAAGCGGTGGAGATTTTGGGCGTTGTGCCGCAAAAAATCGATGTTTTCCTTAGCGCCAACATGTTGAAAAACGCGATGGGCGTAGGTATTCCCGGTACCGGAATGGCAGGCTTGCCTATTGCCATTGCCATGGGGGCATTGGTCGGGAAATCGGAATATGGACTTGAAGTGTTGCGCGATATTACCCCGGATGCTCTGGAAGAAGGCAAACGGATGATTGACCAAAAGATCATCAATGTTCATCTGAAGGAGAATATCAGCGAGAAACTTTATATCGAGGTTTTGGTCTCGGCGGAAAACAATGCCGCAAAAGCGATTATCAGTCATGAACATACACGTTTTGTTCATCTGGAAAAGGATGGCCAAATATTGTTGGCCGAGAAGTTCGAAACAGAAGGGGACCTGACTCCCGAATCGGAATTGCAACTCTCGTTCGATAAAGTATGTGACTTTGCGCTTGAAACACCTGTTGACGAACTCCGTTTTATTCTTAAAACCGCCGAAATGAACAAGGCAGCGGCTATTGAATCGATGAAGGGAGACTACGGTCATGGTGTGTCGCACACATTGGCCAACGGGATGATGGGCAACAATGTTTTTACCCGCATGTTGTCGGTGACGGCGGCTGCCTGCGATGCGCGTATGGCGGGGGCTATGTTTCCGGTGATGAGTAATTCGGGAAGTGGAAATCAGGGCATTGCCGCCACTTTGCCGGTGTCGGTGTATGCCGAAGAGAGCGGAAAAAGCGAAGAAGAGCTTGTACGGGCGCTGACCTTGAGTCACCTGATGACGATTTATATCAAACAGAGCCTCGGACGTTTGTCTGGCTTGTGCGGCGCCGTTGTAGCTGCCACCGGTTCGGCCTGCGGCATTACATATCTGATGGGGGGGAGCCGGGAGCAGATCGGGTACGCGGTCAAGAACATGATTGGCAACATTACCGGTATGATTTGCGACGGAGCAAAGCCCAGTTGTGCGTTAAAAGTTTCAAACGGCGTTTCTACCGCAACCCTTTCGGCAATGATGGCTATGGAGAATAAAGTGGTTTCGGCGGTGGAAGGTATTACCGATGAGAATGTGGACAAAACCATTCAAAACCTTACCAAAATAGGTCGCGACGGCATGTGCGAAACCGACCGTCTGATTCTGGAAATCATGACTCATAAATAGGAATTGATTTCTAAACAGTTGCTAAAATCGGTCGTTATGGTTAGGAATCACTTGTGCGACCGATTATCTTTGTGTTCAATTTATATCATTTAGACATCACCTAAGGCAAATTAAAGAATGAGAAGATTCAATGCATTATTTATAACATTGTTGTTTACAATCGTTGCTTTCGGACAAATTGAGCGTCCGGTTACCTGGTCATTCGATCAGAAAAATGGGAAAGGACAGGAAGTCCAGTTTGTTTTCAAAGCATCCATCGATCATCCCTGGCACATCTATGGGATGAATATCCCGGCAGGCGGTCCGGTTTCTACGTCTATTCATTTTGATAAAACATCGGGAGTGAAACTGGTAGGTAAGCCTGTTTCTCAATCCAAGCTGGTGGAGGAATACGACAAATCGTTCGACATGAAACTTTCGTGGTACGAAGGTCAGGCTGTTTTTGTACAGAAAGCCGTTGTTACCGATCCCAAAACGTTTGGAGTTTCTGGCTATGTAGAATACATGAGCTGTAACAACGAAAATTGTCTGCCTCCAACCAAAGAGTCGTTTACGTTTGGAAAAGCTCCGGCCGCGGCGGTTACAACTCCTGCCAATCCAGCACAGCCGGCATCCACGCAGACTATTGCTACCCTGAAAACTGATACTCCGGTTGCTGCGGTGGCAGTACCAGCCTCGGTTTCTTCCAATCCATCTGCACCTACCTGGGCTCCGGTAATTGATCAGATGAAAGCTTTTGCTTCGGGAGGTGCCGAGAATAAAACGGGAGGATCTTTGTTGTCTATTTTTCTTTGGGGTTTGCTGGGTGGTCTGC
Organism: Bacteroidota bacterium; assembly: GCA_030706455.1. Lineage (GTDB taxonomy): Bacteria > Bacteroidota > Bacteroidia > Bacteroidales > Paludibacteraceae > Microbacter. The sequence goes on from JAUZOL010000132.1 coordinate 5,888, forward strand.
TTGCACTGTTTATGCCGTGCATTTGGCCAATTATTCCGATGACTGTCAGTTTCTTCCTGAAACGTACAAGTGACCGGAAACGGGCTGTCAAAGATGCGATTATGTATGGGTTGTCAATTATTGTGATTTACCTGACACTTGGCTTGCTGATTACAGCTATTTTCGGAGCCAGCTCGCTGAACAATCTGGCTACCAATGCCTTTTTTAACCTCTTTTTCTTTGCTTTGCTGGTTGTATTTGCCATTTCGTTTTTTGGCGCATTTGAACTGGCTTTGCCTTCTTCCTGGTCAACGAAAATGGATGCCAAATCCGAGTCTACTTCGGGGATTTTGAGCATTTTGTTGATGGCCTTTACCTTAGCCTTGGTTTCATTCTCCTGTACTGGACCGCTGATCGGCTTGTTGCTTGTTGATGTTGCCGTGAAAGGATCTATTCTCGGACCGGCAGTCGGTATGTTTGGCTTTGCAGTGGCCTTGGCCATTCCGTTTATGCTGTTTGCCATCTTCCCAACGTGGCTGAAATCGCTTCCGAAATCGGGCGGATGGCTCAACACGATTAAGGTAGTGCTCGGTTTTCTGGAACTTTTCTTTGCCTTGAAATTTTTGTCGGTTGCTGATTTGGCGTACGGCTGGAGAATTCTTGATCGTGAAGTATTCCTGGTAATCAGCATCGTGATTTTTGCTTTGCTGGGTGCTTATTTGCTCGGAAAAATCAAATTGCCGCACGACAGTGACGTAAAACATGTTTCGGTAACCCGCCTGTTTCTGTCCATCATATCTTTTGCTTTTGCCATCTACATGGTTCCGGGTCTGTGGGGCGCACCGTTGAAAGCTATCAGTGCTTTTGCTCCGCCGCTTTACACACAGGATTTCAAGCCCAACGATACGAAAGAAATTCATGCCGAATTCAAAGATTACGATCAGGCGATAGCAGCTTCTGCTCAAACGGGTAAGCCGGTGTTGATCGACTTTACCGGCTTTGGGTGTGTGAATTGCCGCAAAATGGAGGCTTCCGTATGGACCGATCCGCAGGTGAAAAGCCTGTTGACCGATAAGTTTATTTTGGTTTCACTTTTTGTAGACGATAAAACAGCTTTGCCGCAGTCGATGCAGGTGACTGAAAATGGCCGATCGACTTTGTTGACGACGATTGGCGATAAATGGAGCTATCTGCAACGCTATAAATTCGGGGCAAATGCCCAGCCGTTCTACGTGGTGGTGGATGCTACAGGTAAGCCGCTCAACGGTTCTTTTTCATTTACTGAAGACCCGAAAAAGTTCGTCAATTTCCTAGAAACAAGCTTGAAAAACAAGAAATAATAACTGGTATAAGCACACGGAATACACAGATTATACGGATCATTTAGAACTATTCTGTTCAATAGAAAAGAATAGTTGTGTTTCCGTTAATTGAGTGCATTCCGTGTGCCTTTTTTATACCTTGGTTTTTGAGAAAAAGACGGAGCCGATAATCATCGGAATCACCGCGTTTACAAACCAAACCAGCACTCCAGCCAACGCAATGCCCACGCTGTTGTCGGAGAACATTCCCACGAAAATAACCGCGTACGAACCACGTATAGCTGCTTCTGAGAAAGCAATAGAAGGGGTGAAAGTGAGGAATAGGTAAAATGTTGAGATGGAAACCACTCCTTGCCACAAATTGATGTCGATGCTGCAAAATCGCAACATGCAGTAAAGTTGCAGGCAAAAAACCAGGTAGCGTCCGAAGGCCAGCAATAGCACGTATGCCAACTGTTTGGAGCGGAAAGTGCTCAGCCACATAAGCAATGTGTTTACTTTCACTGAAAAATTCCAGCGACTGACGAAATGAGACAGTTTAGGAAGTGAGAGGTATATGGAAAAGGCAATCGCCATTTCCAGTGTAAAGATCACCATCAGCAGGGTTTTATCAGCAAGGAACGGCATTTGCTGATGCCCCATCAGTAGCATAAAAGAGAAGAGGCCGAACAGAGAGATGATGATCGTTTGAGCCAGTGTTCCCACCATTCCGAAGGTGATGGCCTGCCAGCGGACATTGCTTTGAAGATAGACGGCCCTTCCCGGATATTCGCCAACACGGTTCGGGGTAAAAAAACCAGTGGCATAACCGCTCATCACCGATTTAAGAGCTTTTCGGAAACTCAGATGTTCAAGGCTGGAAATGAGATAGCGCCATTTGGTAGTCTCGATCAGAAAATTGACCGGCATGAAGGCAACGGCTAATAACAGCCAGCCCCACTTCCGCCACGACAAATCGCTCCAGCCGGAAGCCGAAGATGGACTTTGAATAAACTCATAAATTTTGTACGCTAAAAACCCGTAAGAGAGTATCAAAATCAGCCATTTAATCACCGGGTAATATTTCTTCCACGCCGACATAATGGTTTCTTTTAATGAAACGATTCAGGATTCAAAGATAATGTTGTCAGAGTCCAAATTGTACTGTGATTGCCAGGAAAATTCATCGGAATGCAGGTGACTTCACCTTTTTATTTCGACTCTTTTCCGGTGATGATTTTCTTTATTTCGTTGAGTTTGTTCAGCGCTTCAACTGGGGTCAGATTGTTGATGTCGGTGTTCTTGATTTCATCACGGATTTGAGCCAATATCGGATCGTCCAACTGGAAAAAGCTCATCTGAAACCCTTCGCGTGTTGATGCGATTTTATCGACAGGTTTGGCAATGCCTGATTTGCGGTTGTCGCTTTCTAATTGTACCAGAATTTCGTCGGCGCGTTTTACCACGCTTTGCGGCATGCCTGCCATTTTGGCTACGTGAATACCAAAACTGTGTTCGCTGCCTCCACGTACCAGTTTGCGCATGAAAATCACCTTTTTGTCTACCTCTTTCACCGAAACGTTGTAGTTTTTAACCCGTTTGAACGATTTTTCCATTTCGTTCAGTTCGTGGTAGTGTGTGGCAAACAAGGTTTTTGCATTTGCCGACGGATGTTCGTGAATGTATTCCACAATAGCCCAGGCAATGGAGATACCGTCGTAGGTGCTGGTTCCGCGGCCGAGCTCATCAAAGAGCACTAAGCTACGGTCGGAAATGTTGTTCAGGATACTGGCCGCCTCGTTCATCTCTACCATAAAGGTCGATTCGCCGACAGAAATGTTGTCGCTGGCACCCACACGGGTAAATATTTTGTCTACCAGACCAATCGTGGCGCTTTCCACGGGCACGAAACATCCGATTTGTGCCATCAGTACTATCAGAGCTGTTTGGCGCAGCAAAGCAGACTTACCGGCCATATTCGGACCGGTGATGATGATGACCTGCTGATGCTCGTTATCGAGGCATACGTCGTTGGCAATGTAACTTTCGCCGGCAGGCAACTGTTTTTCAATTACCGGGTGACGCCCTTGTTTGATGTCGATCACGTAGCCGTCGTTCATTTGCGGGCGGACGTATTTGTTCTGAGCCGATACTTTGGCAAACGACA
>JAUZOL010000133.1 GCA_030706455.1 Bacteroidota bacterium
GTTCATAGCCACCGAAGAGGTATCTTTGAACGGATCACCTACGGTATCACCCACGATAGTAGCATCGTGCAACGGTGTCCCTTTAGCTTTCAGATCCACTTCCACCACCTTTTTGGCATTATCCCAGCAACCACCGGCATTGGCCATAAACACGGCCTGGTACAAACCGAACACGGCAATAGCAATCAGATAGCTTACAAAGAAGGAAGCTGCTGCAAATTGACCGGAGCCGCTAGACTCTGTACCCGAAATGAAGGCAAATGCCAAAGCGAAGCAGAACCCAGCGGGGAAAATATTCCACATTCCGTGCTGAGCATATTGTGTACAGATTTTCACCACTTCTTTCGATTTCGCTACAGAAGCTTTCTTTTCTGCACCCGGATCGAGGTTGATGTTGCGTTTGATATATTCTACTGCACGGTAAGCGCCGGTAGTCACAGCCTGAGTTGATGCACCGGTAAACCAGTAGATCACAGCTCCACCACAAAGGAAGCCGAGGATTGTCCATGGGTTAAGAATATTCAGAATAGTTTCGGGAGCAACGCCCAATACATTCTTAATCACAAGAATCAACGAGAAGATCATGGTCGTAGCTCCAACCACGGCGGTACCGATCAATACGGGTTTTGCTGTCGCTTTGAAGGTATTTCCTGCGCCATCATTTGCTTCGAGGAAATGTTTTGCTTTTTCGAAATCGGGTTTAAAGCCGAAATCTTTTTCAATTTCTTCGGCTACATTGGGTACATCTTCGATCAACGAAAGTTCGTAAACCGACTGTGCATTATCCGTTACAGGGCCATAACTATCTACAGCAATGGTAACAGGACCCATGCCGAGCAAACCAAATGCCACCAAACCAAACGCAAAGATTGACGAGTAAACCATAAACTGATCCAGCCCAAAAGTACTTGCCAGATAAGCAATCAGCATCAGTGCCACAAACACCAGACCCATCCAGAAAGCCGAGAAATTACCGGCAACAAAACCGGAAAGGATTGTCAATGAGGCGCCACCTTCGTTGCTAGATTTTACAACTTCCTGTACGTGTGCCGATTTAGGGCTGGTAAACAGCTTGGTAAATTCTGGAATCAAAGCACCTCCCAGAGTACCGCAACTGATAATTACCGACAAAACAACCCAAAGATTAGGATTGATAGCACCGACATTTGAAGCAGGACCTACAAGGAAATAACTTGCCGCAAAAGTTACGATAATACTTAAAATAGAAGTTATCCAAACAAGGTTGGTCAAAGGTTTCTCAAAATCAAGATCTTCTTTTTGACTGTACAATACTTTATTTAAGGCTCCATTAATCCAGAAAGAAACCACCGAAGTAATAATCATCAAAATACGCATTGCAAAAATCCAGGTCAGGAAAGTAGCCTGCCAGTCAGGATTTGCAAGAAATTTATTACCGGAAAGTGAACCTACTGCCAGTACGATAAACGAAACCAAAGCAACTCCGGTTACTCCGTATGTTTCAAAACCATCGGCAGTTGGGCCAACGCTGTCACCTGCATTATCGCCGGTACAGTCGGCAATCACACCCGGGTTACGGGGATCGTCTTCTCCGATTTTGAACACCACCTTCATCAGGTCGGAACCGATATCTGCAATTTTGGTAAAAATACCACCTGCTATACGCAATGCAGAGGCACCCAGCGACTCACCGATAGCAAAGCCGATAAAGCAGGCACCAGCTAATGCACGTGGCATCAACATCAGAATAATCAACATCATGATAAGCTCAACACAAACGAGTACCACACCGATACTCATACCGGCATGCAAAGGTATATTGAGTAATTTCAGAGGTTTACGTTCAAGAGAAGCAAAGGCCATACGGCTATTAGCCAACGTATTCATGCGAATACCAAACCATGCCACACCGTAAGAACCTAGAATACCAATGACCGTCCATGTGAGAATCAGGGCAACTCCGCCAAATCCTTTATCTTGCAGGAATCCAAAATAAAATGTGACACATGCGGCAATAATCAAAAACAACCAGATGAGGAATTTCCCCTGTTGTAAAAGATAGGTTTTACAGGTCTCGAAAATTACACTGGAAACATCCAGCATCGATTTGTGAGCGTTTAGTTTTTTTACTTTCAGGAACTGGTACAAACCGAATACCAACCCCAGAATACAAATAATAAAACCCCACACCAACAAATGGTTTTGCTGTGATGTGAGGTCCGGGATCTTTAGGTCAGCTTCGCTGGCCCATGTCAACATGGGGAATGCCAATGAAGCAGCCAACAAAAACAGTTTTTTCATAAGATGGTAAATAAAGAATTAAATTGGTTAATAATATTGAGATGCATATTCTTGCAATACAACATCCAAGAAGCTTATTTCAAAACTGTTACATTTCATAAAAAACCTTCTTGGATTAATACCGCTAAAATACGGAATTCCCATCTTATTTTATGATTAGATTCCATTAAAAATGTTGCTTTTGCTGGCGATTAGCACAAAAATCCTTAATGTAAAAACACAAGAAATCCGTCAGAGCATAAAAATGCACTGATTATTCAAAAAAGGAGAAAACACAAGGAGAAGAATGAAGAGTCCGAATAAAGTTTCAGATTGGATTTGCGAGTAGAATGAACCGCTTTCTGTTAAAATAAACATACAAAGCAGCAAGAATCATCATGGTCATCGTTCCATCACCAACAGGCATTGGCTCTGCCGGATCATCACCCCAACCGTCATCGTTGGTTGTGGATTGTGATGCTTTACTTACAGATGTTGTTGCCAGAGATTGCTTAGTAGTTTGAAATGCCAATAAAGAGGGCATTCCAACGGAAGTTGCTTCAGCAAAAGAAGAAGACACGGAACCAGAGGAAGATGTCGCAGAAGATACTGCGGCGGCTGAAGTCAAAGGGCTTATGTATCCATCAGATTGAGTCGTCGCAGAGACAGCACCATTTACAGCAGCTCTACCAGAAATTCCCACACGGCCGGAAACCGTTTTTCGGCTAGCGACAACGGAAGAATTTTCCTTACCATAATCAGCCCATATATCTTGTTGCGAAGATGATCCGGAAGAAAGGTGCGCTCCGGTTTTACTTGATCCTAACGACAAGGCAGAAAAGCGGTAAGTTTGACCTTGCGATTGATGGTTAAAAGTACTGGCGGTACCGGATCCTCCCCAAAAAAGATTATGAAGAAAACGCATAAAAGGTGATCGTGACTGGTCGCCCCGATATTCAGCACCGGAGACAGTCGCGCCCGATAAGGATAACGCTAATCCCAATGCTATTATTTTATATGCAAGCATATACCTTTTCATGCTATAAACATCACGTTATTTTTCTCAAAACCAATTATTGAGTATAAAATGAGCAGAAGTAAATCACGTCAGAAAACTTGCCTGAGCAAGCAAATCAGTTTTGATATCCTTCCAATTTTACACACTACAACAAGTCTAACAAAGTTACTTGTAAAACAGGAATACACCATCTTGTTTATGTTAAATTTTCAAATTACGGAATTTGCACACGATTAACATTTTCAATTAAGTTTATCGACACCAAGAACAAATACACAAACAAGAGCTAAAGCTATATACAACAATAAAATGCATCAAAACAAACACGACAAAACATCGTCTAAAAAATGTGCATAAAAAAACGGGAGAAATTATTCATTTAACAATTTCCCCCGTTAATTTGTTTTTTATCACTAAAATTTGTAACGAATACCAAGTCCGACATTTGTCGAACCGTAATTACTATCATGAGAGCTTCCAAAATTAAACATCGGACGCCAGTCCAATGACAATTGAAGAGGAATCGCAAAATTATATTCAATGCCAACAGTTCCCCCAATACCAAGAATAGTACTGGAATTAAACAATCCCAATCCTGCTCCCGGTCCAATATACCACTTGAAGCCCTCTGTAATCGGATTAACCCATTGGTAAAAACCTGTAAGAGATGTTGTATTCCAACCCCAACCAAGGTTAAACTCCAACCGATTGATATCATTCAGCGAACGTTGATAAGAAACTTCTGCACCACTCGTCAGGCGAACACCAAGGGCGTTATCCTGAGCATTTGCAAATGCAGCCACAAAAAATGAAACTAAAAAAATAGCAATAGTTTTCTTCATAATTATTACATTTAATAACTTTCAAAGATACTACACGAATCACGTGTATCAGCAAAAACTAAACGGAATAATGACCATTTTATTTCGTCAATCAGGAATTTCCACTTTGATTTTCCTTAAAAACTGAACCGGCATTGGCTCATCATCCACTACGTTGCCCGTTTCAGGCTTGTTTCATTGAAAGAGATACCCGTTTACGCACTAAATCCACATCCAATACTCTGACAGTAACATGTTGATGCAACGACAAGACCTCTGCCGGATTACTAACGAATCTATCAGCTATTTGAGAAACATGCACCAGACCGTTTTCATGAATTCCGATATCAACAAAAGCCCCGAAATTAGTGATATTTGTAACCACTCCCGGCAAAACCTGCCCTATCTTAAGATCCTGAATATCTTTAATGGTCGGATCAAAAGCAAAAGCTTCCAGTTGCTGCCGTGGATCGCGCCCCGGTTTCGCCAGTTCTTCAATAATATCTACCAAAGTAGGCAACCCTATTTTTTCTGTTACGTACTTTTTCACATCTACCTTTTTGCGCAATTCTTCATTACCAATAAGGTCAGCAACTGTACATTGCAAATCCTTTGCCATCTGCTCTACCACCGGATAACTTTCAGGATGTACTGCCGAATTATCCAATGGATTGCCAACATTCTCCACACGCAAAAAACCAGCAGCTTGCTCAAAAGTCTTTGCTCCCATTTTAGGTACTTTCATCAATTCCTTCCTCGACTTGAAAGCTCCGTTTGCAGTACGGTAGTCAACAATATTTTGTGCCAGTTGCGGACCTAATCCTGAAATATACGTCAATAAATACTTGCTCGCAGTATTTACCTGTACGCCCACTTTGTTCACGCAATTTTCGACGGCCTGATCGAGAGCCGTCTTCAGTTCGGTCTGATTAACATCATGTTGATATTGGCCCACCCCTATCGATTTAGGATCTATCTTTACCAATTCGGAAAGCGGATCCATCAAGCGTCGGCCAATAGATACCGCGCCACGCACAGTAACATCCTCATCCGGAAACTCTTCGCGGGCTATTTTGGACGCCGAATATACCGAGGCTCCGTTTTCGCTCACCACAAATAGCTGCAAGTCGTGCTGTGGAATATAATTTTGAAAGAATTGTTCGGTTTCGCGACTGGCGGTTCCGTTTCCAATAGCCACAGCCTGTATCTGAAACTGAGCAATCAGTCGGGTTATTTTGTCAGAAGCTTTGGAAACATCGCTCTGGGGTGGATGCGGGTAAATCACATCGTGATGCAACAAGACTCCCTGCTCATTGAGACAAATGATTTTACAACCCGTCCGAAAACCCGGATCTACTCCCATCACCCTCTTTTGGCCAAGCGGGGCGGCCAGCAACAATTGTTTCAGGTTTTCGGCAAACACACGGATGGCCTCGGCATCAGCCTTTTCTTTGCTTGCTGCGGCAAATTCGGTTTCTATACTGGGCTTCAACAATCGTTTATAACTATCTGTAATCGCGATAGAAACCTGCTCTGAAGCTGCATTGCGGGATTTTACAAACAGTTTATCCATCCGCTCCAGACAGCGCTCTTCTTCCGGCTGAATGGTAACCCTCAGAATACCTTCCGACTCACCACGACGCATTGCCAGCAAACGATGCGATGAACAACGCCGCAAAGGCTCTTCCAGCTCAAAGTAATCGCGATATTTATCCCCGTCAACCTCTTTTCCTTTGATAACACGGGAAGAGATAATCGCTTCCCTGGAAAAGATCGTCCGTATTGAATTTCGTGCTACTTCGTTTTCATTCACCCATTCGGCAATAATGTCACGAGCGCCCTTCAGGGCATCATCTGCATCTTTTACATCACCTTTTATGAATGACAATGCCTTATTTTCAACGTCGTTATCAACCTGCCTCATCAGAATTTTTGCCAATGGTTCCAATCCTTTTTCCCGTGCAATTTCTGCTCGAGTACGACGTTTGGGTTTATATGGCAGATAAATATCTTCCAGTTCTGTCATCGACAAACATTTATCTATCCTATCCCGTAAGTCGTCAGTCAGTTTTTCCTGTTCTTCAATCGAATTCAAAACTGTCTGCTTGCGTTTTTCCAGTTCGCACAATTTTTCGTACCGCTCTTTAATGGCCGCAATCTGAACCTCGTCAAGAGAACCGGTTCGTTCCTTGCGGTAACGGCTAATAAATGGAATGGTAGCTCCTTCTTCGAGCAAATCGATGGTGTTTTTTACCTGCTGTTCACGGAGCTGGAGTTCTCCGCTAATGATAACACTGAATGAAAGCATAAAAAGAGTTTGAAGATGCAACAAATTCTGCAGCGGTGTGTTGCAGAATGTCAAGTGATAATTAAAGAGAAAGATGTGCAGTCCGGCATCCGCTACTCATCGGAAAAATGCACAAGCACACGCCGGTATGCATTGAATATTTTGGCCTTAGAAACGAAGCCCATATATTTTCCATCGTCGACCACCGGAAGATTCCAGGCCTGAGTGCTTTCGAAAACATTCATAACAGTTTCCATGGAATCTTTTGACGATAGTAACGCCGGGGGGGAAATCATTAACTGACTAACCTTAAAACGATTATATAACTCCGGTCGGAACATAATATTACGGACTTCGCTTAAAGGCATTACGCCCAGTAGCTTCCCGCTATAATCAACCACCGGATATATATTGCGGTTAGAGTTTGAAATCACCTTGACCAAATCGCCCAACGTATTATCCGGGCGCACAATATCCATGTCGGTTTCAATCACATTCTCCATTTTAAGCAGTGTCAGCACCGCTTTATCCTTATTGTGGGTAATAAGCTCGCCTTTTTTGGCCAAACGCATTGCATAAATGCTGTGTGGCTCGAACACCATGATCGTCAAAAAGGCGATTACCGAAGTGATCATCAAAGTCATAAACAGCGAATAACCGCCCGTCAGTTCGGCAATGAGGAAGATCGCCGTTAACGGAGAGTGCATCACCGCCGACATCACGCCTGCCATCCCGGCAAAAGCAAAATTTTCGACCGGAAGCTTAAATCCGAGAAAGTGGTTCAGCACAAATGCGACGAGGTAACCGGTAACACACCCCACAAACAAACTGGGAGCAAATACCCCTCCGACACCGCCACCGCCGTTGGTTGCCGTACTGGCAAAAATCTTAAAGAAAATAACAGCCGCCAGATAAAGAATAATTGCCCAGGCGTTAAACCTCAGGTTATAAAACAAGCTCTTTTCAAATAAGGTCTCCGAATTTCCGGCTAAAAGAGAACTGATAACCTCATAGCCTTCCCCATACAACGGAGGGAACATGAATATCAGCAAACTAAGCATAACACCCCCGAACGCCAGTTTGCGGTAAGGAGTATTCAGCTTCCTGAAGACATTTTCGAGGGCATTCATTCCTCTGGTGAAATAGAGAGAGACAAACCCACAAACAATGCCAAGAATAATAAGATAAGGAATCCTGTCGATCGAGAATGGAGCAGATACCGTAAAATGAAACATAATCTGGTCGCCCATCAGGAAATAAGTGAGAGAAGCTGCCGTTATAGACGAAATCATTAATGGCACAACAGACGCCATGGTCATATCCACCATCAGCACTTCCAACGTAAACAACACGCCGGCAATCGGAGCCTTAAAAATACCACTGATAGCTCCGGCCGCACCGCACCCTACGAGCAACATCAGCGTTTTTTGGTTCATCTTGAAAAATTTTCCAAGATTGGATCCGATGGCAGAACCGGTCAAAACGGCAGGAGCTTCAGCTCCAACAGATCCTCCAAAACCAATGGTAATAGCACTACCGACAACAGAGCTCCAAACATTGTGCAATTTTATAATCGCTTTACGTTGAGATATGGCATACAGAATTTTCGTCACCCCGTGACCAATATCATCACGTACGATATTCCGGACAAACCATCCTGCTATAAAAATACCGACAACCGGCAGAATTAAATACCAATAGTTTGCAGAATCCAAAGCAAAACGATGGGTGAGCAGTGTTTGAATTCCATGAATTGACATTTTCAGGACAAAAGCAGCCAATCCGGTAAATAACCCGACTAAAAAACTCAGGAACAACACAAATTGGCGCTCTTTTATGTGTTGCTCCCGCCAGGCAATCAATTCGAGATATCTGCTTTTTGATGTCATAAATAATTTCAATCCTCTCTTCTTTTCCAAATCAAAAGCTATCTGCTATCGATTTTTTATTAAAATATTTTGCGTTGGGAAAGGAATATCAATTCCTTCTTTATCAAATCGTTCCTTTACAGACTTCAGCAAATCGCATTTCAAGACAAACGCATTCCCCGTGTTTGATGCCCATGCCCATGCTCTCAGTTTAATGGCAGATTCGCCAAGTTCAAGTACTCTAACATTCACTATTGGCGCGTCCACGTCTTTTTGCTCCTTTGTCCTGTTGTCAACCAACAAAGGATGTTGCATCGCCTCATCACGAACCAGGTTAATGGCTTTGTCTATGTCGGCTGAATATCCAATCCCCACTTCCACAAAAGCACATACCGGTTGATCGGCAAAAGTAGAATTGATGATAGTAGATGAGTTGATGGTAGTATTAGGAACTATGATACTTCTGTTCTCAGGATCCCGTATAATCGTATGCCGCAACGTAATATCCTCAACAGTACCCCGGTTTGTATCCGGCAGAATAACCGTATCGCCCACTCTGAACGGTTTGAAAAGAATGATAAAAATACCGCTAATGATGTTCGCTACTGATTGTTGAGCAGCAAACCCGATAGCAGCTGTCAAAATAGCCGCTCCCGCCAACATGGTTTTCCCGATTGCTTTGAACTCCGGAATTTTATTGAATAAAAACAGAGCGCCGATGACAACCACGAAAAAATTGATAGTATTTTTCAGAAAAGAATAGTTGGTCGGGTCCATCTTCATTTTTGTGGCCGCCCGTTTGAATGCTCTTCTTAGCAACCATGAAGATGTTTTGACAGCAAAAAAAGTAATAATGATGGCTCCGCCAATCCAAATAGCCTCTTCCATCAGATTCATTGCGCCGTGTCCCATATTATTTTTGCAATTTATAGTAAAGAGTTTGACGTTAATTTCCTTTCAAAAGAGTTTTCTGTGTATATTTGAACATCAAAAATACAACAAAAAAATGAGCCCATTGTCCATTCTCTCCAAATATTATGACACCGACAGTCGTCTATA
>JAUZOL010000134.1 GCA_030706455.1 Bacteroidota bacterium
ACGGCATCCAACAACCTACTTCAGGTGCAAACCAATTACGTCACTGCTCTATACGAAGTGCTGACCGCAAAAACAGAACTGGAACAATTACTCAACAAATTCTGAGAAAACAAGACAAATAATTAACTCTCAAATACAGACCAAATGATGACAAATTCATTTTGCACATTCCGTAAACGGAATTTTTTCACCGCAGCAATGGCGCTATCGCTTTTGATCGCCATGGTTGGCTGTTCGAAAGGAAAAACAGATACTACTACTAAAAAACCGGAACTGGTACGAGTGGAGACACTTCAGAAACAGGTAATCAACAGAGACATGGAATTTTCCACATCGCTTGTAGCCAACGAAGAAGTGAACATCGCTCCTGCATCACCCGGAAAAATCGAAAAGATATTTGTAAACGTAGGATCACGCGTAAAACAGGGTCAGTTAGTAGCTCAAATGGATCCAACGCAACTCAATACAACCCGCATACAGTTTGCAAACCTCAAAAACGACATGCAGCGCCTTGAAGCTTTGCGTCAGGCGGGTACAGTTTCGCAACAGACTTACGACCAGACAAAAGTTCAATATGACCTGACCAAAGAAAATCTGGCATTCCTCGAAAAGAACGTCAACCTGCGGGCTACGATCAGCGGTATTATCTCTGCAAAGAACTTTGAAAACGGAGAACTCTATTCCGGTTCGCCGAGTGCCGCTACAGGGAAAGCTGCCATTGTCACTTTAGTACAGATCAATCCATTGAAAGCCAATCTGTTTGTGCCGGAAAGTTTTCTTCCTCAGTTAAAACTGGGTTCAAAAGTCAGTGTAAAATGCGACACCTATCCCGACCAGACCTTCGGTGCCCAGATTGCACGAATTTATCCGACAGTAGATGCCGCCACTCGTTCAGTTCAGGTAGAACTGAAGGTGAACAATGCCGGCGAGAAACTGAAACCAGGAATGTTCTGCCGTTCTACCATCGACTTCGGAAAAGCCGAAGCGCTCGTGGTTCCGTCTCAGGCAGTATTGCGTATGCAAGGCTCCAACGAACGATATGTATTCCTGGAAAACAATGGTAAAGCCAAACGCATTGTCGTTGCTCTCGGAAAACGCTTCGACGACCAGACAGAAATCATTTCCAACCAATTGAGTGAAGGAGACAAGTTGATTGTCACCGGTCAAAACCGGCTGATTGACGGTGTTGCCGTAACAGTGGTGAAATAATGCCGGAAATCACGAAACAGATTAAAAAACAACCATGAGTATATATAAATCAGCAGTAAACAACCCGATCAAGACAACACTGGTGTTCGTCGCCGTTATGATCTTCGGGTTGTATTCGCTCTCACGGCTGCCCATTGACTTCTATCCGAAAATGGACCTGCCTATGATATCGGTGGTGACGACCTACTCGGGAGCCAATGCCGCCGATGTGGAGACCAACGTTACGAAACCCCTCGAAGATGCATTGAACAGCATCCAGGGGCTCAAAGAATTAACATCCACTTCTCAGGACAACAGTTCGATTATTACCCTGCAATTTGAGTGGGGCGTCAACCTTGACGAATCGATGAACGACATCCGTGGAGCTATCGACATGGCTCTGGGAAGGCTGCCCGATGGCGTGGAACGCCCTTCGGTGGTGAAATTCAGCACCAGCAGTATGCCGATTCTGATGTACACCATCACGGCCAACGAAAGTTACCCCGGTTTGTCGAAACTTATCACGGAAAAGATCATCAACCCACTGAACCGTGTGGATGGAATCGGTTCTGCGGCAATGACGGGAGACCCTAAACGGAAGATCTATATTGACATAGACCCGAACCGTTTGGATGCTTACCATATTTCGCTGGAGCAGATTGGCAATGCCATTGCAGCCGAAAACCTGAATATGCCTTCGGGAAACATCAAGATGGGCGCAACCGACTATCAGTTGCGTGTCGAAGGAGAATTCAAGGAGAGCAATCAGGTGAAGAATATCGTTGTGGGGACATCGGCCGGTACGCCCATTTATCTCCGCGATGTGGCTCAGGTACGCGATACCCTGAAAGACGTGACTCTGGAGCAAAAAACGAACGGGAAAAACAGTATTCAGCTGTATGTGATGAAACGTTCGGGTGCCAATACTGTAGCAGTAGGCCGCGATGTAAAGAAGATGCTGGAAGAGATCAAACCGACACTACCTCCCGACATCCAGATTCACGAAATATTCGATTCGTCAACCTTTATCAAGGGCTCGGTATCCAACCTGTCAGATACCCTTTTGTTCGCTTTGTTATTTGTGGCCGGTGTTGTATTCTTCTTCCTCGGGCGCTGGCGGGCAACTATTATCATTTTGCTGACCATTCCTATTTCGCTGGTTTCGGCGTTGATCTATCTGGCAGTAACCGACAACTCTCTAAACATCATTTCGCTGGCATCTATGTCAATGGCTATCGGGATGGTGGTGGACGATGCCATCGTGGTGCTCGAAAATATCACGAAACATATCGAACGGGGAAGCAGTCCGCGCGAAGCTGCCATTTACGCAACCAACGAAGTATGGCTGGCCGTTATCATGGCAACGCTGGTAGTTGTCGCCGTGTTTATGCCGCTGACCTTTGTATCGGGAATTACCGGCGTGATCTTCAACCAGCTCGGATGGATCGTTTCGATCACCGTGGCCGTATCGACGGTAGCAGCGGTAACCATTACACCAATGCTCGCCGCCCGGTTCATGAAGGAACGCGAGAAAAAGGAGAATCCGAAGAAATACAGTTACGATGCAACCATCGGGAAGTGGCTCGACAATCTTGACCATTGGTATGAAAGAGTATTACATTGGGCACTGCAACACAAACTAAAAGTAATCCTCGGTTCGGCCGCCATCTTTATCGGGTCGTTATTTCTGGCTCCATTGGTTGCCACCGACTTTATGTCACAAAATGACGAAAGCCGTTTGACCATCAAGGCCGAACTGGCTCCCGGAACCCGCATGGAGATAAGTTCACAAACAGCCCGAAAAATCGAAAAGGTACTTCAACAGAAAGTTCCTGAAATAGAACTTATCAGTACCTCGTGCGGAGCCGACGACCAGGGCGGTATGTCATCGATATTCTTAGGATCGGCGTCGAGCAACAGTATCAACATGACACTGAAGTTGAAGCCAATAGAACAGCGAAAACGCTCCGATGTTCAAATCTCGGAATCCATTCGTCCCGAACTAGCGAAATTCCCTGAAATAGTCAATTACCAGATCACCCGGAGCGACCTTGCAACCGGTAGTTCAACGTTCGATATCGAAGTCTACGGTTACGATTTTGCCTCGACCAACATGCTGGCACAGCAGATCAAGAACAGCGTGTCCGGGTTAAAAGGGGTACGTGACGTACAAATCAGCCGTAAAGACGACCGACCGGAACTGGAGGTGGTTCTCAACCGCGAAAAGCTGGCACTGAACGGACTCAACAGTGCAACCGTATCGAATGCCATCCGCAACCGTATGAGCGGTATGACGGCAAGTAAATTCCGTGAAGACGGGGATGAATTCGATATTATCGTGCGACTGCAGGAACAGTACCGTAATTCCGTAAACCTGCTTGAAGAGGTATCTGTCCCCACTCCGTCCGGCAAATTTATAAAACTGAAAGAGATCGGAACTGTGAAGGAATACTGGTCGCCGCCTAACATCGAACATAAGCGCAAACAGCGTATTGTGACGGTTTCCATCACGCCGGTAGACGTGTCGCTTACCGACCTTGCTGCCGATGTAAAGGACAAGCTTGCAAAACTGAATGTTCCTTCCGATATACAAATCGTGCTGGGAGGTATTTATAAAGATCAGCAGGAATCGTACCAGAACCTTGGGTTACTCGCTTTGTTAGTGCTCTTACTGGTGTTCATCGTGATGGCGTCGCAATTCGAGTCATTCTCCAAACCGTTTGCCATCATGTTCTCCATTCCGTTTGCATTCACCGGCGTTATCATTGCGCTGTTACTTACCGGAACGACACTGAGCGTTGTTGCCCTGCTGGGAGCTGTACTGCTTATCGGTATTGTGGTGAAAAACGGTATCGTCTTGATCGACTTCGTCAACCTTTTGCGCGACCGTGGCTTGCCATTAAACGAAGCTATCGCCGCCGGTGGACGTTCTAGGTTACGCCCTGTATTGATGACCGCTTCGGCAACATTCCTGGGCATGGTACCTATGGCGTTGAGTGTGGGCGATGGTGCTGAAACATGGACTCCGATGGGCATTACCGTTATCGGCGGGTTGGTATTTTCCACCGTGGTTACCATGATTATCGTGCCTGTAATGTACGCACTCTTCTCCCGCCGTGGTGAACGCGACAAAGAAGGACTTGTACGCAAGCAGTTCCACTTTATGGACGAGAATAACAAATGAAAATGATTTGAGGTTGCGAGGATGTGGACATTAAACTTCACATTCTCAAATCCTCCGGTCTTTAATAAAGATATAAAATGAAAGCAGTATTTATAGTATTCAATCAGGCCAATACGGAACGTATCACCTACATGCTCGACAAGCTCGAGATAAAAGGTTTCACCTGGTGGGAAAACGTTCAGGGACGCGGCACAGTAGACGGAGAGCCGAGGCACGGCACGCATACCTGGCCGGAAATGAACTCATCGGTGCTCACTATGGTAGATGACGACAAGGTGGAACCGATTCTGAAAACAATAAAAAAAATTGACGAAATCAATAAAGAGATAGGTATCCGGGCGTTTGTCTGGAGCGTGGAAACTACCTATTAAGCTTGCTTATTAACCTGTTAACCTTACATCTTATGCTTACTTACCGAAGAGGACTAACATTCGTGTTAGCATTAGCAATCGCGACCATCGCTTTGTCTGCTCAGGTTTTTCAAAACGCGCAACTGACCATTTCAAAGCTGAAAGAGCATGTCTGGATTGGTGAGACTTCCGACAACTGCACCATGTACATCATAGAAGGAAGTAAAAAAGCCTTACTGATTGACACCGGAACGAGATGCGACTCACTGGACAAGATTGTCCGGAAAATCACCTCGAAACCGCTGGAAGTGGTGGTAACGCACGGACATTTTGACCATACGGGAAACATCGGATATTTCGGTTCTGTTTTCATGCATAAGGGCGACTTAGCCATGGTACAAGGTCAGGGTTACAAGGGAAAAATCAATTTTGTGGACGAAGGGTATGTGTTCGATCTGGGAGACCGGAAAATTGAAGTTTGCTATACGCCGGCTCACACTCCCGGCTCCATCATCCTGCTCGACCGCGCCCATGGCGACTGCTATTCCGGCGATGCTTTCGGCTCGAACCAGGTGTGGTTGCAACTACAGCCCTTGTCGCCCATCACCGATTACATCAAGGCCTGCAAACGAATGCTGACCCTCATCGATAACGGTATTCCACGCATCTATTGCGGACACTACGTTTATCTTAAAAAACCGATTGGCAAAGAGTATATGACCAAGATGCTGACACTGGCCGAAGAGCTGAAAAACGGAACGGCAAAAGACATCAAGCCATTCCGGTCGGATGCTCCTCTCGCCGGATACCACGGTCCGCTGATTGCCAGCAAAGAGGATATTGCCATCGTGTATGACCCTGCAATTTTGAAATAATACACTGTATACCAACCAAAAGAACAGAGGCTTCGACATAAAAACCGAAGCCTCTGTTCTTTTTTTGTGGTACCGCACTGTTATTTCCTGTGGGGTTTAAATCTTGCCGCACCAGCCAAAAAGAATATTAACTAAAAAGCACTCGCTTTGAAAACAAATTTGTAGATTTGAAGCGGAAATAGTAACTGGATTTGCTGCAATTTGTGTACTACGCGCTAAGAATCGCCGCTACCAAAACCAAGGTATTTCGGCAGCAAAACGACACACCTAATAACGACGTAATGGTTTAATTAGATAAGGAATCCATCGGATAAATTGGGAATATAATCATTGAAAGCCAATAAAAAGAACTGAATTTTAGCATGTTAATAAATTGTGTATGTGTACCATCATAATTAATTGTTATTTTTACAGTTAACAAACAACTATAGTCGATATATGTGCACCATAAGTGCACATACACAAATGTTAGCACCAATAATAGAAAAAAAAGAATGGCAAGACGAAAACTACTAAATGGACTACCGAATGACTTGGTAGATTCGTTTTTCTCAACACTTAGATATTGGGAAAAAGGATATATGAGCGATTGGATTGTCAACTCTAGTATCGACTTAAAAGTGAAGAAAGTTCATATCGACATACTAAATAAAAAAATTACACCTAAAGATTTTGAAATCAAACCAATATCATACAACGTAGCTGGTTTGGAAAGTATAATAAACAAAGTGACTAAACACGCTGGTTTTGAAAGTAATTTTATCAAACAAGCAGTATTTGACATTGAAATATATGACAACAGACAATTAAAATGTAAGGCAACTCTGATTGGGGAGAATGGAGAAATTTTCGACTCGAAAGAATATATTGAAAAATCATATGAAGCATTCAAAGTGTTTAACCGAAGCTTGATTGAAAAAGGGATAGAAATACTTAAAAAGAAATACTATAGATTAAGGGTTTTCATTTTAGGACGACGAGCTTTTGGAAAACTTAGTTACACTAAAAGACTATAGAATACTACGAAATAGATAAATTAAATGTCAACTAAAAATTAATTTTAAAATGAGCTATAGACCCAAATTAATTCCAGGAGAGGTAATACCTTTACTTGAAGATCATATAAAGAAAAATTGTAAGAAAGCAGAAACAGCTTGGGAATTCGCAAATCAAGATGAAGATACCCTAACCGGAGATTTCTTAGGTAATTTGAGAACTCCTGGCTGGATTGGTGATAGCAATTATCAATTCAGATTTTTTTATAATAAGGTTAGAGGGCGTGGCAATGGCGCACTGGAAAAGCACACTGGAACCGATGGAATCATAACAATTGAACTACAATTAGGCAATCATAGGTCGATTGTAAAATCCATTGTATTTCAAGCAAAGAAACAAGGTAATGTATCGGGGAAAGCGCAAAAAATAATTATGGACAAGTATTTTCCTGATGCTAATGTTATTTTTAGATATTCACCAGATAGTTTCGTTGTAGAAGACTTTGATGGAAAGGACATAAGGATTTGTGATTTTTTAATTAACCACTTTTTTTCCTGTGAATACGGTATGTATGATTTGTACTACAACAATTCCGTTAACAACTTTGTGAGAAATGGAAAAGAATTAAAGTATCTTACAGCAAAACATAGTTTAAAACTAAAAATAAGAAAAAAATAAATTACTGGTGCTAACCCCCGGCTGGCGCAGGTTTAGCGGTAGCGTAACCTGTGCCCACACCAAGCTAAGCTGGAAACAGAAATATTAATTTGTTCGGCAACTCCACCGTATGGTTTTGGCACGCATTGCAAATCCGATGGAATAGAAAGCCAAACATCTTTTCTTGCATAAACAAAAATAGAGCAATAGCTTTTATGCTATCGCTCTATTTTTGTTTATGTTTCTTTGGTGTCCTGTCGGATTAAGCTCCGCCGTCTGTCAATAGCAAATCTGCTGATACAAAATCTACTTTGAAATGGATTTTGCGTTCATTACGCGTACACGAGTAGAATCGTTTTCTATGCTGGTGACATCGCCCTTGCAGTTGGTAAAATAGACATAATGACCTTTATCCATAAAGCGGTACACTTTGCAACCGTCGTGTTCAAACAAATATTGTACTTCGTACGATTTGTTATTATCGGCTTTAGTAGATGCCAGTGGATTTTGCACGGAGCAAGAATAGCCACCGAGCAAAAGGATGGCTAACAGGGAAATTCTAATTATCTTTTTCATCTTTCAGAGATATGTTCTTGATTATTTGTTTTGAACCTCTCCCCTAGCCCCTCTCCCGAGGAGAGGGGTGAATCTGCAAAATGAATTGAATTCTATACATCTCACTGTCTCGCTCCTCCTTCCCTTGGGGGAGGAGGTTGGGAGGAGAGGTCTGTAATTGAGATTCATTTACACTTAATCGATATGCCGTTTATTAGTTTTGTAATGCTTCCAGCTGATTTACAAGCGGATTGGCATACATTTCGAGCAGTTTGAATCGCAGAAAATCCTCGTCTTTGTCGGACAGATCAATTTTAGCGATACGCTCGTCGATATATTTCAGGAATGCGGCTTCGGCTTCCGGCGTATAACCGCCGGTCTTTTTATCAGGATTGAGCTGGTCGTAGGCAATCCTGTTATTGTCGTAAATCTCGTAATTGCTATGGATAAGGCTGTCGATGAGTTGTGCAACGGCAGCAAACTGTTCGCCACGGGGCAAAGCCGGCATGGCCTTGATGCGGTCGGCAATGTTTCCGGCAAGGCGATAGACGATTTTACCCTTGTAACCCATAATGCCGGTCTGCATGTTGAGCAAATCGTCGGCCGGGCTTTTCTTATATTCGGGGTTATCCCGTTTTTGTTGAAATTCTTTCGCTTTCAGGTAGTCGCACGGATCGTACTCGTACGAGATGGTGAGCGGACAGATATTGAGGCTGCTCAGGTTGTCGGTGATAGAGCCTTCGCCCGACATACTGAGCATTTTCAAAAGGCTCTCCTGTGTGCGGTCGTTTCCGTCTTTAGCGCGCCCTTCGCGTTGTGCGAGCCAAATGGACTGATGCTTATCACTCAGGGCATAACGCATGTAGTGCGACAAATGCTGCGAGGCCTGCAATTGTCCGCGTCCGCTTACGCCGCGACGCACCACAAAACTCTTGTTTAGCCGCACCAACGTTTCGATCCACGGGTAAATAAGCAGGTTGTCGCCGATAGCAATTTCGACGGTATCGAAGCCTGCGTCGATCAGTTCGACACACAGAAAAGCCGAGTCGAGCACGATATCCCGGTGGTTCGAAATAAAGAGATGATTGATCGATTTGTCGAGTTTTTCGGCACCTTCCAGCTCGATGCCTTTACTGGTTTTCGCTTCGAGTTGTTTCAGAAACGGATAGTCGATCTTACGCTGAAAATCGTCGACCGTCCCGACGCTTTGAAAAAGGGCAATGACCTTTTCGAGCGGAATCTGAGGGAACAGATATTGTAAAACTCCTACAAATTTGGGTTCTGAAAGTAAACTTTTAACCGCTTCGGCCACCTGGTTGCTGTGGAGAGGGCAAATGTTGTCAAACTGTTCAGGATGATTTTCCATAGT
>JAUZOL010000135.1 GCA_030706455.1 Bacteroidota bacterium
ATCTCGCCTCCTTTTTCGACAAAGACAGAGTCTCCCAAATGCAGATCGAGGTTTTCGATAAAGGCGGCATTGTTCAACGTTGCCCGTTTTACGGTAGTTCCGGCAAGTAAAACCGGTTCGAGATTGGCCACCGGAGTAACCGTTCCCGTACGTCCCACCTGAAATTCCACGCTCTTGAGCACGGTAGATACCTGCTCAGCCTGATACTTGTACGCCACTGCCCAGCGGGGCGATTTGGCCGTAAAACCCAGCTCCTGTTGCTGACGCAGCGAATTTATCTTCAACACAATGCCGTCGGTTGCCACGGGAAGCTTGCTCCGTTCTTTATCCCAATAATGGATAAAGTCGAATACCTCGTCCATGTTTCTACACTTACGCATGGCATCAGACACCTTGAATCCCCACGATTTTGCCTTTTGCAGGTTCTCATAGTGACCGTCGCACGGAAGGTTTTCGCCCAGCAAATAGTAGAGGTAGGTATCGAGTTGCCGCTTGGCCACCTCGGCAGGATTCTGAAGCTTCAGTGTACCCGATGCCGCGTTGCGGGGATTGGCAAACAAGGCCTCTTCCTGCTCTTCTCGCTCTTTATTCATCCGGTCAAACGACTCCCAGGGCAGCAGAATTTCGCCCCGAATCTCGAACGAAGCAGGATAATCATCTCCCTGCAAACGCAGCGGAATCGCACGTATGGTTTTTACGTTGGCCGTCACATCATCACCATTCACGCCATCGCCACGCGTCACGGCACGTACAAGAACGCCATCTTCATAGATCAACGAAATAGAGACTCCGTCGAACTTCAGTTCGCAAACGATCTCAAACGGTTCGTCGATCAGTTTCGCTGCACGATTGAAAAAGTCGGCTACTTCGCTTTCCGAATAAGTATTACCCAGCGAGAGCATCGGATAACGGTGCGCCACCCGCTCGAACTCCTTGGTGAGGTCGCTACCCACCCGCTGTGTAGGCGAACTCGGGTCGAAAAACTCGGGATGCGCCGCTTCGAGCTGCTGCAACTTCTTCAGCTTCATATCGAATTCGTAGTCGCTAATGGAGGGTTGCGCCAGAACGTAATAGCGATAGTTATGATCGTGCAGTTCGCGACGAAGGGCTTCTATTTGTTGTTGGACGGACATATATTTAGCGATAAATGGTAAGTGATAAGTGGTAAAATCAAATGATTACCGGACACGTTCAACATTTCTAACCCCTCCGCTTCGCTCGTCCCCTTTATCAAAAGGGGACAACCGGATGCGAAACTTTCCTCATTCACACTATGCAGATTCGTCTCCCCTTGTGATCAAGGGGAGTACCCGCAGGGGGTAGGGTTAGAAAAATAAGATCAGAACAAAGACGGACAAATCGGCCTTTAGTCTTTACTCTTTGCTCATGTGTCTGATTAGTTGGTTTTAAACTTAAACTTCACCTCTTTCAACTCTTCGTTGGCCTTCACGATTTTCGTTTTCAGGCCTTCCTTGTAGTCGATGAGTTTGGTTTGCAGGCTTTCGTCGCCGGAAGCCAAGATTTGTACCGCCAACAGAGCCGCATTCATCGAAGCGTTGATACCGACAGTTGCCACGGGAATACCCGGAGGCATTTGTACGATAGCCAGCAGGGCATCCATGCCGTCGAGCGAAGCGTTGATAGGCACTCCAATCACAGGTAGCGGAGTCATCGAAGCGATTACTCCGGGAAGGTGAGCAGCCATACCGGCCGCAGCTACAATCACCTTGATGCCACGTCCGCGGGCACCGGTAGCAAATGCTTCCACCTCTTTGGGGGTACGGTGAGCCGAAAGGGCATGAATTTCGAACGGGATCTGGAACTCGTCAAAAACCTTGGCGGCTTTTTCCATAACGGGCAAATCGGAAGTACTGCCCATGATAATGCTAACAACCGGAGTCATAATAAAACGATTTAATGATTTGATATTATATTGATTACTTCTTTACAACGGAATTGCGTTTTACTTCAACGAAATTACATCAAATTTTGCCAAAGACAAAAAAAGCCGCACAGGAAATCCAGCACGGCTTTCGAACAAATATCAGCTCATTTTATTTTACAGTTACCTTCAACGGACTTTGGAGTTTGAGACTAAAGTCACGCAGATAATCGAACCAGGCCTGGTCGTTGGGAAAACCCCATTGGCTCCAGCCTGCGCCGAAGTAATAGGTAAATTTGGTGCCGGGTTTGTAGTTGGCAAAAGCGAGCAAGTGGTCACCCTGTTGCTTGCCCGAAAGCATTTTGCCGCTTCCGAGGACGGCTCCCACATAATCGCGTCCGGCAGGAACGCCGGCATCGGAGGTTGCCACCTCACCGTAACCGATATAACCAGCTTTGGTATCAATTTTAGACACACCTTTTTTGTCGTGCAGGAACAATCCGGCGGCCAGTTTCATACCGGCAGGAATTTTGCCAACATACGACACTACGGCTTTGTTTAGCTGCGAACCAGCATCGATCGAAACGGCATAGAACTCTTTCAACCAGGTTTTACCCACCTTCACCGAGTCATACGTCAACTGAAAAGTAGTGCGCAACGGACCGTTTTCAATCACTTTCCATTTGCTATACTGGTTCTGCACCCAAAGGGTAGAATCGGTATAGGGAGCAATACCACCGGCACCCAGCGTATGAGCCACCTTGTAACAATCAATCCCTTCTCCATAGTCTACGTGATAATGAATTCCCTTTTGGAGGTCATTGTAATAGAATTTATCCACGATCAGGGCTTCGGTCTTTTTCAACCAAACGTCCACCCCGTTGCTGGGATTTTCGTTGGCCAGTTTCGGACCGTACATGCGAAAAGCAATACGGTCGTTTTCCCAGGCAAAGTCGTCTTTCCGTTCGGGAACAAAGCGTCCGAAGGTTTTCACTGCAAATTTTTCAGGAGTACCTGCTTTGATTTCGTACACCGCCGAACCGTTGGCTTTCACGGTTGCCGGAAAAATCAGAGTCAGTTTATTGGCCGTGATCTGACAAGGCACCTGAGCGCCTTTGGCATCAATCACGATAAAACTTTTGGCATCATCTCCCAGTTTTTGTTTCACCACAGCCATACTCACCGAAACAATCTCTTTGTTGCGATCGAAACCCAGCGTATTGGCTACCGTCACTTTCAGCGAAGCGGCAAATGCGGTTGACGTAACGACAATTGCCATTAATGCGATTACTAATTTCTTCATCATCGTGCGTTATTAATTCAAAACAGAAGAATCAAGACAAACAACCGGGCGATACCGGCTGTTGCTTGATTCTACAGAATTGAAATTTATAAAACAAATTTATTTGGGTTGTTTACCGATGTAAGCCAAAATACCGCCATCGACATACAACACGTGACCGTTTACAAAGTCAGAGGCGCTGGAAGCCAGGAATACTGCCGGTCCCTGAAGATCTTCGGGAGTTCCCCAGCGAGCAGCCGGAGTTTTGGCAATGATGAACGAGTTGAAGGGATGACCTTCTTCGCGCAAGGGTGCAGTCTGAGGAGTAGCAATGTAACCCGGACCGATACCGTTGCACTGAATATTGTATTCTCCATATTCGGAAGCAATATTCTTTGTGAGCATTTTCAAGCCACCTTTGGCAGCAGCGTAAGCCGAAACAGTTTCGCGTCCCAGTTCGCTCATCATAGAGCAAATGTTGATAATTTTACCGCCACCCTTCTGAATCATTCCGGGGATAACCGCTTTCGAAACGATAAACGGAGCATTGAGGTCAACGTCGATCACCTGACGGAATTCAGAAGCCTTCATTTCGATCATCGGAATACGTTTGATGATACCTGCATTGTTAACCAAAATATCGATCACGCCGACTTCTTTGGCAATCTGAGCCACCATAGCATCTACCTGATCTTCGTTGGTCACGTCACAAACATAACCATGAGCTTCAATACCGCTGTTTTTATACTCCGCAACACCTTTCTCAACGAGTTCTGCATTGATATCGTTGAAAGTGATGGTAGCGCCTGCACCGGCAAGTGCTTTGGCAATAGCCATACCAATACCATACGAAGCGCCGGTTACCAACGCTACTTTTCCGTTAAGTGAAAATTGATCTGTCATTGTTGTAGTGATTGATGTAAAATTGTGTGTATTCTTTGTATAAAAACAGGATTATTACCAACAAAGATCGGCAATAATCCTGCGATGTGTTTTATCTGAGTTCTTCGATTTTGAAGAAATCCTGATCGCCGTAATCGACATTTTCACCGCCCATACCCCAAATGAAGGTGTAGTTAGCAGTTGCTGCTGCCGAGTGGATCGACCATTGCGGAGAAATCACCGCCTGATCTCCCTTCATCCAGATGTGGCGCGTTTCGGTAGGTTCGCCCATAAAGTGGCATACTGCCTGACCTTCGGGTACTTCAAAATAGAAGTAAGCCTCCATACGACGGCTATGAATGTGTGCCGGCATGGTATTCCACACGCTGCCCGGTTGCAATTCGGTCATACCCATCTGCAACTGACAGGTAGGCAACACCTGATTTACCAACATTTTATTGATATTTCTGTGGTTCGAAGTTTCCAGCGCACCCATTTCGGCAACCACTGCA
Source organism: Bacteroidota bacterium (assembly GCA_030706455.1). Taxonomy (GTDB): domain Bacteria; phylum Bacteroidota; class Bacteroidia; order Bacteroidales; family Paludibacteraceae; genus Microbacter. Next base: position 4,559 of record JAUZOL010000135.1, read on the forward strand.
TCGGCTTTGGTTACTTTTTTGTCGGGATAGGTCTGATGAGCCGGTGTTGAGTTAAAATAGAACTTGGCAGGCGACTTGGGGTCGGCGCTTTCGAAATAGACTTCACGATCTCCCATCCCCAGATATAAAGCTTCTTTATATCCCAATTCAAAGGTTACACCATCCACTGTAACTTTTCCGTTATCGCCCACGTTAAAAATTCCAAGTTCACGACGCGACAGGAAATAGGGCATTTTAAGCGGATCGATAGCTTCAAGCGACAATTTTTCTCCGGCAGGCATTGCTCCACCCACAATCAGACGGTCGTACATGGTATAAACCATATTCACTTCGTTTGGTGCGAAGATTGTTTCAATCAGGTGCTCTTTGCGGAGACGTGCGGTATCGTAATGCTTTGCATCCTCAGGATGAGCAGCATAACGAATTTCATAATTTGTTTTCATTTGTATATAATTTTAATTTTCAAGGACAAATGGAATTCCATATTGCTACAAATCATGTTCATTATCAAGTGATATTGAAAAGCAACAGGTTCATTTCATGAGTTATTTTTTTGATATAAAAGTCCGATTTCATGCAGGAAAACCTTTTTTCATCACCTTCCCGAAAGAAAAATTGGTTTTCCAGTTCACAAAAATAGTAATTTATTTTCAGAGCAAAGACGAAAATCCAGTCATAAAATACATAAAACAGCTACATTTTGCACCTCCAGGCCCAAAGTGGTAAACCAATCCTCACAACCGCCTCCTCTTCAATCTTTTTTAACTAAAAATTTCAGTGTCCAAACGATGATTTCCTGCTCAAAATTAGTAATTTTGCGCAGGAAACAACAATACATTTCGCAATGCCATCAATCGCTTCACTTACAGGACAAAAAACGCGCACCATGCTCATTGATGTCGCCCGAATGCTTTTTGCCAAGTGGGGAAAAGCAAACACCACAATGAACGACATTGCCAATGCTTCGAACAAAGGCAGGCGCACATTGTACACTTACTTTAGCAATAAAGATCAGATCTACCTTGCAGTTATTGAACAGGAATTGAACATTCTGAATGAGAAGCTACAAAAAGTTGCGGCCATGGATATACCACCCGACAAAAAATTGGCGGAATACATATTCACCCGGCTAGATGCTGTAAAAGAATCCATTACCCGAAACGGCTCATTAAAATCCGACTTTTTCCGGGATATTTATGAAGTAGAAAAGGCTCGTCGCCGTTTCGACATCAAAGAAATCAAACTACTGGTTGGTATTTTTCAGGAAGGAAAAGAGAAAGGCTATTTCAACCTGCATGATGCTGAACTATCTGCGCAAATCTTCCACTACGCTCTCCGCGGTATCGAAACGCCCTATGTTCGCGACAGGGTAAGTGAAAAAATGAAATACAACAAACGGTTTATCATCAACGCATTTATGCACGGAATATTAATTCCGAAACAAAACCGTCCGAACAATGATGAAAACGAATAAAAAAATGGTGGTTACTTTGAGGGTAACCACCATTTTTTTTATCACGACATCCCTTTATTGACGTTGCTTTACTGCTTCATATACCAAAACACCGGCAGCCACAGACACATTCAATGAGGCTATAGTTCCCAAAATAGGAATGGCCACCAACTCATCACACAAACGAAGAACGTCATCCGAAATTCCCACATCTTCGGAACCCATCACGATAGCAACAGGCTCTTTATATGACACTTCCGTATAATTTTTCACAGCCTTCTCTGTTGCTGCTATCACCTTAAGACCTGAACCCTTCAGAAATTTCACGGCCTCCAACAGGCTATTTTCGCGACAAACAGGAATCACATGCAAAGCTCCCGCAGAAGTTTTCACCGCATCGGCATTAGCTGCTGCACCTCCTCTCGAAGGAACCACAATGGCATTCACCCCGGCACATTCACACGTACGGGCTATTGCGCCGAAATTACGAATATCGGTTACACCGTCGAGCACCACCACAAAAGGATTCTTTCCTTCTTCGTACAACGCGGGAATAATATTTGATATTTGCTGATATTCAATAGCCGCCGCATAAGCAATCACGCCCTGATGGTTCTTTTGTGTGATAGCATTCAGCTTTTCGACCGGCACACGCTGCACCGGCACATTACGCCCCTGTAAGGCAGCAAACAATTCTTTAGCCAAGTCGCTTGACAACTCTTTTCTGACGAGAATTTTATCCACCTCTTTCCCTGCTTCGAGCGCTTCAATCACAGCTCTGATACCAAAAATCAGATCAGAACTTGGAGGACGATGCTCCCATTTGGGGCGAAAAGGATTGGAATTGCCGCGCGGCGGCTGTGGCCGGCGTTGAAAAGGATTACGTTCCATAGATAATATTTTCGTTTGAAAGATTTACAAAATAACTAGTTCAAAATTCACAAGTTCAAAGTTCCGAAACCACAAATATACTCCGTTTACTATTGATTTTTGAATTCTGAAATTTGATTTTTAAATAAAAGATCACACATCCAACCGCATTCCGTCAAATGCGAGGTGTGTCTCCGGGAAAACAGCTCGAGCCTCAGCCAAAAGCCCTGACTGATTATCATAGCGAGCCGAATAGTGTCCAATGATAAGCTTCTTCACATTAGCCATTTTTGCAATTTCGGCGGCCTGTTGTGCTGAAGAATGAGCCGTTTCTTTTGCCCTGACAATCTCACTCTGCATAAAAGTTGCCTCGTGATATAAAAGGTCTACACCTTCGATAATAGGCACTATCTTTTCCGAATAAGCAGTATCGGAGCAATAAGCATATTTGTGAGCTGGGTAAGGAGCTGTGGTTAAACGCTCATTAGGAATCACTTCGCCATCTTCCCGTACAAAATCGGCACCCTGTTTGATAAGGGCAATTTCCCTCACAGGAATCTGGCAAAAATCAATCATATCACGAATGATATGACGTTCTTTTTCCCGTTCGGAAAACAAAAAGCCGGCTGTAGGAACACGGTGTTTCAAAGGAATAGAATAAACCTGCAACGACCGGTCTTCGTACAAAAGCGCATGTTGCCTTGGATTGAATGGTTCGAATATCACCTTATAACCGGCATCGGCGCAATAATAATCTATTTGCGGTTGCAATATTCCTTCGAGATCGGGATGCGAATGAATGACCAAATCGGACGTCCGCCCCAACATTCCCATCGATGAGATCAGACCGATCAAGCCGAAACAATGATCGCCGTGCAAATGAGAAATAAAAATATGATTCAGACGGGAAGCTTTGATTTTCAACTGACGAAGCCGGATTTGGGCCCCTTCGCCACAGTCAATCATAAACTGTTTTTCGCGTAATGAAAGCAGTTGCGATGTCTGAAAGCTACTAATAGAAGGCAGTGCCGAATTACAACCCAATATGGTTAAACTCATTTTCTCCATGAAACTTCTATTAGACGCTGAACAATACAAATGAACAACTGCTCTTATTTCGTGTATTCAAACACCCCTTTTTCGCCACGGATAGTCACCTTAGCTCCCTTTGAAGCTTCTACATGACCTATAATCTGAGCGTCAACGTTATATTTTTCAGAAAGGATAATGATATCTTCCGCCCATTCCGGATCAAGATATATCTCCATACGGTGACCCATATTGAACACCTTGTACATTTCCTTCCAATCCGATTCCGATTCTGCCTGTATCATTTCGAACAGCGGAGGAACAGGAAAAAGATGATCCTTTATAACATGCAGGTTGTCAATAAAGTGCAACACTTTAGTTTGTGCGCCACCCGAGCAGTGAACCATTCCGTGAATGTGTTCGCGATGATGTTCGAGAATATCACGAATAATCGGGGCGTAAGTACGCGTAGGCGACAACACCAGTTTCCCGGCATCCATCCCCACATGCGCTATTTCGTCTGTCAGTTTCTTCGTTCCTGAGTAAGCTAAACCGGAAGGCATACTGGCATCATAGCTTTCAGGATATTTTTCGGCAAGATAGTAAGCAAAAATATCGTGACGGGCAGAGGTGAGACCATTACTTCCCATTCCTCCGTTGTAGCCATCTTCGTAGCTTGCCTTCCCGCTAGAAGACAAACCGACAACCACATCGCCAGCCTTAATTTTATCATTCGAAATCACATCCGCACGCTTCATGCGGCAAGCAACTGTGCTATCTACAATAATTGTTCGAACCAAATCACCCACATCAGCAGTTTCGCCACCGGTAAGATGCGCATTCACACCCAGGCTACGCAATTTGGCCAACAATGCTTCCGTACCGTTAATCACTTCTGCAATTACTTCTCCCGGAATCAGATTTTTATTGCGCCCAATGGTTGACGACACGAGAATATTATCGGTAGCCCCTACACAAAGCAAGTCATCGATATTCATTATCAATGCGTCCTGAGCAATCCCTTTCCAAACAGAGATATCGCCGGTTTCGCGCCAGTACAGATAGGCCAGTGATGACTTTGTTCCAGCACCGTCGGCATGCATGATATTGCAATACTCGGGATCTCCACCCAAAATGTCGGGGATTATTTTACAAAAAGCGTGAGGAAAAATA
>JAUZOL010000136.1 GCA_030706455.1 Bacteroidota bacterium
AGCACCTTCGGTGGATTTGATATAGGCAAAATCAACTCCCTGTCGTTTGATAATATCCCAGTTGATGATACCTGTATGTTTCGATACGTCAATGCCAACAATCTGGTCGCTGGTCATATATTTTGATATGTCCACGCCGACAGTTCTGTGGCTTGCCCTGATATGTCTGTGTTTTTTTGAATGTTTGCCGTTGACACAAAACGAGCCGATAAATAAAAGCAATACTGCTAAAAATCCTACCCTGTACATGATACTCAGTCTTTCTTCAAATATGTTGCAAAATTACTGCTTAAAAACCAAACAGAAAAATTGAATCGATGTTAAGTGTTGAATTAATCTCTTGAATTATTTAAAAAGAAACAAAACCAGGGACCAAATTGCTTAATTGTAGTTATTCAGGATAATTTTCATTAGAAATCAGGTTGTTAATCAATAAACTGAATTCTTTCTTTTCCTGCCTTTTCAATGAGATCTTTGAGATCGTAATATTTCAAGACTCCCGGAATAATATTGGAAAACATGTCGCGTTGCATCGGATTGCGGATAAATTCCCGATAGGACTTGATGGATCGGGTAATTTCTGTTTTGGCGATACGTGAATCTAAAAAGGCTGCATGTACCGCAACAGGTCCATATGTTCCAGTGGCCTGCAACTGGATAGAATGTCCGGTAAATTTCGGATCTGTAGCTAAAAAATCCACCAAAGAAAGAATGTCCGTCACACGCTGGCCAATAATCGAGCGACCAATATGCAGACTGGTCATGGCATTCCGGTACTCGCGATTCCAGTATTTGGTGTCGTTCAGACTGGCCGGATCTTCCATCTCGCCGTATCCTCTCAGGTCGGCTACCACTAAAATATCACCCTGATTGACGTAATTGCTCAACGTGTTTTCATCGTTCAAAATGGCATCTTTGCCAGTTTCGTTGAGGTATAGGATTACTTTTCCCTGAGGAGCAACTTTTTCGGGGATTACCACCACACAAGGAACCGGCATCTCTCCTTTGCGCAAAATCTGATATTTCAAAAGACTATATGTTCTCAATGGCATGTTACCGGTCGGCATCACCGATATTTTCTCTTTTGGCATCTCTATTCCCAGCAACGAAAGCATTTTTGCCCGGATGGCCTGATCGTTTTGCTTCAAAAAAGCGGCACGATCTTTTTCCATTTGCGAGGCGATTTTTTCATTATAAGCCGGAATGGATTCGGCATCAGAAAACGCAGTGTTGACCTGTCCGGTTGCCGTACATTGCTGATCTTCTTCGGGAACGCGGGGCATAGAAGTCTCTTTTACCGGCGTTGGATCGTTGCAAAGCCATTGGCGAAACCAGGTAGCCAACGCTTCCCGCTTCTCCTTCGGCATACCGTGACCGCTTTCGGCGGTGAATTGCCGGACGGCATCTTTTGCCCCCAGTGTTTCGTACACCTGCTTCAACTCTTTAGTTTCCTGCAAGGCGCCCCAATAGTCGACAAAATCGTATAATCCCGACATAATGAGCAACGGCTTTGGGGCAAACATAATTCCCCAGTCGGCAATTTCGATATGGGCTTTGCCTTCTCCGGAAATATGCTGGCAACCGTCCGACGGACCGTTCAGTTCGAGTACCCGTTCGCGTTGCGAGAAGTAGCTGCAAATACAAGCCACTTTCAGCCGATCTTCCAATCCGATCAGATAAGCCGTTTGTGTTCCTCCGCCGGAGCTTCCGTAAACTCCCAAACGATTTTTGTCGATATCACTTCGCGTTTCCAGATAATCAATCGCACGGTGATTGTCCCACCATTCGTAGGCTGCCAGGCTGCTGCCCACCAGTTCGCAACCAGCGTTCAGCAAGGTATGTTCGGTTGTGACTCCACGGGTGGCCGTTTTCCCGTTTTCATCGAGCAACTGCACCCGTTCTCCTTGTCCGATAGGATCGACCACCAGCACGGCAATCCCATTCAGTGCCATAAGCTTTGCCTCTTCGGAATAAAGTTTTCCGGATAGTCCGTGGCCACACAATTCGAGCGAGGCCGGAAACGGACCTTTACCATCGGGCAGATACAGATTGGCCGTAACGTAACGTTTGGGCAGGCTCTCGAAAATAACCTTTTCGACTTTGAACCCATTCTCCTGAGAAACTTTCAGCACTTTCGCATTCAGAGGTGTCTTATCCGGAAAGTCTCCCAAAACGACTTTGTATCGTTTCCGCAGCTCATCCCGGTATTGGAGCATCGTTTTTTTTGACTGCACGGCTTTTGCCAGTTCATCGCGCCGCTCGGCATACTGCTGATGAACGTCGCGCATCAGGTACGAGTTGTAAGCTAAGTTCTGTTTCCAGATCAGCGCGTTGAAATTGCCCTGAGCCGATAACAGGAACGGGCAACAGGACAGTGCAACCCACAAATATTTATAGAACGATTTCATATCCTGATTTTTATTTGCCGGTTTCTCCGGCATATTTTATCATGTTCATTAAAAGGCGTTGGCCCACCACATTCGACTGGTTGCCGCCCGAAGTATTGAAAGTATTCATCGAAGCATTTTCGCCGTCGATGTCGGTCATTTTTTTCTGGGGTTTCATGTCCTGAATGCATCCAAAAATATCGAGCGAACAGAGAATCACTTTGCCTCGTCCGGCAGGAATAACGCTCAGTGCCGAATATACCTCTTTCTTGTGATCGGAAACACAACCGACGACCGTTTCGCCGTTGAAAAGGCGTAACCCGACACGTTTGCGATTGTAGGCTGCAAAGCATTGATATTCCCAGTTGAAAACGCAATCTTGCGGCAGGCCATCGAACAGCGGATGTTCCTTAACAAAGAAATTGCCGCCATACCATGAAGTGCCGAGCTTTTTGCTGCCACGATAATCGGCAACCTCTTTATCGGTCAGAAAATCGGCCCAGCGTTCGCTGTTGTTGACAATGATCAGCGTATGACCCGAATAAACCCATTCCATGATATCCGAAATGCCTGACCCCCATTGCTGTGGTTCGAATGCCCCGATAATCAGGTAGTCTCCCTTGGGTGTGCCGGAATGGTATTCGGAAGCCGTAATGCCTTTGACAGATAGGAACCGGTTAAGAACTCCAGTGGTATCGGCAACCATTCCGTGCAGCGTATTTTCGGGTTTCTCCACTTTCGTCGAAAAAATCCGATCGTCGCCGCTGGCAACTAGCTTGCCGTTTTTCAACAGCTCGGCTTTCACCGTACTGTAACCGGATGTATTGACCGGAATAGTCCAGCCCGCTTTCAGAAGCTCTCCGTAGGTGCTGCCACCGGTTACTTTCACGTTCCACAACTTCGTTTCGAGTATATTCCCCTTTTCATCCGTATAAGTGGCTTTCAGCTGATAGTTTCCGTGTAGATTGGCTTCGTTGACGATATGAAAATCTGCCGTAGTTTCGCTGCCGGTTTCCACAACCTTTCGGTTCAATTTTACTGCAATATAAAGCGGTTTGTTATAACGGGCAATCAGATCGGGATCGCCCTTCGGATTGCGGTAGTTATCGACAATGCCGGAATGGTTCTCCAGCTTCATGCTTTCCCAACCATTGATGGCATAGCCGTCCACTACATTGTTCATGCGGATATTTTCGATCATTCGGCCCTGATAGTAGTAAGCCACATTGCCCATAGCGGTGGTCAGTGCGTCGACTGACGGAAATGCTTTGGCAAAGCCTTTGTCGGATTTCAGGAACGAATCGTACGCATCGTACCATTTCAGGTAATCGTCGGCTTCCCAGCCCGACGTTTTGCCGCTCTTCAGAATCTCATTCCGGATCAGCTCCAGACGGGGCGGCGTTCCGATCGCTCCCTCTTCTCCCCAGTAAACAATCTCTTTTTTGTTGGTGCTTCCCCGATGATAATCGCCGGCGTTTTTGTAGAGAAAATCGTGGTAGACGCCCGGCCCCCCGGCATGGTGCTCGTCCCACCAACCTACATTGTGGAAAGTGGAATCGTAAGGTAGTAAATGCGTTTTAAAATGATCGTCGGGTTTTCCTTCGGGATTGTTTCCGTTGCAGGAGTTATACGTCAGAATGCGCGTTTCGTCCAGTCGGTGGGCAGCCGCCATTTCGTCGTAGTCGGGTTGCATGGGCACCGCGCCCCGTTCGTTGTGCAGGTTGTAGATAACCAGCGAAGGGTGGCTGCGGTCGCGCCTAATCATGCGAGCCAATTTTTCCATCCGTTCTTTCAGATAGAAGTCGGTTTGTATTTTCGTCAGACTATCTTTTGGAAAGAATAAGTTTGCCGGATAGGAGTTGCCACCCGGTTCTTCGAAATAGAGCAATCCCAGTTCGTCGGCATAATCGAGTACATTGGTATAGCCGATGGTTCGGTGAAAATTGAGCATATTCAGTCCTAGTCGTTTGGCTATCATCACCTGTTTTTTGGCCAGTGAATCGTCGGGAAAGATTCCGTTATCGGGCCAGAAACTCCACGAAATGGAGGTGCGCAGTACGATGCGTTTGCCGTTCAGCCGGAATTCCCGATTGCCGTTTGCGTCGGCCACCTCAAACCAGCGGAACCCAAACCGGCGGTGAAAAACATCTTCGTTGCCTTTGCCGTCTTTCAATGTAATCGTCACATCATAAAGATTCGGGGCATCGACACTCCAGAGTTTTGCCTGCGGTAGTGAAACCGTGAATTTATGCATCGATTCTCCCGTCGAAAAAGAGTTTACCGGATAGCTTTTAGTGTAGACCACTTTCCGGTTGCCTGCATGTTCACGAATTTCGAGAAGAAAGGTTCCGTTGTCCGATTTACCGGATTCATTCCGGGTAGTTATCTCCAAATCCACTTCGCTGGCTTTCGGTTTGTTTTTTACAAACAGATCATCGATAAAAAGGTCGTTCTTGGCCGACAGAGTTACTTTACCGGTAATTCCTCCGAAACCATGAGAAGGAATGGTACGGTAATTGCCCCAGCTGTAATTTTGCGAATCTTTCCAGTTGAAATTTCCGTTGGGATCCGTAATTCGGAAGGCAATTTCGTTGGTTTGCCCGGGTTTGACGGCGTCGGTTATATCGACTTGGAAAGGTGTGCCATTGACCAAATCATAACCGACTAATTGGCGGTTGACAAAGATTTCGACCCTGAAACGAACGCTTCCCACGTTCAGAAAAACGTGTTTACCATGCATCGTTTCGGGACCATCGAATTTTGTTGTAAACCATGAAACGCCGACATAGTTGCCCGTTACTCCGAATTTATCGCCGTTGTATCCCCAGAAATATTGTTCGACAGTAGCCGGAAGATGCACTGTTTTTTGCGGCATCGTCTCCAGCGCATCCCATCCGCCGGAGGGCACGTTGACCGGGAGCGAAGAAACATTGACCAGGGGCAAATAGAGCTTGTCGTTTTGCCAGGTGGCATTTTTATCCAGAATCAGTTTCCAGTTGAGAGAACTAAGGTCGATTTCACCATTGTTTTGGCCATAACTCCAGTTTCCCAAAAGAAGCGATGTCAGTAACAGAATAAATACGCGTTTCATTATTTATTGTTTTTCCTTTTTGAATTTCAGTTTAAAATCGAAGAAGGTCAATGCTCTCCACAACCACTCGAACGGACCGTAATAAAAATGGTTGATCCAGACTTTGCTCACGTAGATTTGCAGGGCAAAGAAGAGAATGCCATACATCAGGCTCCAGGTGGAACCGAGGTAACGATATAAGCCTAACCCAAATCCGTAGAAGAGCAACACACCGATTACCGCCTGCAAAATGTAGTTCGAAAGACTCATTTTACCGACATAAGCAAGCAGTTGTACGGCCTTGTTGATGAATCCTTTCAAATAAAGAACAATGACTGAAAAGAAGACAAACCCCGTAAAGGCAAGGTCGAAATAGGATTTCACCAGAATTTTTAGCAGTTTTCCCTGAGCTACCGTTACATCAAAATCTTTCAGATGAAGCGTAAGCAGATAGAAAGCTAAGGACGACAATGCAACAATAATTAGTAATCTGATTGATAGTTTTTTGTAATCAGACAATCGTTCAAAAAAGCCGGTTTTTCCTAAAATTAGTCCGACGAGGAAAAGAGCAATTAGTTGCAGGTAACGCCCGTTGTAATAGGTCCATGCCCAAACAGCAACATGGCCTTTCCATGCATTGAAACTCATCACATCCCAGATGGTGCCGGTGGCATAAATCTCTTTGGCGATCTTACCCAGACCTTTCCCGAATGTCTTTACATATTCATAGTCGGGATGAGCGAAAGCATAGCCGAGGTTACAGAGCAACGGCAATTGCAAAGCTAGTAAAACAGCCACTATCGCTAATATTTTCGGTTTTACTTTATAAACAGCTACCAACACAAAGCCCAGCAAGGCATAAATATGAAGAATATCGCCGGTATAGAGCAACGAATGAATCATTCCCATCGTAAGCAAAATAGCCAATCTCCAAAGGAAGCGTAAACGAAAATCGATTCCCTTGCATTCTTGCCGGTACATTTGTATGAAGAAGCTGAATCCGAATAACAAGGCGAATATAGAATAAGCTTTTCCGCTAATCAGGAACAGGATAGTGTCAAGAACCGACTTGTCCGTTTCGGCTGAAAAGAAAAAATTATAGTCCGGCAGACGAATAAAATCGAAATGTTCTACACTGTGAATCAGCATAATTCCCATTAATGCCACTCCTCTGAGGGCATCTACTATAACGATACGCTGGTTGCTATTGCTCATAAATAAATTATTTGTTATTCTTCATCTTGTTGATTTCCAAGCCTGCCTGAATAAAAGCTCCCAACCCATGAGCATCGTTGAGCGGAGTGGGGCGGGTGTAATAGAAAACCAAATCGTGCGAAATGCCCGTGCCGATGCAAATACCGGAAACTTCTCCTTTGTCGTTTACCTGTTTGCAAACACCTTCCCAGGCACGTAGAGCGATCGAACCGAATTCTTTGTCGAGCCAGCCGCGATTTACCCCTTTGGCAACCGCATAAGCGAACATCGCCGAACAGGAAGTTTCCGGGTACGAATCGTTTTTGTCGAGCAGTTGATGCCACAGTCCCGACTGGCTTTGATAACGCGAAAAGCCAAGAATCTGACGGCGGAAAATCTGTAGAAGCTGCGGTCGAAGCGGATGGTTTTCGGGCAGCACATCAAGTAAATAGGCTTGTGCATAAATACTCCATCCGTTGGCACGCCCCCAGTGGGCTACGCCCGGTTCTTTCAGGTAGTCGTAATAGCAATGAAAATAGAGTCCGGTAATGGGATCGTACAGCAGATTACTAAACAGGATTACCTGTTTGGCGGCGAAATCGAGGTATTCGCTGTTTTTGGAATAGTCGCCCATTTGCGAAAGAAAGGAAACGCTCATGTAAAGATCGTCCAGCCAAACAATCTTGTGACCTTCCGGTCCGCGTGAAAGTGTGCCGTCTACCAGACGTCCCTCTTTGTGCAGGATGTAATCGCCTACCCGATCGATATAAGCTTTGTAATCGGCACGGCTGTCGTACTGAACGGCCCCGATTAAACCGGCCGTCATGGCGCCGCAATCGTCCAGACTCTTCATCGCCGCAAAGCGATAATAGGCCGGATTGCGGATCCCTTTCTCGTATTCCCTGCGAATAAATGCGCTGTTATCGAAAATAAACCGATAGTTCTTCAACACGAAATCCTTGTACCTTTCGTCGCCGGTTTGCTTGAAAAGATCGAGCATGGCCATGTTGAGGACCCCATCCACATACCGCCATTCCAGGTATTTGCTTTGAAAGGCAAAATCGCCGGCGGCTGGTAAATTCTTCGAGTCGGAATAAACTTTTCCCGTTTTTTTATCCACAATGTTGTAAGAGTGTTCGTTCAGGATATTGTCGGCCACCGAACGAATTACCGATAAGTCATTGCTTTGTGCCTGTACGATAATGGCAGTAAAAAGGAGCGGAAGAATCAATAGTTTTTTCATATGGCATTTTATTTGACAATTTTAGTCTGCGGGTAGGCAAGAACATTCCAAAGAGATTTTATTTTCGCTTCCGGATTCCATTTGCCGCCAAATGTCCACAGCGCATTGATTTGTCTCGGTTTTGGCGAGCCTTTGGCTTTATCCAGGTTGTTTTTCAGCCATTCGAAATTGCCACCTTGGCGTTTCACGTTGTACATATACACCCGTTGTCCCCACGGACACGGATCGAGCACCTGATCGGTATAGGCATATCCAATCGGATGGTCGATAATTTTGTCGGTCATCGTGCAATTGATGAGAAAAAATTGCGAGTCATGGTGATAGCGGCCCAGCGTAACGGGGCTTTTCGAGTCGAAATGAGAGTTGGTTATCACCAGTTTCTTATCAAAGTTGCCCCGTCCGTCATGCCAGATTAACGCCCGTCCATCGCCATAAAACGAGCAACGGGTCGCATAGCACCAGCCTCTCGGGCACAGGAAGTCTACTCCCGGACAACGTAAGTTAAGATCTGCGTGGTAATACATTCCATCCTCTTTTGCCCAAAGCGACAAGGCATCGTTGCCATCGGCCCATACGTTGCAGTTAATGATGATGGTGCGCGTTGCGGTCCCGAATATTGCCATTTGGTGCGCGGTGGTCGGTTCAACTGTACTTCCGTAATTATTATAAACGGTCATGCCACTGATAATGCAGTCGTCAGCCCCATCCTGCAAAACAATTACTCCATTGCCGACCGGTTTGCCCTTGTACTCCTTCATTGTACGTTTGCTCGAAAGTTCGGCGAATATTACCCGGGTGCTGTCACGATTTTCTCCAACGAGCACAATATTTGGTTTGTTGATAATCACCTTCTCCTTGTAGATGCCGTTTTTTACCAGAATGACATACGGTTTGTCCGGTTTTTCAGGAGCCGCTTCAATGGCCGACTGAATGCTTGCTCCCGGCGAAACAACTGCTTGATAACGTTGTGCGTGCAAAGAACTGGATAGCAATATAGAGCAGCACATTATAAAACCGGCAAGTCTTCTTTTCAT
>JAUZOL010000137.1 GCA_030706455.1 Bacteroidota bacterium
ACTGCCAGTAAAAAACTCAGGTAATATCCGCGTTGCGAAAATCGAAGTACTCTTTCGGTCATTTTAGATTAAAGTTCAATGTTGAACGTTTAGTGTTTAGTTGCTTGTCAATTATCTTCCTTGGAAAAATAGAACCATCTTCGTGAACTTAGTGATAGTCTTTGTGTACTTCGTGGTAAAAAACCTGAGTTTAACCGCAAAGAACGCTAAGAATTTCGCAAAGAACACAAAGAAGATGTGTGACGTTTAGCGTTTACTCACCTCATTACTCGTTACTCGTTAACTATTTACAGGGCTCCTTTGGTACTTGGCAGATCGCTGCTGAAAATATCGCGGCGAATAGCCATGCGGATGGCACGCGCCAATGCTTTGAAGATACCTTCTATCTTGTGATGTTCGTTTTCGCCTTCGGCCTTAATATTGAGATTCATTTTGGCAGCATCGCTGAACGATTTGAAGAAGTGCAGGAACATTTCGGTAGGCATTTCACCCACTTTTTCGCGTTTGAATTCGGCATCCCAAACCAGCCAGGGACGTCCGCCGAAGTCGAGCGCCACCTGACACAGACAATCGTCCATTGGCAGGCAAAAACCGTAGCGTTCGATGCCCCGTTTGTCAGCCAGCGCCTTTGCAAAAGCCTCGCCCAAAGCAAGAGCAGTATCTTCTATAGTGTGGTGTTCGTCAACTTCGAGGTCACCTTTTACTTTAACCGTAAGGTCGCAACACGAGTGTTTGCCAATCTGAGACAACATGTGATCGAAGAAGCCCAGTCCGGTTGCTATATCGCATTTGCCCGAACCATCGAGATCCAGTTTCACGTAAATATCGGTTTCGCTGGTTTTGCGAACCACTTCCGCAATCCGTGGAGTTCCCAGCAGGAAGTCGGCAACCTTATCCCAGTCTGGCGTCACCAAAGCGCAATATTGTTCCAGCTGTTTATCTTTGAGCAGCACTGCTATATCGTCGTAGTTTCTCATAAATATAGCCTTGCAACCCAGGTTTTTGGCCAGCTGCACATCCGTCAGGCGGTCGCCGATAACATACGAATTTTCAATATCGGCACTACCGTCCATATAACCGGTCAAAAGACCTGTACGTGGTTTACGGTTAGGTGAGTTATCTTCGGGAAACGACGTATCAATATGAATATCTTCAAAATTAATTCCTTCGTTTTCAAAAGCTTTCAGCATTTTACCCTGAACAGCATCAAACGCTTCTTCGGGATAATCTTCCGTGCCCAAACCGTCCTGATTGGTTACCATTACCAAACGGAAATCGCTTTTGGTGGCAATCTTATACAAGTTACGGAATACTTTGGGATAAAACTCAAGCAATTCGAGAGAATCTATCTGAAACGTAACGGGGGGTTCGATAATCAGGGTACCGTCCCGGTCAATGAAGAGTACTGGTCTCATTTTATAGCAGCAATTTACAACCGACAACCAATCAACCGGTTGCAATATTGAGAATTAGGTTTTACAATACGAAGCCATTTGGTTGTTGTGCAAAGGTACAAAATTTGTCGTACATTTGCGGTTAAATTCATTACAGCTATGATCGAACTGCTACTCCGCTATTTCCCTCATCTCACCGAAACCCAACAACAACAATTCGCTCAACTACAAGCTCTTTACGCCGAATGGAACAGTAAAATCAATGTAATTTCGCGCAAAGACATCGACAACCTGTACGAACGCCACGTGCTTCATTCGCTGGCAATCGCAAAAATCATCACGTTCCGGCCGGGCACAACCGTTATGGATATTGGTACCGGAGGCGGATTTCCAGGTGTTCCCCTGGCTATTCTTTTCCCCGAAGTTCAATTCCATCTGATCGATTCTATCGGCAAGAAAATTAAGGTTGCCACCGAGGTTTCAACTGCCATCGGACTGAAGAACATCACCTTTCGCCATTGTCGCGGACAGGAAGAAAAAACAAAATTCGATTTTGTGGTAAGTCGTGCCGTGATGCCGCTTGGCGATCTGGTAAAAATCGTGCGTAAAAACATTTCACCGAAACAGGGAAACGCTCTTCCAAACGGACTTATCTGCCTGAAAGGCGGCGAACTGGAACATGAGATCCTTCCATTTAAGCAAGATGTTACCGTATACGACCTGAGCGATTATTTCTCGGAAGAGTTTTTCGAAACAAAAAAAGGGGTATACCTGCCATTGCACAGTTAGAAAGTGAGATGGTGAGCATGTGAGGTTGTGAGAAAGCCGAAATATTAAAATCGTAAACACATCAATATGTTTTCTTCATTAAAAGACCGCGTTTCCGTACGCAAATATACAGAGCAGGCTATTCCGGCCGAATTACTTAACGAACTTCTTGAGACTGCCTGCCGCGCTGCAAATACAGGCAACATGCAAACATACAGCATTGTAGTTACTCAGGATCAATCCGTAAAAGAAGCATTATCTCCCTGTCATTTCAACCAACCATCAATCAAACAGGCTCCGGTGGTAGTTACGTTCTGCGCCGACTTCAACCGTTTCAACAAATGGTGCGAACAACGCAACGCAGCGCCCGGATACGATAATTTCTTATCCTTCACATCTGCTATGATCGACGCAACGATTGTGGCCGAACACTTTTGCATGGCTGCCGAAAGCGAAGGTTTAGGAACCTGCTATTTCGGGACAACCACTTATAACGCACACAAAATTATCGACGTGCTAAAACTCCCGAAATTTGTTGTTCCCATCTTGACTCTGACCGTCGGTTATCCGGCCGAAACTCCGAATCCGGTTGATCGTCTTCCTCTGGAGGGCGTTGTACACTTCGAAACCTATCAGGACTATTCCGCGGAAGATATCGACCAGATCTATGCCTACAAGGAGAGTTTGCCCGAAAACAAACAATTCATTGCAGAAAACAACAAAGAAACACTCGCTCAGGTATTTACAGATGTGCGCTACACCAAAAATGCCAACGAAACTTTCTCAGGATTCTTTTTGGATGTGCTGAAGAAACAAGGATATTTACCCGAATAATAAATCTTAGTTTCCCGGCATTCACCAGAGCGCGTAACATAAAACAAACCAACGAATTACCAATGCTTAAAAAGATCATCCTTTCATCCCTGATTATCTTTACATTCAGCAGTCTTGAAGCTCAAAAGCTCAACTACTTTGTTGAGGCCAGCCACTTTCTGGACAACAGGGAATATTCCGGCAACAGCGATAAATATGCCATTTCGCAAACCATGCTCGGTGCACGACTGAATGGAATGCTGGGCGCAAAAATCGATTCCACTCAGGGATTTATGGCCGGCATCAATTATCTCTACGAATACGGAGACAAAATAGATGGTAACACGCCAACTGTAAATCTCTTTTACCACTATCAAAAAGACGGTTTGACAGGATTGCTGGGATCGTTTCCCCGCAGAGGCTTGCTGGATTATCCGCTGGCTTTGCTTTCCGACACGCTCGACAACTACCGCCCGAACATCCAGGGAGCTTACCTTGAAACAAGAGGCTCATGGGGCTACGAGAATTTTTGGTGCGACTGGACAGGCCGTCAGCGTTCTAATGTCAGAGAGTCGTTTTTAGCCGGCTTTTCGGGGCGAATCAATCTATCACAGACGCTATTCTTCGACCACTATTTTTACATGTATCACAAAGCTCTTTACGCAGGCCACCTTGAAGACGACCACATCCGCGACAACGGAGCTTTTGCCTTGCTTTTAGGAGCCGACTTTACCCGCTATACAAACCTCCGGGAATTGTCGTTCAAAGCAGGAGCTTTGGGTTGCTACGACCGGGATCGGCCCGACCCCAAGCTGCATTTCTGGGCCGGAGGCTTTGTGCAGGCTCATATTTATGCAAAAAAAATCGGAGTGGATGCGTCATACTATCGTGGCGGAAAGCTGAAAGTAGCCAATGGCAACGGTTTGTACCAGTCGGGCAACTACGGGAGAGTTGATTTCGCATATATTCCCGTCGAAAACAAATATGTAAGCTCAAGAGCCGCTATTTGCTTCCATATGGTAGATGGAGCTCTACTAAACTCTCAACAATTAAGCTTAATCCTGAAATTAGGAGCATTTTGTAAGACATATCACAACAAAATGTCAAAATAAAATCAAAACGAAACCATTTTTGATATAAATATGATATTTTGATAGTACAATACACATTAAAAGTCATTTTGATAGCCAAATCAATATTTTAACATTATATTGACACATATTAACCATTAAAATTTGCACTATGATTCAACTGCTCTTACCTTTGCAGTGTGATTTTTTCATAGTATTAGATTTTAAGGTTAACAAGGATTGGGTAGTCGTGAGACTGCCCATTTTTTAATACTTTGTGAAAAGCCCGAATACCTTAAAATAAAAGACAAAAGACAGAATATAAGACAAAAAAAACAGGAGCCGGACAACCGACTCCTGTTTCGTTTTAAATCAGGCAGAATCAATACGGATACGTCATGTTGTGAGGCTTTTTTTGACATTGACAACCAATAATATGATAAGTAAAGCCCAACATTAACGAGGTATAATTATCGCTGAAATGACGGGTGACTACATCATCCATCCTGTCGGAAACAAAATTGGTCGCCAAATCGAGACTGATTGCAAACCGGCGTGACACAAAGAAACTTACCTGCACGCCGGCTCTTGCGATCGGAGAAATAACCATATCGGATGTATAATCAACGTACTTAATTTTGGGACGATAAGCAGCCCCCGACCCCAAAAACACCTGAAATTCAAAATTTCGATTCGGATCGTAATCCGCAATCAAACGGGTAACGTTTAACATCATATCAGCCGTTAGCGTTGCCGCCCAGGCATGATAATGCTCCTCCCCGTCGGGCGACCATTTGTATTTTACTCCCCCGAGCTGCCCCCGGGCCGACAAAAGTTTATTTATGTCATACCCCACTCCTACCGTCGAAATAACATTTAGGTTATTGCCCATGGTAAAATTAGTCCCTTTGGCTCCCGGCATGTTGTTTTCTGACATAAAAGCATTAAGACCACCATAAAGACACACATACCAGTTAGGGAATGAAAGTTGCTTGGCAAACTGGGCACGTGCACTAACACCAGCCATTACAAGCACAAGGGTCACTATTAATATTCTCTTCATGACGATCTAATTTTGAACCTTTTCGGAGTAAAACACCATTGACTTCTTTCAAGAAACGAGTTCTGCAAAAGGTTTATTATATCCCTGATGTTATCTTTCCATAAATCCTGAGACATACTCCATTACAGCCTCTTCGTCATCCGGATTAAACCAGCGTATCGACTTATCGCGATTAAACCATGACAACTGCTTTTTTGCATACCGGCGTGAATCCTGACGTATCATATCTACCGCAAAATCCTTTGTCCAGACCCCGTCAAAATAATTGAACAACTCCTTGTAACCTACAGTTTGTAAGGCATTCAGATCTTTCCATGGATACAGAGAACGCGCCTCTGCCTCAAGACCTTCGGCCATCATTTCATCAACCCGCGCGTTAATGCGCGCATACAACTCTTCACGAGGCCGGTTTAGTCCAATCTTGACAATTTCGAACGATCGCTGTTTGGCAGTGTTCGTCCGCATCGAAGAATAGGGTTTATTGCAGGTAACACACACCTCCAACGCATGAAGGATGCGTTGTGCGTTCATCAGATCCACCTGATTGTAATAATCGGGATCAAGTAATTTGAGACGCATCCGAATCCCTTCCAGACCTTCAGCATCGTACAACGCCCTAATTTCAGCTCTTACTTCGGGTGAAATGGTCGGCAAATCATCTATTCCATTACACACCGCATCAATATAAAGCATTGAGCCACCCACCATCAGCGCATACGGATGTTCCACAAAAAGATCATCAAGCAATTTGATAACATCCAGCTCAAACTTCCCTGCATTGTATTGCTCATGAATAGAGTGAGTGCCTACAAAATAATGTTCAGCCTGTTGCAGTTGTTCCTGAGTAGGAGCTGCAGTTCCAATCTTCATCTCGCGGTAAAACTGTCGTGAGTCGCAAGAGATTACCGGACTGAGCAACAGTTCCGCAATTCTCAGACTCAAAGCGGTTTTCCCCACCCCAGTAGGACCCAACAAGACAAATAAAACGGGAGATTTTTTATCGGTATTTTGCATAAGATGACTGTTTGACTGAATAGATATTATTCAAATTAGCTAATTAAGGCAGTAATATATAATGGTTTGCATTCTACGACCTCTCCCCTAGCCCCTCTCCCGAGAGAGAGGGGAAAAATCTGCACAACGAATTAAATTCTAACTATTTCACCGTCTTACTCCTCCTCCCCTCGGGGGAGGAGGTTGGGAGGAGAGGTCTGACGTTGATATTTATACACCTTAATCTATATAAAATCTAATATTCGAAACAAAATTAATCGTTTTTTTCTACCCCTCATAAAAATACCTCAAATACTAAAATAAGTTAATCTTAAAATCCGCATTAAACGAAACCAAACACCTTTCGTCTGATTAATTGTAGACGAGTTACTCAAAAAGTTTATCGGCAGTCTTAGAGAGAGTTGTTCTGTCGATAAACTTTTAATTCAAACATTATTTACCAAACGCGATGAAGCAAACAGGCTGTTGACCACAAAAAACTCTCTAAAGGGCAATTATCAACAACATGTGAGTCTCATCTGACATTAACAAAAAACTATTTACTGATGAAAACAAGAAAAATCGTTATGCTGACTATGCTTTTCACGGTATTAAGCATGGTAGTTGCGTTAGCTCAGGGCCAACGCGGTGGTAATGCCTCTCCCGAAGAGAGAGCTACGCGAATGACAGACAGGTTGAAAACCTCTCTAAAACTAACTGACGAACAAGCAGCAAAAGTACATGCCGTCTATCTGCAAATGTCAAAAGACATGGCAGCAGCAAGAGAAAGTGGTGAAGATATTCGCACCAGCATGCAAACCATTATGGCAAAACAAGATGCTGAATTACAAAAGATATTGACTCCTGAACAGTACAAAACATATCAGGATGGCAGAAAGCAACAAATGCAAACCAGGTTCAATGGTTCGGGAGGTGGGAATCCTTCCAATTAAGTAGGTGTTATTTAAGGTGAAAAGGTCGTTTCGTTGGTTCCGAAACGGCCTTTTTTTATTTTCCGAAAATAAGATTTTCTTCCGTGCAACACACACTTTGCCGCAAAAACAGAAAAACAATAACACCAAAACGGGATTTCTGATATAATATTTGCAAAAAATAATTTTTAGCTTTGTAGACAGAAACATTGTAACGATTCACACTTCTTTTCTCAATTTTTCGTTATGCAACCAGTAGTATTAATCAGCGGAGCATCGTCGGGCATTGGTATGGAGACGGCTCATTTACTTGCAGAAAACGGCTACATAGTGTACGGGGCTGCCCGACGGGTAGAACGAATGGATGCCCTGAAGCCATACGGCGTGAAAACCATCGGCATGGACGTGGTAGATGACAAATCGATGACGGCGGCCATCAAACACATTCTGGACAACGAAGGCCGGCTTGATATTCTGATTAACAACGCCGGCTTCGGCTTTTACGGCGCCGTTGAAGACGTTTCTTTAGAAGATGCCCGCTACCAGATGGAGGTCAACGTATTGGGCGCCGCACGCCTTGCACAATTGGTTTTGCCGGGAATGCGTGACCGTCGATACGGAAAAATCATCAACATTTCGTCTATCGCGGGAAAAGTCGCCACACCTTTCGGCGGGTGGTATCATGCCAGTAAATTTGCCCTGGAAGGATTGAGCGACAGTCTCCGCAACGAGGTTAAACCCTTTGGCATCGATGTCATATTAATTGAACCGGGTGGAATTAAAACCGAATGGGGTCCTATTGCGTTCGACAACCTTGAAAAAAGTTCTGAAAAGTCGATCTACAAAGAGGCCGTAACAAAATTTGCTACTGCATTCAAAAAAACGATGGACAAACATTCTGATCCTGACGTAATTGCCAAACTCATTTTAAAAGCCATAGAGGCAGAGCGCCCAAAAGCAAGATATAGTGCCGGTTATATGGCAAAACCCACACTTTTGATGAGAAAGTTACTTTGCGACAAAATGCTCGACTCTCTCTTTCTGAAAATGCTAAAATAAACAGACAGACGATGCCCAGTTTTCCCATTTATCAGGTTGACGCCTTTGCCGAAGAAATATTTCGTGGCAACCCTGCCGCCGTTTGCTTTTTACCCGAATGGCCGGAAGATCCAATTCTACAATCCATTGCGGCTGAAAACAATCTTGCCGAAACGGCTTTTCTTGTTTTATCTGCCAACACTTATACCATCCGGTGGTTTACCCCGGCTATTGAAGTCGATCTGTGTGGACATGCCACGCTGGCCTCTGCTTTTGTACTGATGGGATTGCTCCATCACCCCGGCAACGAGGTGGTATTTCAATCTCCCCGCAGCGGCGAACTTAGGGTCACAAAAGAAGAAGAGATGCTATTTCTCGACTTTCCGACCGACACAATTACCGAATGTGATTACACAAAACAAATAGAAGCGGCAACCGGAATGATCCCACAAAAGACATGGAAAGGAAAGACTGACATCATTGCTCTGTTTGAATCTGAGGAACAAATCCGCGCCATGCGTCCCGTCCTGTCTGAAATAGCTGTGCTTCCGTGTCGCGGAGTTATCATGACGGCACCAGGCAATCAGGTCGATTTCGTTTCTCGCTTCTTTGCCCCTCAATCGGGCATCGACGAAGATCCGGTAACCGGGTCGGCTCATACGTCGCTGATTCCGATTTGGAGAGAAAAACTCAACAAAGACAGAATGACAGCCATGCAACTCTCCACAAGAGGAGGCAAATTGCACTGTGAATATGCTGGCGAGCGTTGTAAAATAGGAGGAACAGCCCGATTGTA
>JAUZOL010000138.1 GCA_030706455.1 Bacteroidota bacterium
ACTGCTTTTTCTTGAACTGCCAAATATCTTTGCAACTTTTTTCAAAACTTTTTTCTCAGCTCCAAGTCTTAAAAACACCTCCGTGCTTCCCTCTCAAAGCGGGTGCAAAGTAACACCCTTTTTTTTATAATACCAAATGCTCCGCAACATTTTTGCAACGAAAAGCACATTTTCATTTCATAATACAGTATTTCAACACTTTGCAATTGGAATACCAGTGATTTTACCGCTAAAATACTATCCCAAAGTGGTTTAAAAGAATATTTCTGACTCCTATGGCGAGCTTATTCAGGGTCTTATTTTTCGCAAAAATGACTCAAACAAACTATTTTTTAATCGGTTACAGAATCTTGAACAACATGCAGAGTCTGTCGTCAGAAATTCAGCCATATTTATCCACCATGTAGTCTTGGCCGGAAATTTCCACCGATTTTTACTCCGGTTTCTCTCAAAACAAAGAAATAAAACCACAAAAATCAGCGTTTATTATCGAATAATGGGCATAAAGGTGCAAATAAATTGTACTTTTGCACTTCATTTTTTCTAAAACATATCTATTATATGAGAGCAAACAGAACTAAAAGCCTTCTTTTCTCTGCACTTTTGGCTGCAATTATTCTTATCGGATGTTGGATAGGTGGCCTTTTTATCCACCAAAGCCATCTTCCCCTACCCTCTGCGAAGGATTACAATTTCTATATTATAACAGATTTCGGCTCCGTCAATGGGCATGGAACGAAAAAACTGGTGGCTGACCAGATGAATTTATTGGCTCCGAAGGTAAATCCACGCTATATTATTTCTGGCGGAGACAATTTTCACAGTGCGGCAGCGATGACCGCCAACGATACTGTATGGAAATGGGATTTCGAACAGTTTTTCAAAACCGGATATATAAAGGATATGGATTGGTATCTGGCTTTGGGCAATCACGACTACACCGGCAACCCACAATGTCAGATTGAATACGGGAAAACACATCCGCACTGGATTATGCCAGCCCGTTATTTTACCTTTGTAAAGAAGACCGGCAATGGTGCTTCGATCCGATTCGTGATTCTTGATACCAATCCTTTTCAAACAAACTATATAAAGAAAGGAGGACACGCCGATGCTGCCCATCAGGATACGAAAAAACAACTACACTGGGCAGACAGCGTTCTGGCATCATCGCACGAAACATGGAAAGTGGTTATCGGACACCACCCCATTATCCACTCCGGATTGTTTACCGGAATAGGATCCGAATTGCTTGATCAGATCAATCCTTTATTGAAGAAGTATAAAGTGGACATCTATTTTTCGGGACATGTACACAGTTTCCAGCACCAGCAGAAAGACAATATTGATTATATAGTAGGGGCCAGTACATGGAAAGGCCGCATTATCACTCCGGGAATTTATTCCAAATACTGGAAAAATGCCACCGGCTTCACTTTATGTTCTGTTGATGCGCATCGTTTCCGTTTCTATTTTATAAACGAGAAAGGACATATATTATATACGTATAGCAGGGAGAAATAAATACTCTTCATTACCCAATAAATGAAACGGACGCTAAAATAATTTTAGCGTCCGTTTCATTATATAAATAATAGATATCTGCTTCATTGTTCCTTCTGCGGGGCTGCCGGGTACACAATCCTACTATGGTAAATGTTGCGAAGTTTGTCTTTGAAAACGGCCTTTACCGTTTCGATGTCGCGCAGAGTGATGGGTGCATCACGGAAAGCGCCTTCGTTGATCTGGGTCTGCACAATGCGTTCGACCAAGCTCGAGATGCTTTCTTCGGTATATTCGGTCAGACTACGGGAAGCTGCCTCCACGGCGTCAGCCATCATCAACAAGGCTGTTTCTTTGGTACGCGGGTTAGGCCCCGGATAGGTGAACGCTTCATCATTGGGTGTGACAGCGGGGAATTGAGAACAAAACCGTTGATAGAAATAGCGCACTTTCCCCTGCCCATGGTGCATACGTATGAACTGAATGATTTGACGGGGCAAGTTGTTTTTAGTGGCAATCTTCACGCCTTCGGCCACGTGGTTAATCACAATTTTGGCTGCCGCTTCATCAGGTAACGATTCCAGCGGATTAACACCTCCTACCTGATTCTCCGTAAAATAAGATGGCGCTGACATTTTTCCAATATCGTGATACAAAGCTCCGGTACGCACCAACAAGGTATTGGCATTGATCTTCTGCGCCGCTTCCGTGGCAAGATTGGACACTTGTAACGAATGCTGGAAAGTGCCAGGTGCCTGTTCTGAAAACCGCACCATCAGCGGACTGTTGATATTGGAAAGTTCTATAAGCGTAACATTAGACAAGAAACCGAAGGATTTTTCCACCACATAAATAAAGGCATAGGCAAACAAGAGCAGTAAAGCATTGATGCCAAACAAGAGGAAACGCACCCACAATATTTTATCAAAGTTATGATCCTGCACCAAAGATATACCCAGATAGCCAACACTATAGGTAACGAAGATAAGACCCGCCGTTTGCACCAGCTGCGACCGTTGCGTCAGATCGCGCAGACTGGTGATGACAGTCATGCCCACGGCAATTTGCAGCACCACGAATTCGAACTGGGACGAACGTACTACGAACGACACCATGAGAATGGTGATGATGTGCGCAAACAGAGCCGATCGCGAATCGAAGAACGTGCAAATCATTACCGGCAACAAAGCAAACGGTACCAGGTAAATACTGAAACTCGTAAATGAAATAACAGCAAAAGCACATCCTACAATCAGAGCTATCATCATGACGATGAACAACATATTTTTAAAGCGCGCAAAAATTTCACGTCGGCGGAATAAAAATATGTACAAAAAAAGTAGTGTCATAAGACCCGTCACAATCAAAATTTCGCCAAGCAAAACAATCCAGGACTGTTTTGTTTCTCCCTGAACTTTGTTCATTGCGGTTTGCAGAGAAGTAAGCACGCGATAGGACGACTCAGTAACGATATCACCTTTATCGATAATCCGTTCACCGGCCTGTACTATACCTTCTGTCTGCGACACTGTCCTGAGCAGATCGGATTTTACCTGTTCTGATACGGAAGCATCGTACACAAGATTGTCGGTAAGGTACGCATTCAGATTACACGACTGCAACGCTCTGCTACTTAATCCGTCAGTTGCATGAGCCACAATATACTCGTAAGCCGTTTTCACAGTAAACACCTCAGCCAAAGGCACCTGAGTAGCTACATTGTTTTTAACCACTGCCACCATCTGCACGTGTTCTTTTTGTACCCTATCAAAATCTTCGGTACGCATAATACCCTTGTTATAAACATATTCGAATTGTTTACGAATATACTGACGGTAAGGAGTCGCCATCGATAACACCAATGAGCCGGAACGATCCATTTCGGCCATTTTAGTGGAGAATAACGAAGGATTAAAACGGAAATAGGGAGTATACTGACGCAAAACGCTATCCTGCTCGGCTTTGAGCTGTTTGGCATCTTTATAAACAGGAAAGTCGAATGCTGCGGTAATCAGTTCGTAGTGCCATGGCTTCCCCACGCTGAAGGTATAATTAAAGCGGTTCTGACGTGGAAAAAACTCCACTATCAAAGCAATGGCCAGCAAAAATAAGGCGATCTTCAGCCATACTTTCTTTTTGCTTTCCTCAAAATTCAGGTTCATTGATCAATATTTTAGAAACGACTCACAAATATAGTGATCTGTTAGTTCAAAAGTGCAATATCTTATGTTCAAAGAACATCATTAACCATTATCGTACTACTTTATCTTTGTTCTTATCCACAAAATCTTTCCATCCACGATATTTTTTATCAGTCACAGGACGGTTGGTCTGATAGAAATGGCAAAGAGCCGCACCCAAAGCATCCGTTGCATCAAGCCGTGATTGCATGTCTTCGGACGGAATATTCAGGATTCGGCGCAACATTTCCGCCACTTGCTCCTTAGAGGCTTTTCCGTTACCGGTTATTGCCATCTTGATTTTCAAAGGAGCATATTCGGTAATATCCACATTACGGTGAAGTGCCGCAGCCATGGCAACCCCCTGCCCTCTTCCGAGTTTAAGCATCGATTGCACATTTTTACCAAAAAAAGGTGCTTCAATTGCCAGTTCAGCAGGGTGAAATTCATCTATCAGAGAAAGAGTGCGTTCGAAGATACGATGCAGGCGTGCATAATGATCGGATATTTTACGCAGGTCAATTACCCCCATCGCCAATAACGACGGGCGATTATTCACAACCCGAAGCATGCTGTACCCCATTACGGTAGTACCAGGGTCGATACCCATAATAATCCGTTCACCGGAAACCGAGGTCATACCAGAACCTCCAGGACGGTTGAAAAATAAAGCACTTTGGTTCCGAAACGGTGCGTAATATCCAAAGCCAGCTGCTTTTCCTTTTCCTTTTGCCAGCGTTGTACATTAACCAAAGCTTCGACAGAGAATTGCACCGATATAGAAAAAGAGTCGCCCGCATTTTCGGTTAACACCCGAAAGATACGAACATCAGAAAAGGAGCCATCAGCAGTCATCATCGGAATATACTGCTCATCAAGCCAACTTTTCCAATCATTTAAAGCGCTATCTTCCAGGCAAAATGTAGTATTATAGATATACATATTAAAAATTTTCACAAAAGTAGCATTTTATTTGGATTAAAACAGTATCTTTGTGCCGCTAAAAACGCAATGGGGTATTAGCTCATCTGGCTAGAGCGCGACACTGGCAGTGTCGAGGTGAGCGGTTCGAGTCCGCTATACTCCACTCAAGGACTAAAATACGATTTAGTCCTTTTTTTATGCCAATTCCGATACCACAATATCTTTTGGAATACCGCATCTAACAAAAAATAGCCCTAACAGTTTTTTAGACTGCGCGGGCTATTTTTGCTTCGTGTTCACTTACAAACCGGGACACTATTCCGGATAGAGTAATTTCAATTCATGCCAACTCCTCCATTCTTATAACATGATTTTTAATCGCATGTAATATAATTCCCGTAGTATTTTTCACCTCCAACTTCGACATTATATTCGCCTTATGGGCATCAACAGTGCGAGGACTGATAAATAATTTTCCTGCAATCTCCTGTTGATCAAGACCCTTGCAAAGCAGCCGAATAATCTCGAGCTCCCTACTAGTCAGTGAAGTATCATGCAGGTTTCTTTTATTCTCACTCTTATTGGGCACTATGCGATGCATCAGGATCCGATTAATCAGCTGGGGAGAAAAATAGCACTGATTCGTCAGTGCCATCTCAATCGCAAGCTTTAACTCGTAAGGTTCCACTGTACGCAACAAACAACCGAACAAACCATTATCAATTAATTTAATAAGCAATTCATCATTGGCATGATCTGCGAATAGTAAAATTTTAATGTCAGGATTATTTTTAATCAGTTGTTCTGTCATACTAATACTGCTGTCTGTAAATTCCAGATTCATAATAACTATATCAGAATGTAGATGTTCCAGCTGTGTCAGTAATTGGGTACAGTTTGCAAGTTCAATATATTCAAATTTTTCTTTCATCAAAGCCAGTGCATGTTTAATTCCGGCACGGAAAATGGCTTGATCATCGACTATACAAATCTTAGACTTAGACATAACTCTTCAGTTGTGTTGAGCGCATCTCAACAGATTGATATTTTTCTCTTTGTTTTAATTTCTCATCCTGCATTCAACTCTCAGCATAGTCGTCTATGAGAGCAGCAGGTGGATTTTGGCTTCAGGCAACACGCATTCGTGTATGTTCAAAAAATCTGTTTTAAAGACCAATTTCAATGCAAGTAGAATAATTTTTCCTCTTTAGTTTTTCTTACAACTCTTAATATCTTATCTAGAATAAATCAGTTTATCGTCTTAATTCAGAGAGACAACTATAACACCAGAAAATCTGAAGAACCTACCATTCTCTTCAATCCTGATGTACCGTATATTTATATTCTTCAGATTTACAATGCCATTGGTTATCTACATACCCAACATTCGCTATGTAACTATACGAAAACTTTTATACGATTTTCATCTCTACACATTGAGTATTAACTCATTTAAAAACAAGTCTTTCCACTTATCTCATATGCAAATATACATACCCAAACAAGAAAATAAACCATTTTTCTCTTACATTAATTAATTTTATAATATTCATTTATAGTGAATTTTTATTACCGGATAAACAAAATAAATCACCACAACCTATATCTATCTATATTTATGATGTTTATACTATATTTAAATTATACATATCATTAAAACAATCATATTTACATAACAGAAAATCATAGTCATTTAACACATATTTAACATGTCAATCGTTATTCACATCTCCAAAAAACCCAACCACAAATAAACTCAAACAACTGAATAAAAGCAACATAACCCACACCAAACAACCAGTAATTAACCTTAATCCGACAACCGAATCACAAAATCACTCTTCTTTCGGTTATTTTCGTCATTCTCACTTCATTTGCTCATTACAATCATATATATATCAACACATTATTCCACACTTAGGAAAATAATTCCAAAAGAAGCTAGTCCTTTTTTACCCCAAATTTTTCAAGCAAGATATGCGTTTTTCACCTACTAAGATTTATGTCATTCTACCATTTTTATCCTTTTTGTCAACATCTACCTTTGACGTAGTTGATTTATTAGCGTCTTTTTACAAAATGGTATATTTCTACTTGCGATTGAAAAACAAACAAATTTCCTGCTAAACGTCATTTAAGGTATAGAAGTAAATTCTTCACGATTAGAAACTTGCAGCATAGGAAATTCAGAGAATCAGAACAGAGCATCAATCTCAAGTAGATGTCTCCTGAATATTTAGAATTGCCTTTTGTTTTCAATAATCTAATCTAAAGAGTTTATGAAAACCTTTACTTCCCTTTTACTTTCCATCATAACGATTGTTGCTTTGGGATTCACCCAGAAAGCAAATGCGCAATCTTGTACGATAAACATGAGTGGTTGCCCTCCCACCATCATGGAAGCATGCGCAACTACAACTGTAAGTGGTTTGGATGGCACCTATGTTTCATGGACACCGCCCGCCTTCTCCTTAAATTGTCACACATCAGATCCATCTCAAGACTATTCTTTCTATATAGAATTCAATTTGCCTGAAGTGA
Source organism: Bacteroidota bacterium (assembly GCA_030706455.1). Taxonomy (GTDB): domain Bacteria; phylum Bacteroidota; class Bacteroidia; order Bacteroidales; family Paludibacteraceae; genus Microbacter. Next base: position 7,149 of record JAUZOL010000138.1, read on the forward strand.
AAAATTCATGTTGGGTATATAACAGAGTGCAAAGAGTTGGTAGCAACAATCTTAATCTTTGGCAATCGACAGGATCCGGCAATCCATATTTTATCACACCGCTACAGTTCTTTAATGCCGGAGCAGACATTAATACCAAATTCCTTCTCCCCTCAAACAAAAATTTCACATGGACGCTACAGGTTCTTGATGAACAAATGAATATTCTTGCAAGTGATTCAAAATTCATTCCAAATTCAGGCTTGTATACAATAAACCTTCCATCTTCTATTCCAGATGGAGCTTATTATTTAAAGTTTTTATTCTCGGGAAATGGAAATAATCAATGTTATGTAGATCGCATTTATTACAATGCATTTCTTATTAATGGAGCTGATTGTGCCGGAGGAATCAACTTCGTAGCTTCATCAACTTATAGTCCGGGTGACTTTTTCCCTGTCGGCAGCACTTCTGTAACTTATACAGCGACATATACTCCTACATCCGGATCTCCAATTACCCAAACATGTTCATTCAATGTCGTGGTCAACAAAGTATCAATTACTAATATATCAACGACACCGACAACATGTAACGGGAATAATGGAAGTATAACGTTTACAGCCAGTTCGGCAAACACTTCGGCAAACCATTTAGAATACAGTCTGGATGGCACCACCTGGTATCCGATATCAGGTGGCAATGTTGTGACTACAACTCCACAAGCTGGAACTACAACCACATCATGGCAAGCAACAATGACGATTCCATCCTTACACGCACAAACATACAATCTTCAGGTACGTGACACTCAAAAAGCATGTACACCGGCATCGCAATCTGTCACTGTATCAAATACGGCAGACACTCAAGCACCTACCTTTACACGTCCGGCTGACATTACCATCTATACAGATGCCAACTGTGCATATAATGCTTCTCCATCCGTTACCGGTGATGTTACCAATGAATCGGACAATTGTTCTACCGGGTTGAATGCCACATATAGTGATGTGATCAATAACGGAACATGTACCGGAAGTAAAATAATCACCCGGACATGGCATCTTGTAGACAACAACGACAACGCCGCTGCTGATCAGGTTCAAACAATTACAATACTTGACAATATAGTTCCTGCCTGGACAACAACCGCAGGATCTCTTAACAGAACCGTTGAATGCAACGATGCAGACGGCTTGACCGCTGCACAGGCTTTAGCCCCCGTTGCTACAGATAATTGCTCCAGTGTTACCTACACAAAGACATCCGGAACATTTGTTCCCGGAACTTGTGGAGCTACCGGAACATACACAAATACATGGGTCGCAAAAGATGCTTGTCTGAACACCAGCGCTGTATTTACGCAGAAAATCACAATTATAGACACAAAGGCTCCGACTTTTGTCAGTTTTCCTGCCGACGTTACCGTGGAATGCAATGCCGTGCCTGTGGCAGCTACCCTGACCGCTACCGATAATTGCGATGCAGCTCCCGTGGTTACTTACAAGGAAGTACGTACCGACGGCGTTTGCCCAAGCACTTACACCCTGACTCGTACATGGACCGCCACCGACGCTTGTGGAAACAGCGCATCGAAGACACAGGTAATCAAGGTACAGGATACTACTGCTCCGGTTTTGAGTGAGGCTCCTGCCGACGTGACCGTGGAATGCAATGCTGTTCCTGTGGCTGCTACCCTGACCGCTACCGATAATTGCGAT
>JAUZOL010000139.1 GCA_030706455.1 Bacteroidota bacterium
AATATATCGAAAAAAGAGGTGAAGGCGTTCAACACATTGCATTTGCTGTTGAAGGTTTGCAGGATCAACTCAATACATTGGCTGAAGACGGTATTCAGTTGATCGACAAGCAACCACGTAAGGGTGCTGAAGGTCTTAATATCGCATTCCTTCACCCGAAATCTACTTTCGGCGTTTTGACAGAACTTTGCGAAGATCCGAACAAATAAATATAAACAGGAAACCTCTCCCCGGCCCTCTCCCAAGGAGAGGGAGCAAATCGGACTTAACGATCGGTTTACTGGTTTTCTCCTATGGGGTAGGAGAGGTCTTTAATCTTAATATTATTAATTATGAGCAATCAACTCACTAAAGTGCAAGAACTTATTGACTTGCGCGCACAAGCTCGTCTTGGCGGTGGTCAAAAACGTATTGATTCGCAACACAAAAAGGGAAAATACACAGCTCGCGAACGTATCGACATGCTGTTGGATAAAGGTAGTTTCGAAGAATTCGATATGTTTGTAAAACACCGTTGTACCAACTTCGGTATTGATAAAGAAACTTACCTCGGCGACGGTGTGGTAACTGGTTCAGGTACCATCAACGGTCGTTTGGTTTACGTTTTCGCTCAGGATTTCACCGTATTCGGTGGTTCTTTGTCTGAAACTCTCGCGTTGAAGATCTGTAAAGTCATGGATCATGCCATGAAAATGGGTGCGCCTTGTATCGGTATCAACGACTCGGGTGGTGCTCGTATTCAGGAAGGTATCAATGCTTTGGCTGGTTACGCTGAAATTTTCCAACGTAACATTCTTGCTTCGGGCGTTATTCCTCAGATCTCTGCCATCTTTGGCCCTTGTGCCGGTGGTGCTGTATATTCTCCGGCTCTTACCGACTTCAACATCATGGCTAAAGGTAGCAGCTACATGTTCCTTACCGGCCCGAAAGTGGTAAAAACTGTTACCGGTGAAGATGTAACACAAGAACAACTTGGTGGTGCAAGCGTTCACGCTTCTAAATCAGGTGTTGCTCACTTTGCAGTTGATACAGAAGAAGAAGGTCTCGACCTGATTCGTCACTTGATTAGCTTCCTTCCTCAAAACAACATGGAAGAAGCTCCTGTTGTTCCATGTACCGATCCTATCGATCGTTTGGAAGATTCGTTGAACGAAATCATTCCTGATAACCCCAACAAACCTTACGACATGTACGAAGTGATCGGTGCTATCATCGATAACGGCGAATTCCTCGAAATTCACCGCGACTTCGCACGTAATATCATCGTTGGTTTTGCTCGTTTCAACGGACAGTCTGTTGGTATCGTAGCCAACCAGCCGAAAGTATTGGCAGGTGTACTGGATAGCAATGCTTCTCGTAAAGCAGGCCGTTTCGTTCGTTTCTGCGACGCATTCAATATTCCTTTGGTTACTTTGGTTGACGTTCCGGGCTTCTTGCCGGGTACAGGTCAGGAATACGCCGGTGTAATTCTTCATGGTGCTAAATTGCTTTACGCTTATGGCGAAGCTACTGTACCTAAAGTAACTGTTACCTTGCGTAAATCTTACGGTGGTTCTCACATCGTAATGAGCTGTAAACAACTTCGTGGTGACCTTAACTACGCTTGGCCTTCTGCCGAAATCGCAGTGATGGGTGCTGACGGTGCTGTTGAAGTATTGTACAGCAAAGAAATCAAGGCTGTTGAAGATCCTGAAGCTCAAAAAGCAATTGCCGAAGAAAAGAAAAAAGAATACAACGATTTATTCTGCAATCCTTTCAATGCTGCTAAATATGGCTATATCGAGGATGTAATCGAACCGCGTAACACCCGTTTCCGTATCATCCGTGGATTGTCTCAATTGGCTACCAAGAAAGTGACTAATCCGTTGAAAAAACACGGTAATATTCCACTTTAATTTTTCATTTAAAACTTATTCAAAATGAAAAAGAAAGTAACAATTGACGAAGCGGTTTATGCTGCCATCGGTTTGGCATTGCACGAACTGGCTGACGAAGTACATGACGTGGAAAGCAACGTTTTGACTATCAAACACGAAACTTTCAGCTACTCGCCATGGAGCTCTAAAGCTTTTTCAATGCGCCAACCTTACAACGTAAAGAAATAGTCATCACACAGAAAAATTATTCATCATGAAAGAATATAAATATAAAATAGCTGGTAAGGACTACAAAGTTGTTATCAACAAAGTGGAAGATTTCGTTGCTGAAGTTGAAGTGAACGGCGAAACTTATCAGGTTGAAATGGAGAAAGTTGAAAAGGCTGCTCCGGTTATTGTTCGTCCTGTTGTAGCTGCCGCTGCTCCTGTTGCCAGCGCACCTAAAGCTGCTGCCGGTGCTGCCGGAGCCATCAAATCTCCGCTGCCAGGTATTATCCTCGAAATCAACGTAAATGTTGGTGATGTAGTGAAAGTAGGCCAGAAAGTGGCTATGCTCGAAGCTATGAAAATGGAAAATGCCATCAATGCAGACCATGAAGGTAAGGTAGTTTCAATTAACGTCAACAAAGGTGATTCTGTTTTGGAAGGTACCGATTTGATCGTTCTTGAATAATACCGGGCTTTTCAAGACTTAAATTGAATATGTCTTTATATAAAAGGGAGCAGAAATGCTCCCTTTTTTCTTATCTTTGTGCGAATTAATAATAATCAAATCAAAGTACTGACTTTATGTATTTACCAGAACCACTCGTGGAGTGGGATAAACATTTATTACTATTTATTAATCAGCACAATAGTTCATGGCTTGATAGCTTCTACTGGACTCTTTCCGGTTCTCTTTTCCCAATCGTGTTTGGAGTTGTCCTTTTGTTTCTGCTTGTGAAGGACAACGGAGTGAAAACTGTTTGGTATTTGATCTTTCTGGGGCTTACTATTTTATTGGCTGATAATATTTCATCGGCGATAATCAAGCCAGTAGTTGCGCGTTTACGACCTTCCCATGATCCTTCTATCATGAATCTTTTGCATATTGTACACGATTACAGAGGAGGTATGTACGGTTTCGTTTCATCTCATGCAGCTAATACTTTTGGTGTTGCGCTTTTCCTGAGTCTTTTATTGCGAAACCATTTACTGAGTGGAGCTTTCTTTTTGTGGGCTGTTTTGACGTCCTATTCGCGGATGTACCTTGGAGTGCACTATCCGGTTGATATTATTGGAGGAATGGTTGTCGGGCTGCTTTCCGGAGCTTGCTGCTTTTTGTTGATGGAAATGTTAGCTCCAAAGATTTTAAAGAGTCAGAATCTTGATACACCGCCTTATCTTCCGGCCAGAGAGCGGAGTTATTTCTTAATTGTGTACGGAGTGACGTTTTTGATTATCGCAATTAAGAGTTTCTTTTAAGAGCTGGTGATAATATATAAGAAACGGGAGCTATTTGATAACAAATAACTCCCGTTTTGCTTTATTGAAGTGTGTTCAATTATGCTTTGCCAAGTTGGTTGAACTCATCCAGGGAAACCTCTTTTGTATTCAGCTTAACGGCCGATTTTACAATTTCAGTTACTTTGTTTTCCAGTACGTGTTCAAAGTATTTTTCAGCAGTACCTTCTTTTTTCAACGATTCTTTAGCATATTCAGCCAATAAATCATCAGGGAAATTGGTGATGCCGTATTGAGCATATTGAGCTTTCAGTACTTTCTGTGCATAAGCTTCGATATCTTCCATCTCAACTTTTACTTCGTTGGCAGTTGCAATTTTGTTGCGAATCAATTGCCATTTCAAAGCATCAAGCATTTGAGAGAATTCTGCTTCAACCTGTTCAGCGGTTACCTTTTCGTTGGTAGCCAAAACCCAGCGTTTCAGGAATGCTTCAGGGAATGCAATTCCGTCAAGTTTTTTGATTAAAGCAACACGGGCATCGTCAGAGAAACGGTAGAAGCTATTTTCGTCCAGAATTTCTTTGATTTCGGCAGAAACTTTGGTACGGAACTCTTCTTCCGATTTAACAGTGTCCTTGCCGTAAAGCAAATCGAACAGTTCCTGATCGAGAGCATGTTCTTCGAAACGTGAGATTTCAGTAATTGTAAATGTGAAATCACTGGTAATTTCTTTTGCTGCTTCTTTGGAAATTTTCAAAAGAGAAGCAATTTCAGCTTCACTGGTGTATGCTTTTGAAGGGTTAAATGTAACCACATCGCCTACTTTTTTGCCAATGAAAGCAGCTTGCTGAGCTTCGTCTTTAATATATGAAGGCATGATTACAGCGTTTTCAACTGTGATAGCAGTTTCGCTGTCAGATACTTCAGCAACAGTACCTTTTACCATATCTTTTTCGGCAACTTCTTCAACCTGAACTTGTTTGCCCATACGACCCTGGTGATTTTTAACCTGATCTTCGATCATTTTATCGTCAACCTTGATGTCGTAGTAGTCAACTTTGTCTTTTTGTGAAAGTGCAACCTCAAATTCAGGTGCTACAGCCATGTCGAAAACGAACTCAAATTCTTCCTGAGTGTCAAAATCAATTGGTTTTTGATCTGTTTCGTTAGGAAGTAATTCGCCTAAAATATTGACATTGTTTTCTTTTAAGTAATTGTTTAATGCATCGCTCATTACCTTGTTTACTTCTTCAGCAAGAATAGCTTTGCCATACATTTTTTTCAACAAACCTACAGGTACCATGCCCGGACGGAATCCTGGGATGTTGGCTTTGCGTTTGTACTCTTTCAGGGTTTTTTCCACCTTCTCGGCGTAATCAGCCTTGCTGACCTGTACGGTCACTGTTGCATTTACTGCATCAATATCATTTCTAACGATATTCATATGAAACTAATGTTGAATTATTTTTGTTGAGCGATTGAGGTGCCCCACTGGCACTCGTTTTATGATTCTTTACCGTCGTAAGCCCAGATGATATAGGCTGCGCCCCAGCAAAAGCCGGCTCCAAATGTGGCTAAAACGATTTTATCACCTTTTTTGAGTTTAGGTTCCCACTCGTTGAGACACAGAGGTAAGGTTGCAGACGTGGTGTTGCCATATTTTTCAATATTGACCATCACTTTGTCTTTATCTACACCCATGCGGTTAGCAACGGCATCGATGATTCGCAGGTTAGCCTGATGAGGGACAACCCATGCAATATCGTCGTGACTCAGATTGTTGCGCTCCATAATTTCTACGGAAACGTCAGCCATTTTGCTAACGGCATGTTTGAAAACAACCTGGCCTTCCTGATATATGTAGTGTTCTTTGTTGTCGATAGTTTCGTGAGAAGGAGGAATCGCAGATCCTCCGGCTTTCAGGTGAAGATGAGGATAACCGATGCCATCAGAGTAAAGTTTGCTATCGATAAATCCGATTTCTTCTTCTGTCGGTTCAAGTAATACAGCACCTGCTCCATCACCGAAAATAGGAGCTGTTGCGCGGTTGGTGTAGTCAACAAATGAAGACATTTTGTCTGCACCTACCAATATTATTTTTTTATATCTTCCTGATTCAATGAGAGCAGCGGCAGTTGTGAGTCCGAAAGTGAAACTGGAACAAGCTGCATTCAGGTCAAACGTGTATGCATTTTTAATCCCTGCCAGTTCGGCTGTTAATACAGCGGTGCAAGGAAACATATGGTCGGGAGTAACTGTTGCACAGATCAATGCATCAATTTCTTCCGGTTTTGTATTGGTCTTTTTTAGCAATTGTTTAACGGCTTTACCTGCCATGTATGAAGTGCCAAGTCCTTCTTCTTTAAGAATGTGACGTTCTTTAACACCTATACGGGTCATTATCCATTCATCGTTGGTGTCCATCATTTGGGACAACTCATCGTTTGTCAGGATGTAGTCGGGAACATAAGCTCCCATGCCGGTTATTTTTGCATGTAATTTTTTCATTTGGTTTTGGTGTTAGTTAAAAAAATTCGCCCTAAAAACAACTTGTTTTAGGGCAAATTCTTTTTTGTCTGCACAATTGACAAACGACAAATTAAACGGTTGCAAGTTTCTCAATAGCTAATTTACCGCGATAGTAACCGCAAGCGCCGCACACTGTGTGATAAATGTGCATAGCACCACAGTTTGAGCAAACTGCTAAAGTCGGAGCAACGGCTTTGTCGTGAGTACGTCTTTTTGCTGTGCGTTGTTTCGAATGTTTTCTTTTAGGATGTGCCATTTTAAAATATTTTAATCGTTATCGAATATATCTTTCAACTTGTCCCAGCGGGGATCATTGCCGCTTTCTTCGTTGTCAGTTAAATCTTCATTCTCATCTTCTAGATTTTCATCATCGCTGTCATTCATGTTGCGAGCCCTGTGATTCCGGAGCTTCGCCGACATTGTCTTATTGCACTTGCCCGGGGCATGTACATGCTTTATTGGTATCGAAAGTACAATGAACTCGTACAGAAACCATGCAATGTTTATTTCTCCTTCGTCTTCAGGAACAATTACCACTTCATCTTCATCGGAAAAATCTTTGCCGAATTTTACGCAAATCTTTTCTTTGCAAGAAATCGGTTGTTCCATATCGTCGAGGCAACGGTCACAAGGTAGTATTGCAATGCCATCCAAATTGAATGTTATTTCAAATGCATTCCCTGTTTTCTTTACGTTAACGACCGCTTTTATGTTGCCTTTACGGACTTCAGGACTGTCGATCTTTGCAAAATAGTCGTTATTGAGCTGGTATTCAAAGCTGTGATTACCGGCACTTAAGGACTTTAACGGAATGATATAAGTATCAAATTTTCCCACTTTGGACTCGACATTAAAAACCGTGCAAAGGTACGAAAAAAAAATTGTGATGCAATCACCTCTGTTCTTTTTTTGTTTTTGTCTCTCTCTTTTAACGAATTGGCTAATTGTGAAAACTGATTTTTAGAATTTGAACTCGTTTGTGATTGTATTTTCAAGACCATATTTTTTCTGTTTTTTGCAAAATTTGAATGTCAATTGATCAGTGTTTTGATTTGATGTAAAATTAAAATAAGTTAATATATATATCTTGTGGTTGCAGTTTTGAAAAAGTAGCATATCTTTGCGGTGTATTAATGAAATAGTACACCAAAACAGAAATTCTGTTTGAGCATAAAATAAGGAGATGAATGGTTAGGGTAGAGGGTGTTTTAACGGTCATATTAATTAGGTGGCTCTAGTCTAAATCATGAGATGGTGGTGTTAAGCGAATGTGTTTTGTTTTGCTGTACAGAGAGATGTTAGGTAGCTAAGGAGGTAAATCAATTAATTTAATGGGTATGGAGAGTAAACGTTTTTTCTTATCGTTATCTGTGTTGATAACTATTTGTGTAATGTCTGTATCAGCAAAAAGTGCAGCTGATATTTCGGCAACGGTAAAGGATAGCCAGACCAGGCAGCCAATTGAGTTTGCGACTGTGGAGTTGTTGTCAACAAAAGACAGTTTGCTGATAGGGTGTATTACTGATTCAAAAGGATACTTTGAAATTACCCCACCGGCAAAAACCGGTAAAATCCGAATTCGCTATCTTGGATATAAAAATCTGGAGATGGCATTTAAGGATCGTGATCTGGGAACTCTTTTGATGGAAGAGGATTCTAAACAGCTAAATGAGGTTGCGATAAAAGGCAGCGCAAGGCAAAATAAGATTGATCGTGATGTTTTTACTATTACAAAAGAGTTGAAGGCAGGCACAGCTTCGTCGCAGGAATTGCTGGGTAAGCTGAACGGGGTGAATTATAACCGGTATGACAAGTCAATCAGTGTAAACGGAAGTACGAAGGTGCTGATTTTGATTGATGGTGTAGAAAAGGATCAGCAAATGGCCAAGACCCTTTCACCTGACAGGATTGAACGGGTTGAAGTGATAAAAGATCCGGTGGGTAAATATGCAACTGATGGTTATACGGCGGTTATTAATATTGTGCTCAAAAAAGATTATTCGGGGGTTGATTTCTATGTCGGAAATACTACCTTTTTCGATTTGGCAGGCAGTAATGGTTCGCAGTGGTTCGTCCAGGATTATGGTAATATGAATCTGACCTATACTTATAAGAAATACAATATTTATATGTCGGGGTGGGGCTATGGCAATAATTTTTGTTTGCCATTCGATAATATTAAGAAGTATGGTAGTATAACGACAGCTTCGGATCCGTTTGATTTTGATAACCCTAATGGGCGGATAAAAGATGCCAGTGGAAGCGCAAGTCTGGGCGGTGACTACATGCTTAGTAAAAACCAGACAATATCTGCGGAGATAAACTGGAGCGGAGATAAGCAGAATCAATCATTTCTTAATAATCTGACCAATTCAAACAATGGTATTTTCCTTAGCCGAAGTACGTCGGAATCTCTGCAGAAAGGGCATAATAATTCACTTACCACAACAATTACCTATAATGGAAAATTCGGAGAAAAGAGCTCGTTGACATCGGATTTGCGTTATGGATTCGGAAATGGGGTGTCGGATAATACATACGAGCAGGATAACTTTTTGTCTGCGAGCAATATTAATAAATCCAGTAATTATATTCGTTTCAATGCCGGCTACACTTATCAGTTTAATCCGTTGTTGTCCATGGAGCTTGGATATGGTCTGAAAAGCCAAAGCAATACGAATAAATTATCAGGAGCCTCGTTTTCGTATGATGAGTTGAAAAACCGGTTTTCGATGTATGTAAGTTATCAGCCGTTAAAGAAATGGAAGATGAAAGGTGGCGGTGTGTTAGAGACCTATCATCAGAATTATTTGGGTGAGTCGAGAAATGTAAGCGCTTTTCTTCCTTATTTTAACT
>JAUZOL010000014.1 GCA_030706455.1 Bacteroidota bacterium
CTGTTGTAACCGCAAAGGGCTCAAAGAAAACGCAAAGATCGCAAAGATTTTTCGTAATCTCTGCGATCTTCGCATAAAGCTCAGCGTTCTCTGCGGTAAGAAGACGATTTCAATCGTACATTGTAAATGAATAAATTGTAAATTTAATTGGCTTTTACTTCGCCGAAATCGGTCTGCTGTTTTTCCACTTCATTCAGAAGTTTTTGCTTCTCTTCGTCCGTCAATGTTTTACGTTTCGAAGAGTTATATCCCTGATTAACTGAATTTACCGTCGGTTTTTCTTCAAACAACAAAGTGCGCGAAGGAGCCACACTCGAAAATTCAAGCGTTGCCGATTTCGGTGCGTATTCACCCTCAAACAGAGGACGAGCCGTTATTTTTATCTTTCCTGCCTTGGTGGTCGAACGAATCAATGCCGGCGCCGAACCAAATTCCACTACACGCGGATTGGCCTGAATCGTTTCATCGCCGATGATCTCGCCCTCGCCTTCAACCGAAAACAAAATTTGCTCTTTTGCCAATCGGCGCACGTTCCCCTGATCGTCGGTCACCTCTGCAATGACGCAGACAAAATCGGATCCGTCGGCAGTAAGTTGCTGACCTTCGTTATCAAGACGAAGACGGATTTGGGTAGAACGACGCGAAGGCATCTTCGTTTCTGTCGCCACCACTTTGCCATCGATCAATCCTTCAGCCTTAAAGCTGACGCGTTGCCAGTTTTTCTGCACGTAAGGAAACTGGCGCATTTCGTAAAAATCGTATGCATTCTTGAAAACAATCGGAGGATGCGGCATTCCGCGCAGTGCTTTCGGAGCCTTCTGTACCAGCGTGTCGCGCTCGTAACGAATCAGGCGCACCTCATCGCAGTTGGTAAATACCGTCACATCGGGACTGGAGAACGGACTGATTTCGCTGGCAATATACACTACCGGCTTGATGTCGGCCAACGGATGCGGTCTCTTCGGATCGATCTGACTGCGGAACATGTAGTACGAATATTTGTACTGACGGAAATTATCCATAATGCCACCCCAGTAAGGATCGGGATGGTAGCCCCGCTGATGGTCGAACGGATGCCACTGACAACCGCCGACAAACTGAGCCGGAGCATCGCACATCTCGTTGTAAATCTTTGCAAGGTGCATGGCCTGAATCAACTGCGGACCTTCACCCCAGAAACGGGCAGCCCGGTTGGGAGTGTTATGGGCATACCAGTCATCCACATATTCACCCCATTCGCGGGTAAAGATGCTCTGTTTCACAGTCCCTATGTCGCGCGGCCAGCCGTACACCACTTCAAAGTTATCTTTCACCCCTTTCGAGTTAAGATCGGCAGCGTCGTAACGACCCGGATAAGGATACTCTTCCTTGGTAATTTTATAGGCATTGAGCGAAAAATCGAGTGGAAACGGAGTCTCATTCAGGATCGGTTCCCACATCAACACCGAGGTGTGGTTGCGGTCACGACGAATCATGTTGCGAATATCGGAATAGACCAAGTTAGCAAACTCAGGGTCTTTGTTCCAGAACTGCCAGCCGGGAGTAGGCACAATCACAAACAGACCCAGTTCGTCGCAAGCATCCATAAAAGAGGGGTCCTGCGGGTAATGAGCCGAACGGATGATACGGCAACCGGCATCGCGCAGTTTCTTGGCATCGCGCCACTGTTGCGAGTTGGGAACGGCATTGCCCACGTAGGCAAAATCCTGGTGGCGGTTACCGCCAATCAGTTTTTCGTAAGGCTTTCCGTTGAGATAAAAACCATCGACGCCACGGAATTCGGCCTTGCGGATACCGATACGTGTCATGCCTCCATCCAACGCAGTTTTGCCAGAAATAACGCGCGATTCCACATGATAGAGCAACGGTTCATCGGGTGTCCAGAGCACCGGATTCTTCACCTTGACAGCCTGTTTTACCTGTTTCGACTCTCCTTTTTTCAGCGAAACGCTTGCAACGGTTTTGGCCACTACATTCCCTTTCGGATCAATCAATGAGGTTTCCACCTTCACGCTTTGTGAACGGTCCGACTGGTTCTGCACGTCGGTATCAATAAAGACATCCGCCAGTTTGTCGTTGATTTCGCCGTAATGCACAAAGACACCGCCACCGGCCACTTTTCCGGCTTCGTTGGGGTCGGAGATATTGACCGTATTCTTTACCACCAACCAAATATCGCGGTAGATTCCTCCGTGGTAAGCAAAGTCGAGTGTCTTCTGACTTTTACCCGGCGGGTAATTCTTGTCATCACTGTTGTCGGCACAAACGGCCACTACACATTTCTGACCCGGCACCGCACCGGCTTTCAACAGATCGATGCTGAAGGGCAGATAGCCACCCAGATGTTGCTTCACCAGCTTGCCGTTGAGATAGACCTTGCACTTGCCCATCACCGCCTCGAAGTAAAGCTCTACCTTTTTGCCGGCGTAGGCTTTGTCGACCGTGAAGTGCTTGCGGTACCAAGCGATGCCCTGATAATTACGGCAACCGCTCGCCTCGGCAGGCTCCAGTTCCACGGTATGCGGCGTACTCACCACATCCCACGCGGCATCTTTGAAGTCGACCTTTTCCGCTCCGGCTACATCACCTTTGTGGAAACGCCACCCGACATTAAAATTATACACTTGCCGACCACTATTTTGCAGGTCGTAAAATCCCGCCGCCGAAAACGAAGGCTGATACTCTTTCGCACCGAGGCTAAGAGCCAATGGCAGGAAAAGAGAAAATACTAAATGTTTAAGTCGCATATATCTATTTACAATTTATTCATTTACAATGTACGATTGGAATTTGAATCTGTGTTTTACCATAAAGGGAACAAAGGATTACACAAAGGACTCAAAACAATAATTTAGAACTATCATTTTTTACAATAAAAACCAAACCCTTTTTCATTACGAGAATAAACAATCAAATAGTCTTCAATACAAAAAATCAAATTACCAACGTATTGGTGTTGATTGTAAATTACTCCCCATTTAATAGTATAGATAGAATCCTCAAACACTAAAAAGTCTCCGACCGAAGCATATTGACTATTTTTCCATTCATGTTTACTCACATAATAGCTTGAACCTAAATAATAGGCACAACAGACAACAACAATAATCAATGCAATTTTTGAAATCTTACTTTTGATAAATTTCATCATAAAATTCATTTGGTTAAATTGTTATATTTATGCACTTTATATCTCTCTATCAAATTCAATTTCCTCATCCTCAAATTCCCAAATTTTCAAATCGGATGCTACCAATTGTCCGTCCGGAACGACGATACCGGCAGACCTTCGTTGCTGAAGAGGTCTCCGACTACAAAGTCCTTGAAAGCATAACGGACAGCCATCGGTTTGGGGACGTCGGGAGAGGATACCTCCACTTTCGCACGGTTAATCACCGCCTTGGCAGGATGGAACACCTTGTCGTCACCGGCTATCTCAAATGTTTTCAACTCTTTACCAAAAGAGGTCAGCCAGAGCGGTGCATTGTCGAAATTCAGGATTGCCTTGCCATCCTTGTCGACGGTCATATCTTTGAGTACCGGACTTTCGCAGGCAAAACCTTTTTGTCCGTAAGTTTTGGCCAATGCCATCAATGCCAGCCGTTCGCCACCCACGTTTTTGCGCATGGGATGGATGCAAAACTCCTCGCCGATGTCCATCAACGACACCATACCCGAGTTGGGTATCAATTTCTGCGCTTTGAATTGTGCCTCGCGCTGGTAAGCCGAATTGAACTTGCCGCCCCACTTCTCTTTCGGGGAGATGGAAGCATAATTGTATGGTGCAATCTGACAGTAGTAGAACGGAAAATCGCCTTCGTCCCAGAGTTGCCGCCAGTTGCTTACCATCGTCTTCATGAGCGCCGGATATTGATCGGGATTTTCGTAATTGCTTTCTCCCTGATACCAGATGCAGCCCTTAATGCCGTATCCGATGATGGGATTGAGCATCCCGTTGAAAAGCATCAGCGGCGTGCGGTTAGGCGCCTTGATGGTATCGCCCTGTTTGGCAAACTTCGTTTCGGGGAAATCCTTCAGCATCTCACGGTTCATCCACGCTTCAATGGTGGAGCCGCCCCATGAGCAAAGGATCAGGCCGACCGGTTCGTCGAGCATTTCGTTGAGAAGTTTGCCGAAGTAGTAACCCGTTGCGCTGAACTCCTTCACCGTTTCGGGAGTCGCTTCTTGCCAGGTGCCTGAGATGGTGTCGACCGGAGCGAGCTGTCCGTTACGTTTGACGGTGATGAGGCGCAGCATCGGATTCTTCGATTTGAGAATATCCATGTTGCCATTCAGGATGGGATTGCCCTTGAAACCCTTCATCGGCATCTCCATGTTGGACTGGCCGCTGCAAAGCCACACTTCGCCGATCAGCACGTTTTTCAGCGTTACCGGTTTGCCGTCGCTAAAGGTGATGCGATAAGCCGTTTTGCTGGCTTTCGGGGTAGCCACAAAAGCTTTCCATTTGCCATCGGCACCGGCTTTGGCTTCGACTGTTTTGCCATCCCACGACGGGGTGATTTTAACGACGGAATTGGCTTTCGCCCATCCCCAGACAGCCACTTTCGACTGCTGCTGCAACACCATATTGTCTGAAAAGATGTGCGACAAACGCACTTCGGCATGAGCCATCAAAGCCAATGCCAAACACACAAAAACTAATACTAACTTCTTCATTTTTAATATTATAATCTCCAAACAGAGTTTAACGACAAATTTTATAACTCTGCCCTTTAGGGCGGAGGCACAACAAACAATCCAATTCGGCTTTAGCCTTGAAACAAACAGCTTGCTTTTACTGGGCTGCAATTTTCATGGCTAAAGCCTAATATACTTTCTGACCTTTCTCCGCCCTAAAGGACGGAGTTATTCTTACTTCCCAAATTTCAGATAAATACTTCCCTTTTGCACACCACTCACCCATTTGGCCTGCGATGAGGGGCCGATGAGGTCGGTAGAGTTCACCTTGTTGCGCATGGCCGGGATCACCTTCAGCACCGAGATGCCGGTTTGAGGCAGGGTGAAGAGCTGCGCATCGCGACCGTCACGCGGAGTGAACACGCCGAGATAGCTATCGGGATCGTCGTTTCCGAGTGCAAAGTTACCCTCTTTGGTAGTAAAATTTACCCATTTCCAGTTGGCAAAATAGCCTTTGAATTCGGGATATTCGAACGACTCGCCAGGAATCGGATCGTTATAATCGCGTTGCCAACTGTCGAGCAGCGTGCCATGAACACGGTTTTGCCAAACGCGGTAAGGACCGTTACCCAACCATTGTTTCGACACCACCTTGTCTTCCGGATAATCGAATTTCACGCCCATCAACTCGACTTCGCCTTCGTAATCGTACTGATAATCGACGCGAATGTTGCCGTCAGCCGAAATCGCCCAGTGCGTTTTTTGCAGGTTGCCGAAATAGGTAGCATCTACCGTCACACTATCGGCAGTCGCTTTGAAAGTGAACGCGGTGAGTTTATCGTTGCCCGAAATATCGTTGTAAATACGTTCTTTGCTCTTGGCATCCTTGTCGTCGTGGTTGTAGAACACGTCCATGGAACGGTCGCCGCGGCGGGCTGCTGTGAAGCGAGGACCTTTGCCAAACGAAATAGCTTTGCCATCATGAAGGACATTGACCAGTTCGCCCGATTTTTTGCTAAAGGTCAATTCGTCGGAAGCGGTTTTTACAATCAGGTTGTCACCCTCTTCGCGGGCAGAAACAGAGCCTTTTTGTCCGCCGAAAGAGATGAAATCGGTCGGTTTTTTCCAGCTCCAGTCCCATGTCCAGATCTCCTTGCCAAAAGGATCGGTAGCGGTAAGATAGAGCACATCGGCCTTGCGCCAATCGGAAGGCAGGTTGAGTCTCAGTGTGCCGGAAGCATGAGCCGCCACATCAGGCGAAGAAATTTCACCAGAAGCAACAACCTGTTTTTCTTTCAGGTAAGGCAATTTCGCCAGTTTCCAAGCAAACTTACAGTTTTTCAGGTTGATGAAGTCGTAGCGATTTTCGACAGCCAACACACCATTGAAATTTTCGAACAACGAAGCAACGTTGACCTGTACCGGCGCCCAGACCTGTTTGACAGTAAAAAAGCTCCCCTCTTTTTCGTGATGCGGTCCCACAATACCGTCGGGGGCATAGCTGCCGGCATTATCAATTTTACCGTTCTGGTCGGTGCGCACTACGCCTTCATCGGCAAATACCCAGAGGAAACCACCCGCACTACGCGGATGTTTGCGCATCATCTCCCAATAATCGTACAAACCGGCACCATGGCCGCCATCATACAAACCGTGCAAGAACTCGGTGGGCATAAAGATCTCCGGTTTGCGCATATACTCCTGGCTTTCACCATACGAACGATAGTGCATGGTTTCGAAGCCGCCAAAATTTGCCTGAGGATGCAATACCGGACGCTTTTGCGGATCAAGAGGGGCAAATTCTCCGTCAAGATCAAAATTGAAGCCGCCCTCATTGCCGTTCGACCACCAGGTAACGCTCGGGTGATTCAGGTCGCGGGTTACCATTTCGTTTACCAGTTTTTTACCCACGGTGGTATCGTATTTTCCATGCCAGCCAAGCAATTCCACCATCACGTAGAGACCCAATTCGTCGCAGGCATCCAGGAATTCGGGATCGGACGGATAGTGAGACAGGCGTACGGCATTCATGTTCATCTCCTTGATGAGTTTTACATCATCGTAATTGTCTTTTTTGCTGAGCGTACGGCCGGTTTCGGGACGGAAACTATGTCGGTTTACCCCTTTCACGAGAACCTTTTGTCCGTTGATATACAAACCGTCGCTCGGGCGTACTTCGATGGTGCGGAAGCCGAAACGTTCTTTCACGGTATGACGGACAATATTGCCCTGTATCAACGAAAACGTCACATTATAAAGGTTCGGCGTTTCGGGCGACCAGGTTTTGATGCCTGAAAATGCGCCTTGTACTTTCACGCGATCAGAACCACCGCGCACCGGCACTTCAATAGCTTTACCCACATTTTTACCCTCTTTGTCTGTCAACTGAGCCACCACCTTGAAATCGGAACCCTGCCCCGAACCGAGATAGACATCGGCAGCAAACGAACCGTCAGCTTTTGCATCAATGGCAATGCGGTCGATATTCTGAGCCGGAAGGGCCTCCACAAATACCGGACGAATAATGCCTCCAAAATTCCAAAAGTCGGCGCGACGTTCGGCAAGATTCACACTCGGATTGGAGGACTCTTTGCTGACTGTCACCTCCAACATATTTTCCTTGTCACCAAAAAAGATGCGGTCGCTCACATCTGCCTTGAAACGGTAGAACGAGCCCTGATGGAGTCCCACACATTTACGACCGTTGATTTGCGCTTCACAGTCGGTCATCACACCATCAAAGACAATGCGCACCTCACGACCCGCCCACTCCTTCGGCAGTTTGAACTTGTACTTATACTTGCCCTGCTCCTTAGCAATGCCCGGAGGATCGGCCTTGCCATAAAACGGCATTCCGTACTGGTAGGTACCAAAACCCTGCAATTCCCAGCAGGAAGGCACTTTGATTTTCGTCCATTTACCACTGTTACGACCGTCGGTACAGAAAAAATCCCAATCGACAGCATCGTCGGAACCATGCCCCGAAAGGTACTGAATCGCCGTTTCGGTCGACGCGGCAACCACCGGACTTTTCTTTTGCGCCTGTAGGTTCAGGACACTCACAAACGCTGCAACAAGCAGCAAGATAAAGGTTTGTTTTTTCATATATTTTTTCGATTCCAAAATTTCATTTTTTAACCACAAAGAACGCTGAGTTTTTCGCAGAGGGCTCAAAGAGATTTCTTTGCGATCTCTGCGCATTCTTTGCTCACTTTGCGGTTTGTCAGATTCATTGCCACATTCTCAAATTATCTCACCGGTTTTATCTCAAATTTCAGTTTATACTCCTTCTTTTCAATGGCATATTTCTTCAACACTCCCGGACCGCAACTGCTGTTTCCGAGTCCCAGCATCGCCGCATCGAGCGACAACACCGTTTCTGGACGAGCCGTCAGTTTGTAGGCATGATCGGCTTTATAAAGATCGTCGGCCGTAAAGTGAATTGCCGTTGCCGACATATTTTCCTGTAAAGCCTTTATCTCGATACCCTTGCCTGCTTTATCGGTCAGCGTCAGCCAGCGGACTCCCTCGTGATTGCCCGTCTCCTGCGGATGATCGTAAGCCACGTACTGCTCCGTCACCGTGCTTTTGTACAATCCGACGGGTGTACTTTCCTTGCGGTCGCTGTAATTTTCGTACGATCCGTGACCCAGCCAGCTGTATTGCTCCAATGATTTATTCAGCGACATCACCACACCCAAACGGGGCAATTCGGGCAGTTTGCCCTGCGGAACAAACGAATTATCTGCTTCGATCACGCCGTCGGCATAGACCGTCCACAGCGTGCGATGCAGGAACGAGCCCTCTTTTGCCAAACTATGCGCTACCGTCATAATCTTTACAAAGTTATCCGCTTTTGCGATGATTGTACAACTGTCGGCTTTGCGATCCAGTTTGTCAAGGCCGGTGTTTGCCCAATCCTTTGCCAACCAGTTACCAAAGCCGCGGTCGTTATCGGTGGGAGTACGGAAACCCTGAAAAACAGGAGCTGCCACCAATAGTTCATTGCCGTTGTATTTCAACGAAACGAGCGTTGCATTACCACGGTCGAACTGAGCCACAAAGCCTTTGCCTGCCAACGTAATCATTTTAGAATCATCACTTAAAGTCAGTTTCCCGCTATGTTTCTCTGCCAGCAACACCGGAACCGGCACATCCATTTTCAACTGTTCGAAAGCAATGTCGAAACCTTTTTTTGCCCAAAGCTCATCGTTTCTCAAGCGATAATCGACGCGTAACTGATAGTCACCACCGGCTACCGGATTTTTAATGGCCTTTACCGGAATTGACACCTCGCGTTTTTCACCTGCCGGAATATCGGTAGGAGCCAACACACCGGACTGAACCGTTTTCCCGTTGCAAAAGAGTGTCCACGAAGCGTCAGATTCTTTCAGGTTCAAGAAATGATTCCGGTTGGTAATCTGCACAGTAGTGCTACCGGCCAGCATGTTGCCCGGTTCAATCAAAACCGGCTGGTACACCTTTTTTACTTCGTAATATTTCGGCCAGGGCTGGCGCTCGGAAGATACCAACCCCTTCAGACAAAATGTTTTCAGGTTGGGAATATCACCAAAATCGCCACCATAGGCAATAAAACGTTTACCGTCGGCCGTGGTTTTGTAAAGCCCCTCGTCGGCCCACTCCCAGATAAAACCGCCCAGCATCCGCGGGTTGGAATAGATTTCATCCCAGTACTCTTTCAGGTTGCCGATGGCATTCCCCATGGCATGGGCATATTCGCTGGTCAGCACCGGACAGTTGTCTACCGGATTACGGGCAATATCGAGCAAGCGTTCCCAGCGGGCATTCTCGGGACGTTCCTTATCACTGCCCTCGGCAATGCCCGGATTGAGGTATTCATCCTGCACCCGTGGGTAAAAACGGCTGATCACATCCACCGTCGAAGGATCGGTAGGTGTGCCCTGCGCCCCCTCGTAATGGATAAACCGTGTCGGGTCGAACTCCTTTAGCCAGGCCGACATCGCCGCGAAGTTGGCACCATAACCCGCTTCGTTGCCCAGCGACCAGCAGATCACGCTCGGATGATTCTTGTCGCGCTGCGCCAGACGGACTGCCCGGTCGAGAAACGCAGCGCCCCACTCCGGCGTACTGGCCAATGTTCCGCGCAGGCCGTGTTCTTCGAGATCGGCCTCATCCATCACATAAAGACCGTATTTGTCGCACAACTCGTACCACTGTGTATTGTTGGGATAGTGACAGGTGCGCACAGCGTTGATGTTGCACTGCTTCATCAGGCGAATGTCCTGCTCCATCCGTTCCACGGAGATGGTTTTGCCCGTCGCCGGGTCGTGCTCGTGACGGTTGACACCCCGCAAACGCACCGGTTTGCCGTTGACCAACACCTGCCCGTTTTTCACTTCGACGGAACGGAAACCTACCTGACAACTTTCCGTTTCGACGGTTTGATTCTCCTTGTTTACCAAACTCAATACCAGCGTATAGAGGTTCGGCGTTTCGGCCGTCCACTTGGCGGGGTTTTGCACCTTCGCCTCCAGCCAGGCAAACTTGGCATGTCCGCGCTGGGGCACACGGTCGTTCATCACGGCAGCTTTGTAGGCAATATTGAGAATCGGTTCGGCATCCTGGCTCAATGGTTTTTCAAATACAGGCCGACCATCTTTGTCGTACAGTTGCGCCTGCACCGACCATCCGCGCAGGGTATCACCCTGATAAGATGCCAGTTTCGGAGCAATTTGCAAGGTGGCATCCTTGTAATCCTTGTCCAGTTCGGTGCGCACGGCAAAGTCGGAAATCCGCACCTGACCGGTCGAAAAGAGATAGACTTCGCGCTGAATGCCTCCCATGCGCCACATATCCTGATCCTCGATGTAGCTGCCGTCGTTGTATTTGTACACCTCCACAGCCAACTGGTTATCGCCCGGTTTCACATAACCGGTGATGTCGAATTCGGCCGGTTCCATGCTGCCTTTGCTGAAACCGATCTTCTGTCCGTTGACCCAGAGATAGAAGAAACTCTGCACCCCGGCAAAATGGATAAAGACCTTGCGCCCTTTCCACGCCTCGGGCAGCTGGAAATAGTGGCGGTACGACCCCACCGGATTGCGCTCCTTGTAGGCCGTGTAGTTCTTCGGGGGTTCGGTCGTCACGCGCGGCGGATCAATTTTGAACGAATATCCCGAACTGACATAGAGCGGTGTTCCATAGCCCTGCATCTCCCAGTTGGAAGGCACGGGAATGGTTTTCCAGTCCACATCGTCAAAGTCGGTGCGGTAAAAATCCTGCGGACGTTCCTCCGGACGAGGAACCCAATGAAACTTCCATACTCCGTTGAGCGACAGATACCACGGCGACTGTTCACGCACACGCTGCAAAGCCTGCACTTCGTTCTGGTACGGAATAAAATCGGCACGCGCCGGTTCGCGGTTGCTTTCCAGCACCGAAATGTTTTCCCAGTCGTGCTTCTGCGCAAAGGCCGAAACGACAAGGAAAAGGGATATAATAAAAAAGGATAAACGTCTCATATATAATTTATTTCAACACAAAGGCTCAAAGAAATCACAATGATATTTTAATCTGTTATCAAACTAAAATCTTCTGTGTTCCCAATCCTCTCAAATTCACTACCATACGAACTCTCTAAGTAAGGTATAATTGCCCTATCGTAATTTGCAATTGTATTTACGTCGTAAAACATTGTGTTCTCAGAATTGTCAACATATTCTTGAGTTTCCGTACCTGAGAAAAAACGCCAGCCACTATCTGCTTCATCTTCGGGTTCTTCTCGGTACATATATCCAACCTTCATGCCCTCAACAGTAATTTTATCTGTTGCAAAACATCCACCCATATGAGAAATTATATCTATAATTTCTTCAGCTTTAATTTTAAAGTTCTTTTCCATCAGAATCTAATATTTACAAGAACCTAAATTTACTTACATATTATACTCTCCAATTAATCTTAGATTGTTACAACAAAGATTTTATATTCAGATAAATGTCGTTTGTAAAGACGTTGCATGCAACGTCTTTACAGAACCTGCAATGCAATGTGTCTTTTCAAATTATTATTGTTGTATTCCACAAAGTACAAATTTACCCTGTTTTTGTATCCTACGAAATACACTTCACTTACTTCACAATCTATTGTTTCAATGAGCGATTTGGAAATCGCTTGACCCTGAAGTTACTGCATCACCAACGATTCAAAAGCTAATCCGTTCAGCTTGTCGCCGCTGATAATTACCTTATAATGACCTGCATTGATATACGAACCGGTGGAGGTTCCCAATACGCGCCACTTTTCGGGCGTGACCGGAAAACGAATGGCATCGTCGCGAACCACGTTACCGGCCTGATCGGTTATTCTGATGCGGGCATCTATCGGACTCGGCGTAAGGTTCAGATAGTTGAAACGCAAGGCATAAACATTGGCCACGCCGGGCGCTACCGACCAGGTAATGCTGTGTGCACCGTCGGCAGTCACTTTCTCTCCAGCTTTGTTCTTCAATGAAATTTTCTGCCAACCGCTGCCCTGCAACTGCGCCGTTTCGGTTTCAAAAGTGAGTTCGGGGCGCAGGTTCGGTTCCACAGCCCACTTCACCACCGGCACTACAGCAGCACGACTCCCTTTCTGGAGAGTCACCGTTTCGCCTTTGCGATAGGTCGTTTTCACATAGCCGGTATCCTGACGCAGGTAAACGTCGGCATCGGCAGTCAGCGAGAAACTGATCTGGGGTGCTTTTGCCTTCGGATCAGACGCGAGCCATTCGGCACCGTACATCTCCGGTTTCAGGTTGGGGAAATCGGCGTTGGGTTCGAGCCAGGTGCCGGTCACCGCCCCTTTCACGTTGGCAAAAACCGATTCCGACTGCGGAGCCGGTTGTATCGATTTATCGGTCGAAGCAACAGCAATGGCCGAGATAATCGCCTGTCCGGCTTTCACTCCGGGGAAGCTGATCTCCAACATGCCATTTTCGGCTCTGGCTGTCACCACTTTTTTCAACACCCGATCGTGACCGGCCTCTTTCCAGATATCGAGATCGTGAAGCAAAGTTTTGCCGTTGGCCGCCACGTCAAACACGCGGAAACCCTCGCAATTCGTACCGCCACCCGTCCCGTACCACGGCTCCACAAAGTAGAGCTCTACGCGATAGTCGCCGTCAGGCAATGGAAAGCGGTAACGCAGGCGGTCGCGACCGTAGCGGAACGTCTGAAACAACGACCAGTCGGCGCTTCCCACCATCGGGTCTTTGGTGTAACGTTGCGAGGCCAGAAACGACGGTAGGTTACCGTAATCATCTGTCCACGAAAGCGAACCCCAGCGATCTTTTCCGCTCAAATGACGATCGGCCGACCACTTATTCTTATTGACATCAGTATAATCGGCACCACCGCAATTAACACGGTAAATATAGTTGTAACCGACTTCTGGCTTTGTAATATTATTTTTGTCAACCAATTGATCGAAATGAGGAGCTCGGGGAAGATTGTTCAAAACGATCACATCCTCAGTCACAGCTTTTCCGTTGACATAACCCACCGCATAGAGGACGTTGTATTTCAGATCGAAATTGTCCCATTGAAAATGAGTCCCTACCACGTTTTTGGCGCGTTTGCCCAACGAAAGCGTTTTCACGTCGTTGAACAGTTCCACCTCATCGCAATTGGAGTAAACAGTCAGGCCGCTCTTCACGCCAGGCTTGTCCCAACGATCTGGCCAGGTGTGCGATACGATATAGACCATCGGCTCCTTCTCCTTCGGCGCATAGTTGGAGCGGTAGAGGTAGAACGCATCCACCGGTTCGCCCCACGAGGTGAGCAGTCCTTTGTAGTTGAACGGTCCGATGCGGTCGATTTCGCGCAAACCCTCCTCGTTCTGCACGCGACCGGGATTGTCGTGCGAATTGTATGTCCAGAGGAACTGGCCGCAGGTGCTGTCCTTCACCTGATCGAGCTGGCGGATCTTCATCTCCAACAACTGACTCATGCGGTCTTCACTCAATTTTCCGTTTTGTTCGAATGTCCCCTCGGTATGGAGGTCGAGGCTGCGCCAGGCTCCGTATTCGCCGTTGAGCAGCTCTTTTTTCAAAACAGCAGGATAGTTCTTCGGATCGCCGCTGTTGATGTAGGTGCCCGACCAGTTCTGCATCACGTTCCAATCGGTACCGCTACCGAAATTACAGGTAGTCACCAACCGTTGCGAGGGCGAAGTAGGGTCAAGTTGACGGATCAGTTCGGTACATTCTTTGGCAAAATCTTCTGGCAATGCGCTTTCGTTCTGCAAGCCCCAAAGAATCACCGACGGCGAGTTGCGACGCTCTTTGACCCATTCGATCAGATTATTTTTGAAATTTTTGCGAAATTCGGGGGTATCGTACCACACATGGGCCGAAAGTTGCGACCAAAAGAGCAAGCCATTTTTATCGATCAAATCTTTGTAGTAAAGGTTATGCGGTTGATGCGCATCGCGGAAAGCATTGAAACCGGCCGCTTTGATCAGGTTGATTCGGGCTTCAATTTCGGTGCTGTCGAGCGCACTGCTGTTGCCCAACTGATGCTCGTATTCGCCAACACCATTGATGAGCAACGGCTTTCCATTCAAATAAAAACGTTTGTCGTTATCGTTGCGACTTTGCGGCCATCTGATCCAGCGCAGGCCATAAGGAGTATACTCCTCGTCCACAGTTTTGCTATCTTCACGCACCATGGTCACCACCTTGTAAAGGAATGGATTTTCAGGGCTCCAGAGAACCGGATTCTTCACGGCAGGAGAGGTCTGTTTCACTACTTTCATTTCGCCGGGTTTCAGCTCAATGGTATCACCCACACGCACCTGCTGTATATTTTCTTTGTTCAACAGTTTGTTTACCAGTACGAAACGACGGGTACGATCGCTGTAGTTCTTCACCTCCGTTTCAAAATGAAGTGCCATTGATGGGTTCTTTTCATCCTTTGGCGCTTCGTTCCAGACATGCACACCAAAAGGCTCGACACGCAACGAATTGCTTACCACCAGCGTCACCGGACGGAAAATACCGAGCGGTTGCGAACCTTCGGAAAAACCGATTTCGGACGAACAACCACCGCATACCCACGGCAAATCGGTAATCATGGCCGGATGATCGGCTTTGACGGCCAGTTCGTTGGGTGCATCAAAGCGAATAGCGTCGGTCACGTCGAGCGTAAAGGTAGTACGACCACCGGCATGATACCCCACCTGTTTGCCATTCAACCAAACGGTGGCATACGACCCGACCCCTTCGAAATAGAGGAAATAACGTTTGTCGGCACCGAGATTCTGCACCGTGAAGCTCTTTTTGTACCAGGCATATCCATGTTTATTGCCATGCTTCAGGCGACGGGCGCCAGCATAGGTATCCCAGTTATGCGGCACATCCACCGGCTTCCAACCGGCTGTGTTGTAACCGCTCTTTTCAAAACCGGCATAGGCGGTACGATTCGAATCATTTTCGGCCGTCAGCCACCCTTTATCCAACGATATTTCCTTGCGAAAAGTTACTTTTTCGGGTTTCGGAAAACGAACGATACTTTTGCCCAAATCTTTGGAAACGGCCACGGCGATTCCCCGTTGATTATCGTCATTCACAGCGCAATAGAAATGATACACCACGCCGTTCCATTTCACCACATACGATTTATGGGCAAAAAGATTATCGTATTTTTCACCCGGAATCACCAGATCGGCACCATTCCAGTCGGTCCAGTGCACCAAATCGTAAGAGCAGGCAAAGGTATTGAAAGCCTTGTAAGGTCGGTTCTTGCGGAACGCGCTGAAGTAGAACATCACATAGACATCGCCCATTTGCTGAATCACGGCGTCGCCTGTAATTCCTTCCTCATGATTGACGATGGGATTGCTCTGGTAACGTTTCCAGTGAACCATATCATCCGAAAGAGCAATACTGATGCGTTCGGCTTTTACCTTGTTGGTAGGATTAACGCCTCCGCCATTGTAATACATCACAAACGGATGTCCGAGTTTCTTCGATTTGTCCCAGATAACGGACGATTTGTACTGTGTAAGGCTTTCCCACCAGCCTGCATCGGGATCGGTAGGAGTCAGAACCGGTTTATCCAACGGTGTCCACTCATGAGTCTTAGTGATGTCGCCGTCGGTGTAGGCAATACCCTCTTTGAGCATTCCCATCTCATAACCAGTGACGTTGCCTCCGAAATAAGACAGCCAATGCTTTCCGTTGAACGGTTGAGCCTGGTAGCTACCGCCCCACTGCATGTCGATGAGCGAGATGTAACCTGCCCGCTGATTTTTGTCCCACACATCGCCCTGCGGATACGAGAGGATGCGCCCGAGCGATTGCCAGTGCAACAGATCGTCGCTGGTAGCCAGCCAGGTTTCATACCCACGGCCATCCTGTCCTTCCTTACCATTGTAAACAATGTAACTCATGTACCATTTCCCCTTTTCGCGGAAAACGGTAGGACAATCTATTTTATGGTAATTGTCGGCAGGAGCCACCACCAAACCGTATTTGTAAGGCGTTTTTACCTCCTCGTAGACACGCTTCATCACCTCCTGCGGCACGGTAGCCGGGGCGGCAAATAAAGTCGTACACATTACGACAAAAAAACTCAGTATTATAGAAAATTTCTTCATATTATCTTTTTCTAACCCTACCCCCTTCGGGTACTCCCCTTTATCAAAAGGGGAGACAAATCTGCAATTTAGCAATATTCTAAAATTGAACAAGAATCTCGCAAACAGTGTTGTCCCCTTTGATAAAGGGGACGAGCGAAGCGGAGGGGTTGGATAACAACAAAACGTTAATATCTTTATCTTCAATATATCCGTGTTTTCCGTGTGCGATATATCCTAATTAAACAGCCAGTCCACGTTACCGGCATCGCCTTCGCCGCCCAATCCGGCATTGCGGGGCGTGATTTTTTCAGAGGCATCGGTAAATCCAAGAATCATGAGAGCTCCTTTGCCCAGAGTCAGCTTGTTTTTTCCGGCCGGGAAAGTATAGCTGTGTACATTGACCGCAGCACGATCCGGAATTTCCACCGCATTGAAAATCTTCACGTCAGCCTGTCCGAAATCATTGGCACTAGCATCAATTTCCAATTTCGGCGCTTTTGCGTATTCGCCTTTCGGAGTATTGAAATAGCCCACCAATACATTCACCGGCTTTTTGTTTTCAAAGGTAACGGTTGTTCCTGCCGATGCCTGATTTTCAAAGTTAAAACGAATTCCTTTCAACTGTTTCAGTTCGTCGGACACAGCGTTGATCAGATAATCTTTGTCCCCAAAAACTTTTTCGCCTTTCATCAACGGATAAAATTGCTGCGATTTATCGAGCAAAGTCACCTCTGCCGCCTTCAGCGGTTGAACGGTCCGAACGACATTACCTCCGTTCTGTTTCACAAATGCGATATTCTTACGGAATGTGGCCAACTCCTCTTCAAAATGAGGCAACAGTTCGGCCCAGGTTTTGTTCTTTCCTCCCGCACTACTGATTGGAATTTTGCGCTGACCCGTCTGCATACTATTGGCGTACAGGTAGGTATCTTTTGTCAAATCGACCAGACGACGATAATAAACCAGACTCTTATCCAAAAGGGCAGCGGCACTATCGAGGTCGGCAATGCGACCGGAATGACCATATTCCATGGAGAGCATAGCCGCTTTTACCTTCAGTGCAAAGAAATTAGCAAAGGCATCATAACAGTGCACATCGTTGCGCAAGCGTTCGAACTCGGCACGATTTTTCGTTACATGCGGAGCGGCTAATTCAATAGCTTTTGCCCCGGCTGCACCGTGCGCCACGGCCGTAGCAATCATCTGCGGAGGAGTTTCGCCCACATGCGGTTGGTGATTCCACTCTTTGGTCATGTACTCGCTGAGCAACTCCCCTTCCGGACCACAGGATGCAAAAAATTCGGGATACGTGGTCCATTTCTTAGGGTTAACCAACTGGCTCATAAACATACCCAATAAGAAAGTCTGCCTATTTCCTTCGGTGATACCGAACTTACGCAACAGCTGCGGAGATATCTCTCCATCCTCTTCGTAGGCAGCCAGAATATTTTTAGCCGCATCGGTACCGCATTGATACATCGAATCCAGGCGGGCGCTCCAGTAATTGACCTCATCCGAACGGTCACGATCGGCTTTCCACGCGTAGCGCGACCAGGCGCTATACCAGATCCAGTCGCGATCCATTTCCAGCAGGCGTTTATCCGCCTTATCGGCAGAATAGGGCCAATCCCAGTACGATGCCTGCGGATAGAGATGAAGGGCGTTGGCACCCTGTGCGCTGTGCATTGCCTTCACTGCTTTCTGGATAAAATCGGGTGAACCGTAACGGAACGGTTCGAGGTTGGCCAGAATATGAACGTTCTCTATAAAGACCGAACCAAGTTCGCTAAGCCCCTTATTGACTGCAGTCCATGGTCCACGCGGCTGATAGGTGGTCAGCGATTCGCCATTGTATTTGTTCATCGTATAGAGATTTTTGTACAATGGCAACGAGGCCGTAATCACCATTTTTGCATCGGTGTCGTGGTTGCGGAGAATGATCGGCGGCTCGTCGGTACGCCCGAGTGCTTTCAGTCCGTCTTTCACGCCCGGAATAATCGTTTTGGTAAACCATTCGCGGTCGTCGTCGTAGGTGTCCATTGCCTCGCCAAGGCAAACGAGCAGCCCTACGTTGGGATATTTTTCGATAAAGGCAGCAATCGATTTACGGGTATAATCGGCAATCAGCGGCGTGATGGGACGGCTACGATCCTGTGTTTTGATGCCGTAATGTTCGGCAAATGGTTTGGACACCAGAATATTGTAGAACATCTGGATCACCCAGATACCCCGTTTGTTAGCCTCCTTGGTCAGGAAAGCAAAGAGTTCCTCGTTCTTTTTGAAATCTTCGTCCGACACTTCCACCGCAAACGGATAGTCCTTCAGTTTGACCAACGAAGCAAACGGGTGGCCATTCCAAAGATAAACCGAATTCATCTTGTTGTCCACCAGCATATCCAGGTATTTAATCCACATCGCTTTGTCGTAAAGCCATGGAAAAACTTCGGGAGTGTAGGGATATTCGTAAACTGTACGTCCGGGCAGATAATAAGGCTTCTGCACGCCGATACAGGCTCCGCGCAGCACCATCTCCGGATGATCGGAATAGTTGAGATCGACAGGCAAGGCCTTCTTGTCGTTCAGTTTGGCAATCAGGTCGATGCAACCATACAATGCACCCGAAGCATCTTTCCCTTTAATGGCAATACTCTGTCCGACGGTTTTCACCGAATAGCCCTCTTTTGCAATGATCTGTGTGGTATCGATGGCGACGGAAATTCTCCAATCTTTCTTCGAGGCTTTGGCTTTGGCCGAGACATCCACAAGGTAACCCTGTTTTTCAAGAGCCGTTTTTACACGGTCTATGCCGTATTCCACCCTTGCATTGCCGGGAGCAGAATTTACCATTACCACTTTTTCGGCGGCAAACGCCGTGATGGAGAAAAAGCTCAGAAAAAATAATAAATTTTTGATTATCATAGGTTTAATTATTTACCATACGTTTTATGTGCTCTACGGTTCTGGATTGTTAAATACAATGTATAAAGACACGGCACCAAACCAATGCCATTCGCCAGCATCATCGGCATATCTTCTATGAGCACTCCATAGGTGAACCATAAAATGACGCCGATGGTCATTGTGAGATACATTCCCAACGAAATACTATGTGTGTCTTTTGTCTTGAACACTTTGTAGGCCTGCGGAAACTGGCAAATTGCAGAGCAGACACCGGCAGTATAACCGACTATAGCAACATTAAATTCCATATTTTGATTTACAATTTCCCCGATAGCTATCGGGATTACAATTTACGATTAAAATCTGCATTTGCAGCAGACATTGGGTCAAGCGGTTTCCTAACCGCTTGATATTATATCCTTAAGCGACAAGGATGTCGCTTGTCCCTTCAGGCCAGATTTATCCGCACATCTCATGCACCAACCGGTAGGCTTCTTCCTGTTCGGCTGGTGTGGCACAATAAGTTACAACAACCATTTTCATACCATTCGTCCAAAGGCGGGAGAGTTGTTCGCTGATAGTAGCGACATCGCCCACGATGCGGGCATTGAGCGCTACACCGGTATTCGCAAAGCGCCGGAAGGCTTCCAGATTGTCGGTCGCCCCTGGGTCGGTTTGCGGTGAGAAAGCACCATCCGCCATCCGGATTCCTTTGGTGGCGAGTACCGCATCAATCCACCCAGACCAGTCTCCACACGAATGGAACACCGGCCCTCCCAACGGAGCACATATTTTCTCCACGTAAGGTGCCGCCATTTCGGTATATTGTTCGGGAGCAATCATAATAGCATTGTCGTCGCTCATGCCCAATCCCGACCATTTTGTTGACGAAGCAAAGCCATGTCCCGGCAATGCCAACGCATCACCAATCAACGCCTTCTGTTTTTCGTCAAAGCGGATCGTCAGGTCGGACAACAAATCGAACAACGTCTGTACCTTTTCGGGTGCCATCATCAGATCCATAAAAAAGCTGTCCAATGGCAGCAGGCTCGCCACAATATTGAGTGGTGACTGCATATCGGTAAACGACACCGGCACCCGCCCTTTGGTCTGATCCATAAAATACTCGATCATCTCCAGCGTATGCTTTCCAATAGGAGTTTCGGCAACTTCCTTGTAGCCGCAGGCAAGGATTTCATCTATCGACGTAAACCGAGGTTTCATGGCCGGAGCATTTCCTTCTACCCAATGATAATCGCCTCCAAAAGCACTCGCAATGGTTCCAATGCCATACCACGGTTCCAGAAAGTTGGGCACATCGGCTTTGAACAACATGCTCTTTTCCAGCGCTCCTAATTGAAGAGACAGTGACAACTCCCTGTCGCGACAACCGTACGAAAAGCACTCGGCTACCCGCATCCGGCGATAGACCATCACCCCGGAATTGCTTTTCCAGAAAGCTTCGCAACCGGTATTCAATTCGTTGCAATAAGCCTCGTAACGGTCGAAATCGAAATCGGCAGGCTTCACCGGAGCAACTGTCGTCGCCTGCGCATCGGAAAGGGTATTATCGAATTGTTTTGCCATAGCCTGTTATTTTCCTGCAGAATACTCTTTCCTCAATTCTTCCACCGTTTCAAAAATCACGTCGATTTTATCGTCCGTCACGCTATCGTCCATGTTGATGCAGCAAACGGCTGTCAGGTACGGATTGCCGGAATCGTGCACCAGACGGGTGATGTGGCCGCGAATCTCGTCGTGCGACTGCTTGGCCAACTCCACCGGACTGAGACGAATACTGAACATCGTATCGGGCAGGTGCTCGCGCAACAGTTTCACATCGCCACCCCAACCCAGGTCGAGAAAGTCCAGATGCGGAATTTTGGCAAAACTGGCTGCCATGCGGTGCGGATCGGGTCCGCAATAGTGCACACCGTACGGACGACGGGCGCTCCATTTTACATCGTAAGGCAACAGAAACTCTTCGTAATCGGCCTCCGAAATCATGGTGTGCGAACATTCAGAATGAAGCAGTACCGGTTCTTTCAGCAAGCGGACGTTACGGGTAACCGAAATGGAAGATGTTCCGGTGAGATTCTGAACATAGGTTGTAAAACGTTCGATCACTTTTGCGATTTTGACGAAATATTCTTTGACCTCATCGGGCGTCATCATCATGTCGATGAAGATGTTTTCGCCCCGCACGTCAAGTGCCAGATTGAGGATTCCTCCCCAGTTGATATCGCCGGTAAGGTAACCGTACTTCTCTTTCAAGGCAGCAACCAATTTTTCGAGGCGCTGAAACGGTTCCGAAGCGAATGCTTTTTCGACATCAATTTCAAGTGCGTCGGCATGAAGCGCAACTACCTGTGGTGGATGCGAATCGGTGTAATTGACCGTGCAACCGAGCATTTCCGACAGTAAAAAGCCGGAAGCCAGGTGCACCGCCCCAATCTCGGGACGCGCTTCGTTGCGAAATTCGCCCAGACCATATTTCCCCCAACGATCATACAACACTTTCTCCATGTGTTGCTCCTCTTCCACCCGCTTCAACGGATTGAAAAAGAAATCGCGGTCGAAGGTAATTCCTTCGTTTTTATTCCACCACTCCGGTGCCAACACGATATCGACCGGCAGTATTTTGTTCCCCAACAAGGGATTTGACTTAAAAGACATATTATTGATTTACAATTTATTCATTTACGATTTACCATTGAAACCTGAATCTGTTTTTACCGCAGAGATCGCAAAGATTTTCGCAAAGAAAAAACTTGGCGTTCTTCGCGCTATCTTAGAGAACTTTGCGGTTTGTCAGATTCAATTGGCACATTGATTTTATTTTCTCAGCAAATTCATCCAAACGGTCATGTCGCCCTGACCGCGGTTGCCCCATGCAAAATAAGGAATCAACTGAATCGAAACTTCTTTCTTCAACGGCGACACTTCACGGTAAAGGGTATTGCTCCAGTCACCGGCATTTTCCACAGAGGCTTTTCCTTCCAGGGCAACCAGTTTTGCACCGTCAATTTCAACCGGTTTGGGTGTAAACTTAATATCGGACGGCAAGGTCACACCAAAGATATTGTTGCCCGGCAAATCGACACCTTCCATGCAATACACCACCGGACCACGTTTCACGGCTACCTGATTGCGCGACTCTTCCACCAGCGGATTGGCCTCCATCAGTTTGGCTTCCATCGGCAAATTGAGTTCCACCTTATCGCCAGCTTTCCAATTTCTTTCCAATTTCACATACGAACAAGAGGCCAAATTCGTTTGCTCTTCCTTACCATTCACCGTAAGGGAGGCACCCTTGCACCAGCCCGGAATGCGGACAAACAGCGCGAATGGTTTCTTGGGAGCTTTCTTCACTTCAAGCGAAACCGCGCCATCCCAGGGATAATCGGTAGTTTGAGCAACCTGAACTTTCTCGCCGTTTTCGAGCGTGGTATTAATCTCGTTGCCACCGTAGAGATTCACCCACAAACCTTCTTTGGAAAGGTTGTAAGCATAATCCTGCACCTCGGAAACAGTACGGGTAGTGTTCGGAGGACAGCAGTTGGACAAAGCAATATACGGAATGCGGCCTCCCATCCAGCGCATTTTGTACGGGAAATTGGTAGACTGACTCAAAGGATTGGTGTAGCAAAAATCTACCCCATCGAGACTCACGCCCGACAAAAGACTGTTGTACAAAACCAGTTCTACCACATCGGCATATTTGGCATCACCGGTAATTTGTAACATGCGCCAGTTGAACAACAGATTCCCGATATTAGCGCAAGTTTCGTTGTAAGCCGTCATGTTGGGCAACTGGTAGTCACGGCCGAAAGATTGATGCGTTTTCTGAATTTCAACCGGATTGTAAGAAGTTCCGTAAGGAGAAACACCGTCGTAGAGCGCGCCACACCCTCCGGTGATATACATTTTGGTATCCACCATATTGTTCCAAATCAGGTTCAACGGACGAAGCAGCGTGGTGTCACCCGTTTCGGCAAACACATCGGCTACCCCGGCATAGAGGTAGTTGGCACGCACGGCATGGCCCATCGCCTTGGTTTGCTGACGGAATGGCACCCGATCCTGATTGTCGTCGGTGCCCTCTTTCATCATGCCGCGTATATCAATCAGACTCTTCGACAGTTCCAGATATTTCGGATCGCGGGTAGTACGGTACATCTCCACCACACCCATGTAGTGCGACGGACAGATGGCATTACGCGCCAGTTCGGGCGAAGCTTTTTTGTAAAAATCGTAGAGGAAATCAGCTGCCTTGATAGCCGCATCGAGCAAGGTACGTTTCCCCGTAGCGCGGTAGTGCAGACATGCGGTGGTCATCAGGTGTCCCATGTTGTAGGTCTCGAAATTGAGGCGGTCGGCAAATGCTCCTGCCTCTTTCGGGTTGTTTCGTTGGGCAATAATCGTCGGTGTGTGAATATAACCATCGGTACGTTGCGCTTTCACAATCACCGGAATAATCTCGTCCATCAGCTGGTCAAGTTTTTTATCGCCGGTCTGCGCATAGAGGCTTACCAAGCTCTCGAACTCCTTATAAAAATCGCCGTCCTGAAAAGAAGGACCTACAAAGCGCCCTGTATCCTGCCCGGCTGCGATCTGAAAATTCTGAATAGCATGACCCAGTTTCGGATCCATATAGGTTTTCAACAACTTAGGCGACATGGAGGTGCGGCACACCTCGAAACGATCGGCCCAAAAACCATTCGTCCAATGCACATCGCCCATGTTTACTCCAATCAGCTTCGCGTAAGGACTCTGCGAAGTGTTGACCAAACTCTTGTTCTGTGCCGTCGAAACAGCTACCGCTCCGATCAGCATACATACTACAATCTGTAATCTTTTTTTGCTCATAAAAAACACTATTATTGCTTTTCGACCTCTCCCCCTTCCCCTCTCCGAAAGAGAGGGGGAAGAATCTGCATAAATTCAATTATACTATTAACATCATTTTTCCCTCACACCCAGATTTAGAAGACTGTATCAAAATCAGTATTACTATTGATAAACTTATAAACTGAATGGCTATCTCATCGCTCTACCCCTATTTAGCTGCGCTGATCTTCGATTCCCCTAAAGGGGACTTTTACGCCAATAAAAACAGCAGATTTGTAGCCCCTTCAGGGGTTTGGGGTAAAAAAAACAAAGACCTTCTTGCCATTCGTAAGTTATTATAAAATCAATGTTCCTTTTGATACAGCCTCTTCAAGGAGAGTCTGTTTATTTATACTTCACGTTATATTCTTTCCCGGCCTGAATCTCCAGTTCGTATTTATTGCCTCCTTTGGCAACAATCGCACCCTCTTTACAGTAGGGTTTCGCCTTGCTGGAGAAACGGAGCGTACCCACTCCTTCGTCCGCCTTCACCCTGATTTCCTTTGTATTGAAATAGAGATGCACCTTGCCGTTGGGTGTCGGCACATCGCCTTCCATCCATTGCAAGTCGCCAAGGCTCGGTTCGATATCGTAGGTTTTGTAACCCGGCGATGTCGGTTTCACGCCCAGGTAATATTTACCCAACAGGTAAATAGGACTGGCACCCCAGGCATGGCAGAAACTATTGCCGAAAGGACGTCCGTACATTGCTGTCTGGTTGGTGCGTTCCGGATTGTATTTTTCCCAGAAAGTGGTGGCGCCAAGTTTAATCATTCCTCCCCAGTAATCCCGCATCTCTTTCAAAACATGCTTCTGTTCGCCCAACGCACACAAGGCTTCCAGCTCGTAGAAACGCATGTACGGAGTGGTAATTTTCAACGCTTGCGGATTAAGCAAGACGTTTTGTTTCACCGCTTCCGTCTTTGTTTTATCGAGATAGCCAAACAACACGGCAAACATATTGGTAAACGGAGTTACCTGCGCGCTTTGCTGACCGTTTTCGCGGTTGTGCACAAAAGCACCGGCTTTATCCGACCAAAACGCCGGTAAGAGTTTTGCCTTCAGGTCAGTTGCCAGTTTGGTGTAACTGTCGGCATCCTGCTTGTTGTTCAACAAATTGGAACACAAGGCCATCGTTTCGAGGCTACGGCAGAAGAGGAGTTGTTCGAAACTCACCTGTCCGGCTTTGCTCATTTTGAAATCAGCCCAGTCGATAAACACCCAGTCGCCGGCCTTGCCCTCCATCATTCCGTCGGCATCGCGACGCGAGAGGCAGAAATCCATCAGGCTCTTCATGCGCGGGTAAAGCTGTTCGATGATCTTCTTGTTTCCGGTGTATTGATAGTAATCGTAAATGCTCATGAACCAGTAGAACGTATAGTCCATGATGGTATTGACGTGGCTGGTTACCGGATCTTTACCGCGCAGTGCAAAAATGGTACGGCTCACCGCATCGGGATCGAAGAACGAGTAGTAGTTCATCAGGTAGCTCTGGTAAGCGTCGCCACTCCACAACCAGCGGTCGCGTTTGATGCCGTCGATGAAAAACTCACGGGTGGTGAGGTGCAACGTGTAGGTGCCCACATCCCACATTTTGTTGATCAGTGGATCGTTGCAACGGAAAGTGCCTTTGTACTCCAGCGGCAGGTATTCATATTGCATCGACAATGAATCGTACGAGAGCGCGTTGTCCTTTTCCACGTAAACGTAGCGGAACGCCTTCGAGAGATCGACCGTGTAATCTTTTGCCGCCGGTTGATCGATGGTGAGATGATCCAGCGTTTCACAACTGTCGACCGAAAGAGCCTCCTCGGGCGATTCGCCGTAGTAGACGCTGAGCATTCCTTTGCCTTTCAGTCCGTTGAATTTGGGATAACCGAAAGTCTCCTTGCCGAAATCGTACAACACCCCTTTGCCTACCTGTTTGTGCGAAACAGCCGGTTGGGGTTTGGTTGCCAGTTTGAAAGTCGACGGAGGAGCATCGGGCGAATTGAAATTCCACGAAGCGGCATCCAGGTAGAGCGTGCCCGACGAAGTATCGGAAGCCTTGCCCGATTCGTCAATCCACTCCTTATCCTCGTAGGTCACCTTCCACGAACCGTCCGACTTGATGGTCGGCCCATTGACGTAAATGGAAGGAACGGTAGCCTGATTGAACACTTTGATATTGAGCGAGTGCTTGCCTGCCGGAATAGTCACTTTGTCGGGAAAACCGAACAGCATATTGCCGTCGAGCTTCACGTTGTAACGCCCTTCCACCTTCAACGAAACGGTTTCGGGAGCCGTCAGGTCAAGTTTTTTAGAGAACTCCACCAACACGTAGTGGCTGTCTACCTTCCAGAACGGAGGGAAGAAAGCGCCGCGGGCAGTACGACGGTTCTGCACGTTGTTACTCAACCAGATCTCAAAATCGCCCGGATAGTAGATCCAGGTTGCCACTTTTTCAGCAAAAAGGGTTTGAGCGGCAATGGCTAAAAAGAGAAAGAAGAGAAGCCCCCTGAATTTTACATAAGGTGACTTTTGAAAATAGTTACGAATAAGAGTACTCATGGATATTATCTATATGTTGATTTTGAGTATTTTACAACCGTTTTGCATAAATTATTGGCCTGAAGGTATAATCTAAAATCATTCTGTTCGATTGAACTCTTAGGCCCAAGTATAATTTCTGGAATCAAATCTGTATTGAATATTGATTTTAAATCATATTTGAAATAAGAGACAATATCATTGCCTCTATTTCTAAAGAAAACTTCCGAATTACTTCCCCAATAAGTAAAATCATTTTCCTTTGCAAGTATCATGGGAGTATGAATTATCCTCCATTCCATTTCTTCAGCAAAGCTCGGATTCTTAAATACAAAAGAAAACATTCTTAATCGAGGAGCTGTTTCTATTAAGCTAGTTCCAACATTTCTAGGATCTTGAGGATTTTTATTGTAAATTTCGATTCCTTGACTTAAAACCTTCCTAACAAGCTCTCCTTGAGCAATTTCATCATAAACACAAGGAAATAACCCTGTTGAAAGATTACTATTGACTCCTGTATATGGCAACTTCATTTCGATATTTAGTTGCTTTGTAGAAATACCAATTGCAATTCCTCGCCCATCATCAGCATACCCCCTCCATTGACTGAGCATATCTCCATCAGCGGACAGACAAAAGATGTAAGGTCGCACTGATGATTGGTTAGCATTATAATGTATTACAAATTGTTCAGTAAATTCTTTATACTTCGGTTGCTCAATAGACTGTAATGATTTATCAATTATATGGTTTATCCAAACAGTCTCAAGGTAATCATTCATCTTGGTGGCATTAGATAGCCACAGTTCTCTTGATTCAACAATTTTCATAAATGTTGAAACATCACAATAATGGTATAAGATATCAGGCATCATAAGAATTGATTTTTTACAATTTCTTCAAATACAAATATTTCTGTTCCAGTCCCGCGCGATTTTTGATCGAATCGGAAACCTGAAGACCGTTGTTCTCCCAGGTATTGCCCGGTCCGTTGGCATTCTTCAGATATTTCTCCGTCGGTGTCCAGTTATCTTTCATGGTGATAAACGACGACCCTTCATCGGTATAGAGGTAGAACCAGTGGTCGGGATCGTGTACAAACGGCGGCACCACGCAACTGTCCACCACGTTTTCGGTCACCATGGTGCGAGGCTGTACCGACAAGGTGTAGATGCCGGCCACATCCGATTCTTTCGTTGCAAAATGATGGATATAGTTGGCATACACACGGTTGTTGCGCATACAGTTCACACTCTTGCTCCATGCCCAGCCAAGACTGATGCCCATGTAAGGAATATCGTACAACTCGTTGTGCTCAATGGCAATGTTTCGCACAAAACCAGCGGCAATACCCGCGCACGACCAGTCTTCGTTTGCCACGTCGGTTACATAGTTATTAGCAATGCGCTGACCGGCACAAAGTTCCCGTTCATCCATCGGATCGTACGGAAGATGCGCCTCCAGTGTTTTACTTCCCATAAAGCCGGTAACGATGCCATTTGCAGCAATGTCGCGGAAAAGGCAGCCTTCCAGATTGGTAAACTGGCAACCCGTAACCATGTCGATACCCGCAGCACCAAGATGTTCGAAACGACACCCGCTTACGGAAATATTATGCACATTGTTCATCATCACGGCAGCCGGTTGGCGACCCAACCAGGCCTGATTTTCAAGTCCGCGGTTTTCGTTGTCCAAAGCGCCCGGAGGATCGATCCTGTAGGCATCGTAAAAAAACATCCCCGACTGCAGGGGCACATGTCCTTTTTCCGATGGGCGTGTCCATGTAGTGTGATTAAATGCAATATCTTTGAACTGAATATATTGAACCGGTTTTTCAAGGGTTCCTTCTACAGTAACCAGCGTTTCAATAGCCGGCACAACAGCTTCGGCTGTACGCATGTCTTCTCCGGCTCGCGGAATGTAATACAGCTTGGCCTTGTCCTGGTCATAGAACCACTCACCCGGTTGATCAAGCAGTTGAATGGCATTGGTCAGGTAAAACGCCGAATTGTTGAACGGTTTGCCAACGGTAGGCGAAGGCCACGGATGTTCAAACTGAATACGCGACTCAGGATTATGGAATTTCACGCCGGCCGAATCTCCGTGAACAACAATCGATTTGATACGCAGGTTGGCCACTCCCCACATCTGGTGAATGACCAGTTCGGCATGAGGTGCTTTACCAATTGTTCTGACTGCCGATGCCGGCACCCACAGAGTTTGATGTTTTTTGTCGTTTTTCAAAATGGTATTCATTTTGGTAAAATCGGCCACATCACGGGCACGAACAGCTTTAGCACCATTCACCCACAACTGACGAAAATTAAGACGAATACCGTTAAAGTCAGGAACATCGGCCACCCAGAATTTTCCCTGCTTTTTCCAGCCGCTCACTTTCATTCCTCCGCTCAGCACCGGCAATTCGCCGGCAGCCGCTTCGATGATGGTAGGACTGCTCTCCGTTCCGTTGTCTTCGGGACGAACGAAAACAGGTTCGTACTGGAAATAAGTTCCTCCTTTGAGAATTATATGAATCGCCTCATCTTTGGCTACTTTCTGCAAACGACGCAGGTTGCGGACATCGCGCAAAGCCGCAGAGAGCGTGGCTTTGGGTGCGGAAATGCTACCATCGGCAGCATCATTGCCCGAAGGAGAGACATAGATATTAGTTGCAAAAAGCGAAACCGATGCCAGCATAAAACCGGCAAGAAAGAAGGACTTCATATATTAAATTTACAATTTATTCATTTACGATTGAAATCTGAATCTGTTTTTACCGCAGAGAGCGCAAAGATTTTCTCAGAGAAACGCAAAGAAAAAACCTTAGTGTTCTTCGCGGCATCTTAGCGCACTTTGCGGTTTATCAGATTCAAATTTGCTGTTTTATCTTCCGGTAAATACAGCTTTCATTTTGACAAACAACACAACCGTACTCTTTGCGGGTCACGGTTTTACCAATACCGATAATGCCGCTTACCGATTTGATCGGTTGCATCAGGCAGGAGTCAGTGAGCGATACTCCGCTGGGATTCTCTCCAATCAGCCCGAAAAGAGCCTGCTGCGACGAGAGGTGCCATTCGCAATAGCCTGGACTGTAGCGATTACTGATTTCCATCTGCCAGAGAGAAGCCTTTTGCTTCAATGCAAACTGAATTTTATCCATCGCCTTTTCCACCGTCAGTGATCCGATAGCATCTACAATATAGGCTTCCAGCAAATCACCGCGACTGTTAAAGTGGTGCGTCAGTTCCGTAAACAGACTCCCTGCGGTGCAAACAAACAAGGCCGCAAAGTCCGAGCCTTTCAGATAGCCGCACACCTGACGTTCCAGTTGCAATTCTATTTCAGAAACAACAATGCTTCCTTTTTTTACGCTCAGTTCATCAACAGGCAGAATTTTATACCCCCCCCGAATATTTTTGTTCGCATGCAACTCCGGCAAAACTTCATCAATAAAAACAAGGGCGGGATGCTCCTCTTCTGCCGGATCGAGTTTCAGGAACTCGCAGATCTCCTCCAGCGAGGGACAAACCTCCTCAAAAGCAAATGGGTATGTTTGAAATTCTGTTTGTTGCATTGTGAACTATAACATGTGTAAAGCCGCAATGCATTGCGGCTCTACGATAACACTATCTGCCTGTATTATATTCTTTTACCGCCCCGAAAAATGCCTCTATATTGGCATTGGAAGCATGCGGAGGAATGTCGCAGCCCGACGAAATCACGAAATTGGCATAGTTCGCCGTCTTTTCGAGCAGTCCTTTGGTCTGGGCATGCACCTCGTCCGGAGTCCCCATTTTGAACACTCCCACCGGATCGAGATTT
This sequence comes from Bacteroidota bacterium, assembly GCA_030706455.1. Taxonomy (GTDB): domain Bacteria; phylum Bacteroidota; class Bacteroidia; order Bacteroidales; family Paludibacteraceae; genus Microbacter. The sequence goes on from JAUZOL010000014.1 coordinate 30,385, forward strand.
CCCATCACGATCACATCCGAAGGACAATCGTTCAAGGCCTGCACCATGTCGATTTTATTACCAAAATGGAGTGCCCGTGCGCCGGTTGCCAGCATCGCTTCCGTGCAATGACCCGTGTTGCCGCAGTTGTGCAAAATTACAGTAAAATTGTCGTCCTGCACAGCCTCAACAATCTGTTTTACATACTCCGATGAATACATCTGACAATCTTCGTTCGACAATAAGCCGGCAGCAGGTTCGGCCATCACCACACCCTGTGTTCCGCTTGCCTTCAAAGCCCGGCAATAGTCAATCAAAAACTGTGTACATTTCGACAACAGTTCGTTGATGGCATCGGGTTCGATGTAGATGCCCACCATAATTTCCGACATGTCGTACAGTCGGCCTGCCAGAGAGAAAGGTCCGATGCAACCCGAAAAGACCGGTTTGTCGGTGGTATTTTCGGCGGCCAGTTTGTTGGCCAGCAGGTAAGCCGGCACACGACCTTTATCAAGTGATGGCACTTCAAGCGCAGCAATAGAGGCTGCATCCGAAACCAGACGCCCGGTTACCGTAGGCACTTCATTGTCAGGTAGATTGATGGTTGCTCCAAAAGCTTCCGCCTCCACAGTCAAATCCATAATGGAAGTGCAGGCCGACATTGAAAACTGCTCCGCAACGGCTTTAATTGCCTCGTAATGTACTTGTCCGTCACTAACGGCTTCTTTCACTGTTTTGCCGATAGCCTCAATGCCCGGGTGGGTCATAATAGGCAGGGCAATTCGTTGTTTACTTGTAAGAATGGAATCGATCCAGGATTTCATTTTTTAGATATTAGAGCAAAGATTAAAGACTACGCCTGTGAAATAAATTCGTTGGGCAGACTCTAAATCGTACTTTGTAAATTGTCAATCGTAAATATTAAGCAATCAATGTATCCAGCCAGACGATGTCGTCCTGCGGTGTTTTGCCATAGGCGTCGGCACCGATAGATGCTGCAAACTCGGCTGAAAGAGGCGCTCCTCCCACAATAATTTTGGTATCGGGCGATACAGCTTTTACCGCTTCGATCACCGGTTGGATATTCACCATCGTGGTTGTCAACAGCGCCGAGATACCGAGTGCAGCACCCGGATGTTGCTGTACAGCTTCCACAAATTTTTCGATCTTCACGTCAATACCCAAATCAATTACTTCCCAACCTGCACCCTCTACCATCATGGCAACCAGGTTTTTGCCTATGTCGTGCAAATCGCCGAATACGGTTCCGATAATGAATGTTCCTTTGCGCTGAACGGCTCCGCTTGCAAAGAACGGTTTCAGATGCGCCATTGCAGCACTCATTGCCTTGGCCGACAACAACATTTGCGGAACGAAAATTTTATTTTCGCTGAATTTCTGACCAACTTTACCCATAGCTGCAACCAACTCATCCAAAATTGCACCTGGAGTTGCACCTGCTTCCAAAGCTTGTTTCGCATACTCATCGGCACCCGGTTGTCCTTTCATATTAGGAGGATATGGCGATGCCAGATTAATTTTTCCGAACTCCACACATTCGGATAATTTTTGTAATAATTCCTGATTCATGTGTTTCTATTTTTGTTTAGTGTTAAATCTCAAAATACAATTATAAATATAGGGTAAACAAATGTTGCGTTTCTACCCAGTGGGCATTATTTGCTACATCTTCACGAATGACCCCGAACCATAATAGCTCTCCTTACTTTTCCAATCGGGTCGCCAGTAGAACCGACTATTTGACCCATCGGCCGGATTCACCTTTTTTTGATATATATTCAGTCTTATTCCATCCCAGTTCTCTCCCTGTTTTTCTTTTATGTAACTCAATGGTATTGCCACTTCCGACAGATAGCCATCCGTATCAATAATACTAATTGCCTTCAACCCAACGGGAAGTTTTTTCCCGAACGACACACGTTCAAGCGACATTTTATCTGCCGTCTTTCCGGGAGCCATTCCTATCTGAAGAAAACTACTCCAGGGAGACAATCCTTTGCTCAAGGATCGCATCGGTTCTTTTTGTGCATCTACACTGAGCACAATACGGTCACGCTTTTTAAAACCGTCGGTACTATCTAAAGAAACAGAATGATCAAACACTTTGATGGCTATGTACAGAAAATTGTCATCATATTTCAGGTCGAATTTATAGCGAACAGATTTATCTTTTTCATTGATGCACGAATATTTCAGAGGCTCCCAATCATTGAGCCGACCGTCTATATTCACCTTCGCGTTACTCTTCTCTAATGTATACTTTTCATGATGGCTGCAATCAAAGCTTTTTATGTTGATCGAAGCCTTCGCTTTGCCATTGCTCATCCAAAGACGGGTTGTTCCGGCAGATATCGGAAGAATTTCGCCATTCTTTTCATTGCCAATACGGGCTATGTTCTTATTTTCGATCTTATATTGCACGCTAATCGCATTCGTACTGTATCCGTTGGAATACTGAAGTTCAAGAAGAACGCAGGCTTTTTCTCCCAACGATTCAAGGTCTAGCATTACGGGTTGTTCCGCCAAAATGCTCTTCACCGAAGCGTCTATTAATTTCGGTTTTCCTTTGCCCAACAAAAAATAGAGCATATTTCTCATCTGACTGTTACTCGATTGAATGTCATGTAACCCTCCGTACGCATGTTTATACGATAAATTTATCCCCTCTTTCCATCCCTTTTCTTTAAGGGCATTCATCATTGTACGCACATCCTGCCACATCTCCGGATCATTCACATCGGCAGACATAACCCAAAACTTCGGTTTGGGCTTATTGTATTTCGAAGCCGCTATTTTTGTAATCAAAAGGTGATTATCCCACCACAGAGATGGACTCATAACACCAGCCATACCAAAAACCTCAGGATGCATATAAGCTAACCAGGCAGCAGCAAGCCCTCCATAAGAGTGTCCGGCTATACCGGTATATGCAGCTTCCGTTTTTGTTCTGAAATGAGAATCAATATATGGCTTCAACACTTTCGCCACAAAATCAAAATATTTATCCAGATCACCACCCTCTTCCGTTTCAAGGAGTCCTTTTGTTGGGGTTAGATCTTTAGTTCGATGGCCGTTATCATTCATCGCCACCAAAATTGCCGGATAAATCAGTCCATCTTTCAATAGTTCATTTTGGTAAAAATCAGGAGCCATTGTTTGCGGATTATTCTGGCTGCCTGAAAGCACTCTTTTACCATCGAAAAAATAAATAACCCGGTACCGTTCCTGACTGTTATGATAATCTGGCGGCAAGCAGATTTTGATATTACGGGTCCCATCAAAAAACCCTTTGTCCGAAAAATTACGAAGTTCGATATACCTCTGGCTATCAAAGTTATTTTGAGCGTTTACAACAACAAAGAGCAACGACATAATGCAAGTCAAGCTGAAAACCTTATCTATCTTCATACTCTTTAAATAATTTGGTTGCAATCATCTCAAAACAAATCACTTTCGACTACTTGTGTCAATTAAAAAACAGGTACAGCGCCACCATCACTACGATCAAAAGCGCCCAGGCAATTTTCACCGTATTCGATACTTTGATCGGTTTGTAGTCCAGCGTGTTTTCGTGATCTTCGGCACGTTTGTCCATGAGTGAATAAACGACCGTGAAAAGCGACAGTCCCACAAACAAAAAGAACGACAGGTACAAAAAGTGCAAATTGGCGAAAATCAGTTTCATGTAAAACAAAACCCCGATCGTCAGGCATACCAGCGTTCCTGCCGACAAGACCCAGTTAATGGCGCGACGCGAAGTTTTCGTCCACAGTACGGCAAACAAAAATGCTACCGACATCGGAGGAGCCAGAAAACCCAGCACCGACTGGAAAACATTGAACAGGTTCAACCCTTTGATGCCATCGATAGCTAACGCAATGACCACCGAAACTATGGCGCTTACCACCGTCACCCAACGTCCGATTCGGATGATATCGGCGGTAGTTGCATTCGGTTTATGCTTCTTCAGGTAAATATCCATCGTGTAAACCGTACTCACCGAGTTGAGCGACGAACCTACATTTCCAATCAAGGCCGCCATCAGTACCACAATAATCAACCCTTTCATCCCCATCGGGAAAATATTGGTGACCAGTGTGAGATACGCTGCATCCGGATTTGCCAAATGTGGATAAAGCACAAAGCAAATTACCCCCGGCAGGATAAACAAAGGTACATCCAGAATCTTCAACCAACCTATGAAACTAGCGCCCAATTGTCCCTGTTTCAGGTTTTTCGCTCCGAGTACCGACTGCACCATCGACTGCTCGGTACACCAGAACCAGACACCCATGATAGGGTAACCCAGAATGATCGCCAACCACGGAAAATCCTTATCCGAGTTGGGCAAAAACATCTGCCAGTAGTGTCCCGGCGTCTGACGAAACAGTTCCGAAGGACCGCCCACTTTATCGAGTCCGATCAATGTCAACGTAAGCGAGACAATGATCAGCAAAATCATCTGGAAAACACTGGTATATGCAATCGCTTTCAAACCTCCGGCAGCCGTCAGCAAAGTTGCCAGCACCACCATAATAATGATGGATGACCACATCGGAATACCGAGTAATTGCTTCACCATGATTCCGCCGGCAAACAATCCCAGCGACAGCCAAGAAATCAGAATTGTGATCAGCGTGTACCATGCCAACAGGTGGCGGGTCGATTGTCCAAACCGCTTGCCCATGTATTCAGGCAAAGTAGAAACTTTAGCACCGATGTAACGCGGCGCAAAAACCACCGCCAGCATCAATATAAAAATGAACGCATACCATGCAAAATTTCCCGACACGATACCCGTAGTGTATCCGGCGCTTGCCGAGGCTAACAACATGGAGGGTCCAACGTTGGTTCCCCACATGTTGAGACCAATGGAAGGCCAGGTCAGCGAGTGTTCGGCGAGAAACATATTCTCGTTCTCTTTTTTCTTCTTTACAAAACTCACCCAGTAGCCGATAAAGATCAAAGTTGCCATGTAGACGGCGATAATCACAAAATCGAGGCTCTGGAGACTGCTCAAAATGTTTCCCATTGATATTTTGGTTTAGTGTTTAAGGTTATATTCATCGTTCTCTTAAAATGTTCTCAAATCTTTCGGAACCGTCGGCAAATATCTGATTTGCGAAAACCGGGCTTTGAAACCGTCACCTCGCGACCCATGAACGGCAAAACCTATCTTCAGGTTCTTTCCTGTTTCAAGGCGGAAATTACGAATCATTCGCCATTGCTTGCCATCGGCCGAGTAGTGGAATGATACCTCTAACCCTTTCTTGATAACAGCCAAATAAGCAAAACTATCACCAACCGTGATAGAATTACAATCATCCGAATAGTTACGGGTCACAACCGACACGATAGTCGGTTGCTTACTGACCGAATTTTCAAAACAAAATTTTGCCCAATACGCTGAATCCTGGTATAATACCAGCGCCGCCACATCATATACTGCCTCCAGATTTCCCGTCGCTCTGGCCACAAACGTAAAGTCTGAATCGGGAGTAAAAAGTACCATCGGAGCATTCTGCACGTTGTATCTTCCACTTGGACTGACAAATAAATTGGTTTTGCCTGCTGCTGCAAGTTCCAAAATCGAATCTCCCGTTATCGAACACGCAACCGGACAGTTCTTAATCTCTAGAGGAAAGGGAATCCCTTTAAGCTCCATTTTGCTCTTTTGTGCCACAGTCAAGCCGGGAATTAGCAAAAGACCCATCAATAAAGTAACAATCAGCTTTTCCATTGTATGATTCAAGGTTCAGAATTTTATCTGTACTTTTCTACAATTTTCAATGCTTGTTCTATCTCTTTCTCCGATTTGAAATCGACATTGATATGCAAGCCCTGATTGCCAACATTATCGAGTAGCGGTTGCAATTCATCGAGTGTCACCCAGTTGGCCATCACCGATTTACCACCGGCCAGAATCTTTTTGTACAGGGCGTACCACTGCGGACTGCCTCCCTGCGGCTGACCGTAGCCCGGCGTCCACTGAATGGCATTCAGATTTTCAATCTCCAGTAAAGCATCCAAATGACGGATGGCATCCACCCCGTCGAGGTGATAGAGCGTATAATCGATCTTGTCGCATTGCTGTTTCAAAAATGGCAGAGCAAATGTCCGAAAATCTTCCGGTGAAATCATGATCGAGATATCGCACTGCAACTTGGACGTTTTAGCCGGTCCCCAGATGGAAAAATAGCAAAACGCCATCTCGCCGTCCACGTTGATAATGTCGTAAATATCGTCGAATACCTTGAAATAGACATCGTTGATGGCCTGCAACTGCTCCAATGTTTTATCAGGATCTAGGATCATATCCATCAGTACGTTGTCCGGTCCTTTCAGACTGGCTAACGTATCGAGTCCTTCCACCAGGTCGGGACAACCGATCAGATAGTTGCCTTGCGCTTTCGCCTTGCAGGCATTCAGCAGGTCGAGGTGCAGTTGGTACCACTTATTATTTTCGTCGAAGCGGATATTGCCGTCGAAACCTGCATTTTCTCTGATCCAGATGGTATCTTCACGCCCTTCAAGATCGGCACCAATAGTAGCTGCCAGCGAACCTGGCCCGAGTTGCGTATTGGCAACCGGCAGAATATCGGCCATATACGAATTGCGCGACATGGTATAGTGCAGGTAGTCGGCACGCCACTGCGGATCGAACCAAAACTGATTCATATCTTTATGCGGAGCCGGTGCAGCCACGTCAGCATACGGCGCTCCATCTTTTTGCAGGTGTTCCCACATGGTCAGCACAATGCCTTTATGGTTCCACCAGTTGAGGTAGTGCTGCTTGGTTTCTTCAAAGTTAGTTTTCCAGGTTTTCATAAATCTGATTTTCAACACAAAGGCTCAAAGACACGAAATGTTATTCAAAAGCCTTTGTGTCTCTGTGTCTTTGTGTTTAGGCAATAGTATTATAGTTTTCATCAAAGCGAATTTTTACCACTTTCGTCATATCCATTTCATCGGTGCAGTTCACATTTTCGGGATAAACCGGAATTTCGGCACCGTATTTCACGTAAACCGGCATCTGATCCAGTGGCACTTCCACGTTGCGCAGCCAGCGTTCTCCTTCCAGTATTTCGCCGGTAAAAAAGTTCACCCACTTGCCTTCGGGCAAATAAATATCCCGACGGTTTTCCGAATTCATTACCGGAGCCACCAGCATGTCATCTCCAAAATAGTACTGATCTTCAATGTGCCAGCAGGTTTTATCTTCGGGATGATGGAATAACAGCGCCCGCAAAACCGGATAACCGGTATGCGTTACTTTTTCGCTATGTTCCAGAATGTAGGGAATCAAGCGGTAACGGAGTTGCAACCATTTCTTCACGATTGGTGCAATGGCAGGATAGTGCCAGGGCTCGCGTTCGTGCGAACCATGGTAGCGCAGGTGCGACGAAAAGACACCGAACTGTGTCCAGCGCACGTAAATATCGTCGGGCAATACCGAATTCATGAAATTGGGTACGCCGTGAAAACCCGGTACATCGTGACTCCAGAAGCCAAAACCCGACAGTCCGATGTGCAAGCCACCTTTCAACGAACCGGCCAAGCCGTCCCACGAGCAAGCCGAATCGCCGCCCCAATGAAGGGGATAGCGCTGGCAACCCGCCCATCCGGCACGCGCCCACACAATGCCGTCGCCCGTCACCTCTTTGGTGATTTCGTAAGCTGCTTTTTGGTACAACAATGGGTAAAGATTATGCAATTTTTCGGGTGTCATCGAATGGTATTCGGCATCTAGGTGAATATCTTCGCCAAAATCGGTTTTAATGCAAACAACACCCATATCGAGCAGCTTTTTCAGCAGGTCTTTGTACCATTCGGTCGCCTTGTCGTAAGTAAAGTCGATGGTTCCGGCGTAATCTTCCATACTGAAATTAGACGAACCGGAAATCTTCCGTTCGCTTTTGCTGATATAGTCGTTGGCGTTGGCCTCTTCGTATTGCTCTGCGTTGTAAGAAATGTAGGGCAATTGCCATAAACTCACACGGTAGCCGTCCTTCTTCAGATCGCTGATAAATTTTTTCGGGTCGGGAAAGCGCTCGTCATTGAACTTCCACTCGCAGAGCCAGTCGGTTTTGAACCAGCCGGTATCCAGGTGAATCACATCGCAGGGATAGCCCTCTTTGCGCATCCGGTGACAAATATCGTTCACCTCGTCGGCAGAGAAATAGGTCATGCGGCTCATCCACGTTCCGAAACTCCAGAGCGGAGGCATAGTTGGGAAGCCGGTCAGTTGACGATAGCCGAAAAGGATCTGCTCAGCAGTATCGCCCCCAATGAAGAACAAATCCAGCACCGGCTCTTCCACCAACACCTGTGCCGAACGGGTAGAATGATCGGCCAGCGAGAATTTGGCAAACGACGTGGTATGCAGAAACAATCCGTAATGTTCGCTCGAAAGATAGAACGGAATATTCTTGTATGCACGACGATTATTGACGCCTTGTCCGTCCTGATTGCGCAGTTGAAATGTCCGTCCCGAGAGATCCATCTTGGCAAAACGCTCGCCGGTACCGACAAAGCATTCATCGGCTTTGGCTTTCAGCGAACAGGTCACACGGTTAGGTTGGTCGTTTCTTTCTACCAATGCCAACGCAAAAGCATCGTGGCGAGCAGGTGAAAACATGTCGTAAGCTGAAAATTTAACTTCGTGCACGCCATCAGGGAAAAGGGTCAGGTCGATGGTTTCGGCCGGTGCCGGAACCAGATCGCTCCACCAGCTTATTTCGGGCTGACGGAAACTGACAATGGCTTTGGTTTGGTTATGGGAGTCCTTTACAATCCATTCC
>JAUZOL010000140.1 GCA_030706455.1 Bacteroidota bacterium
GACAGCAATCATTGTAGGCGGTAACTTTGCCGGTATTACTACCGCTTTGGAATTAAAACGCAAAGGAGGCAATGAGTTCAGGGTAATTGTCATTGACCGAAGCCCGGCATTCATCTTTATGCCTTCATTGATTTGGGTACCCTTCAAACGACGAGAAATCAAAGATATCACCTTATCGCGCGAAGAAATATTGACACGACACGACATTGAATTTGTTTTGGCGGAAGCTCAACAGGTCGACCCGAATGCACAAATCGTAAAAACGTCTGCCGGCGACTTCAATTACGACCAACTGGTTATATGCACCGGACCGAAAGTCAATTACGACATTGCACCGGGCGTGGCTGAATTCACACACTATATCGGAACACCATCGGGAGCAATGAAAACCCGCCAGGCACTGGAAGAGTTCAAAAAGAATCCCGGGCCGGTAGTTATCGGAGCCACGCAAAGCGCCGGGTGCATGGGTGCCGGCTATGAATTTCTCTTCAATTTTGAAAAATGGTGCCGCGAACAGAAAATCCGCGACAAAGTGGATATCCACTGGATCACTCCCGAACATTACCTCGGACACTTCGGAATGGATGGAATGACGGGAGGACAAACCATGTTCAAGACCTTCTTCAAACTCTTCAACATGCACGTCCACACCGAAGTCGCCATCGATAAAGTGGATGCAGAAAACGTTTATCTGAACGACGGAACGGTGCTCCCTTACAAGTTCTCGATGCTGATGCCCCAGTTTATCGGCGAAGACTTTGTGAGCAACAGTCCGGAATTGAAAGCAACCCCAACAGGATTCATCCCGGTGGGCAACGATTACCGCCATCCCGACTTCCCAAACATTTGGGCAGCAGGCATTGCCGTTAGCTTTCCCATCCCGTGGCATGCAGGCAAGGTTCCGTTTGTAGCTCCCAAAACCGGATTTCCAAGCGACATTACCGGCAAAGTGGTTGCGGAAAATATTATGAGGGTACAGAAGGGGAAAGAGCTCAAACAAAAATATTGGGGTGATATTCCGGCACTCTGCATTATGGATGCCGGCAAAAAAGAGGTTATCATTGTTGGCAACCGGCTCTTCAAACCCCGCGCCATTGCCATCATGATGCCCAACCTGCTGTACGATTTCAGCAAGGTTCTGTTTGAAAAATATTTCCTCTGGAAGACGAAAAAAGGATTCGCTTTTTTTCCATAAATAATCTCTTACACGCAAAAGGCTTCTGTACTATACATGCAGAGGCCTTTTACTTCTTCTGCCGGAATCAATTGATTCCAACAACACTAATTTTGCACAAGAGAGAGTAATCAAATAATTATGCCGACATCAGCGAATCACGCATACAAAACCCTACTGCAAATACTTGTGGATAACCTCAGAGCCAAAGGCATTACCGACAAACGGGTGCTGGAGGCAATCCGGCAGGTACCGCGTCATGCTTTTATGGACGAACGCTATATTGGCTTTGCCTATCAGGACGATGCATTCCCGATAGCAGCAGGACAGACCATTTCGCAACCCTACACGGTAGCCTTCCAGACACAGCTTCTAGACATTCAAAAAGATGACAAAGTACTGGAAATAGGAACCGGATCGGGATATCAATGCGCCGTACTCCTGGAAATAACTCCGTCGGTTTTTTCTATCGAGCGTCAGAAAACATTGTACGATTCGGCCGCCAAACGATTGAAAGAGTTGGGCTATTCACCTCATCTCCGCTATGGCGATGGGCATGAAGGATGGCCGGAAGAGGCTCCTTTCGATAAGATATTGATCACGGCAGCAGCGCATGAAATACCACCCCGACTGCTGGAGCAACTGAAAACCGGAGGAAAGCTGGTGATGCCGGTGGGTGGTGCTTATACACAAAAAATGACTCTGGTCGAAAAAATCTCCAACTCAGAGTCTATTTTCAGCGAACACGGGGGTTTTGTGTTCGTACCACTTCTCAAAGGTAAAGTCTAAACCACACAATCTTTAACAAATAACAAACTCTCTATCTTTCTCTTCTAAATTTAGCGTAACTTATCTTTCAATTTATCTTCAAAAGCCGACAAAGCCGCTTTCGAACCTTCACCCATCGCAATTACAATTTGTTTGAATGGCACCACCGACACATCACCGGCAGCATAAACACCCGGAATATTGGTACGGCAATGAGCATCCACTTCTATTTCACCCGTCGGACTCAACGGCACCAGTCCTTTTACGATGTCGCTATTGGCCGTCAATCCTATCTGAACAAAAATACCATCGACAACCAGCGATTCTGTTTCGCCGGAACCACGGTGTTTGAACGTTAAACCGGTAACTTTTGCACCATCACCCTCCACCGAGAGTGTCTGTGCTCCGGTAATAATTTTCACATTGGCAATAGTTTTCAACTTTTCCTGCAACACCTCATCACCCTTCAACTCATCAGCAAATTCGAGCAACGTAACATCTGTTGCGATAGCCGAAAGATCGATGGCTGCTTCGAGTCCGGAATTGCCACCGCCGATAACGGCAACCTTTTTCCCTTTGTAGAAGGGACCATCACAATGCGCACAGAACGCCACGCCCGATCCGATATACTGGCTCTCGCCCGGCACATTCAGTTTGCGCCAACTAGCTCCCGTAGCAATAATCAACGCCGGAGTTTTTAAGATTTCACCAAGAGACGTTTTGACTAACTTTTCTCCGTTTTCAACAACGACTTCGTTTATTTTTCGATTTTCCAGCACATCGACCGGATAGGCCATAAGGTGCTCCTTCAGGTTTGCCGCCAATACATTTCCGGTTGTTTGCGGAACAGAAATAAGATTCTCGATTCCTGCCGTTTCGGTTACCTGCCCACCCATGCGATCGGCAACAATGGCCACTTTCAATCCTTTTCGTGCCGAGTAGATGGCTGCCGACACTCCGGCAGGACCACCGCCCGCTATCACCACGTCGTAATCAACCGCTGCGGACGACGATTCCTGTACAGAACCGACAGCCTCCTCTATTTTCGACAACAGTTCACCTAAATTAGAACGTCCCACATGCAATAATTCTCCGTTCAGGTAGACTGAAGGTACTGCCTGAATATTGAGCTTTTCCACTTCACTCTGATGAATGCCTCCGTCAATAATTTCGTGCTTGATTGCCGGATTCAAAATTGCCATCACATTGAGTGCCTGCACCACATCGGGGCAATTAGTACACGTAAGCGAAATGTAGCTTTTCAAATGAACCTCACCCTTAAGGTTCTTAATTCGCTGTTCGATCAAGGCATCGGGAAGATTTTTGCCCAAACCATCCAAATTGAGCACCGCCAACAACAACGAACTGAATTCGTGACCGTTCGGAACTGCCCTAAACACAAAAGAGGAGGGTAATCCGTTTTTCACAACGGTAAATTTCAAATCGTCGCCGGGGAGGATTTCGCATTGGACGTTATCGGAGCAGGAAGCCACCTCTTCCAACAGATCGACCAGTTCATTGCGCGAAGGATGTGACGGACTGACCTCTGCACGAAAAACGAAATCGGATTTCAGGTTTCCGAAAAGGGAGCGAATCTGATCTTTTAAGCCTTGTTCTAACATAACAATTGAAAGTTAACGGGGAGAACCGACAAGCAGCTCTCCCCGGGAGAATATATAAAGGAATTGTTAGATTTTCCCAACCAAATCGATGCTGGGTTTCAATGTTTCATCGCCTTGTTTCCATTTTGCAGGACAAACATCGGCGGGGTGAGCAGCAACAAATTGTAAAGCCTGCAAGCGGCGAAGGAGTTCGTCGGCATTACGCCCGATATTGCCCGCAACCACTTCGTAAGCCACAATTTCGCCCTGAGGATTCACCACAAAGGTTCCACGTTCGGCAAGGCCAGCCTCTTCAATCATCACATCGAAGCCACGAGCCAGAACCCCGGTGGGATCAGCCAGCATCGGGTACTTAATTTTTTTGATGGTAGCAGATGCGTCGTGCCATGCTTTGTGAACGAAATGGGTATCGGTTGATACGGAATAAATCTCAGCACCAGCAGCCTGAAAATCGGCATATTTACCGGCAAGGTCTTCCAGTTCGGTAGGACAAACAAAAGTAAAGTCGGCTGGATAGAAGAAAAATACGGACCATTTGCCCAAGACATCCTGTTTTGTTACTTCTTTGAAGCTATCGTTTACGTAAGCCTGTACTTTGAAATCTACGATTTGTTTTCCAATTTGTGACATAGTAGTAATTTTTATGTGTTTATGAATTTTGTATTGCTATTCGTTGTTATTTCTAATGCAAAGTTATGGCGCCAAAACCCATAAGTCAAACAGATAATTTCTATACATTCATTGATAAATTCTATATATCTTTGTAGTGTGTCTGCACACAGAATACACAGATTAGACGGAATATCACATCCTATTATCTGCATAGAACGTTGATGATGTTTAGTTCAGTGTAATTCTGTATTATCCGTGATCTCTGTGTGCTTGTTATTAAACCTCAACTAAAATGACCCTACAACAACTTGAGTATATTCTGGCATTAGATAAGACCCGTCACTTTGTACGGGCAGCGGAGATGTGTTCGGTCACACAACCGACCCTGAGCACAATGGTTCAGAAACTGGAAGACGAACTGGGTTGCCTCATTTTCGACCGTTCGGTGCAGCCCATCGAACCGACCGAAGCCGGCAAGCAAATCCTGCAACAGGCACAAATCATTCTTTTCAATATCCGGCAATTGAAAGAGCATGTTGTATCTATGAAAGGAGGATTAACAGGCGCACTCTCTTTAGCCATGATTCCGACGGTGGCGCCCTACCTGTTGCCGAAATTCATCGCTGCGTTCAAAAAAAGTTTCCCGGAAATATCACTACAGGTGACGGAACTGCGCACCGAAACGATTATCGAAAAACTGAATGCCGCAGAAATCGACATGGCCATCCTGGCAACGCCGCTCAGCAACCCAAAAATTCTGGAGGTACCACTTTACTACGAAAAATTTGTGGCTTACATATCGCCCGGTGATCCGATTTATTGCAAACAAGAGCTGACGCCAGCCGATATGCCGACTGAAAATCTTTGGGTATTGGAAGAGGGACACTGCCTGCGCAATCAGGTACTCAATTTTTGCGACCACAAAGTACACACCTCCACCATCGAGGCCGGTAGCATCGACACGCTGGTAAAAATTGTAGACATCAACTGCGGCTATACTATCATTCCAGAGCTACACATTGACTTTCTGACCGAAGAACAAAAGAAAAACCTGCGCCCGATAGTGCGTCCTGAAGCAACCCGCGAAATCTCGATGATTATCCGCCACGACTACGTACGCGAAGGACTGATGAACGCCGTAGCTGACAGCATCAAGCAGGTAATTCCGGCTCACATGCTCGACGAACGGTTGAAAAAATTTGCGATAAAACTATAAAACAGAACCCTTTGAAACCCACACAAATCAAGAGGCTGCCTCAAATTCCATTTTGAGACAGCCTCTTTTCTCTTTAGATTAGGATTGAATCTTCTTTTCAGAAAGAATGACGATCCTGATATCTGTTTTTAACAGTCAATCTAATGATTGAACAATATTTTGCATATTGGTCGGCTGTAAGAATACGTGCGGCACTGGCAAAATTGTAATGCAATGCCTTACCATAGCCCTTAGCATCACCCGATTTCTCGGCACATAGCAAGCTGCTTTGTGTTGCTTCCATCACATTTTTCAAATCGGCAGCCTGGTCTTCATCTATATTCAAATAGGCAGACAAATGTTCAAACACAGCTTCGTTATTAATCGTCTTAATAACCCCACCGTCAAAACGATTGATAGCGTGACTGGAAGCTACACATGCAACCAAAATTCCTAAAACCAATACAATCTTTTTCATAATCATTCAAATTAAAATTATTACACAATCAAAAATATTATGTTCCAACTACACATCTTTTTTGCCTCTCTGTGTCATCAGTGCTTTTATCTGATACCTCATAGCAGTTCTGCACCTAAGACCAACTTGCAATAAAAAAACAATTTTGTGATTCGACGATCAAACCATCCGGAACAGTTTCCCGTTGAATTCGATGTAAAGGTATAGCGGCACCTGAAGTCTTAAAAATCAAATAGATGAACAGACGAATAAGATCGACCATCAAGCCGTTTATATCGACGTATGAATTTGACAATCTGTATTTACAGGCACAAAAACGTCCTCTTTTAGCATGAACGTATCCATAAATCTTAGCATAAATCAACAATCAGAGGTCTTCAAAGAAAATTTTTCGATTGGAATCTCCGAACAAATAGAGCCCGCATTACCGACTACAAAGAAATAATACCATGCTTATTGTTCAGAAAGGTCAAAAAAAAATGAGGCTACCTCATTGTTGAGATAGCCTCATTGCTCAAAGTCTTTATTTCATCTCCGGATTCGCGACCGGGATCCCCCATCGCTCCAACGTTGTTATAAAACTCTTTTTTTCGTCGGGTGTCATATTTACAAAGCGGGCGGTGCGGTGATTCTTCCCTTTAAGTACAAACCACCGTGCATCCACCTTATCGGAAGGTGAAACTCCTGTTGCACTCCAGGTATCAAATGATCCATTGATATAGATCATCCGGTTGCCTTCTTTCGCAATCCATTCGTTTGCTTTTTTCAGTAAGGTATCGTCAAAATGTACCGGAATTCGCTTCGGCACAATTGCAGCATAAGGATGCGGCTGCAATGGAAGGGCTTTCAGGTCATTCTTAAACAGCTCTGTACGGTAACCGTAATAGCCCATCTCGGTCGCTGCCTGATAATAGTGAGATAAATAATAGTCAATATGATCTTCACTATACGATTTTATATCGCTTGTCTTAAGCAGGTATTGCGTAGCTGCCAGTAGCGAAGCGGATTCAGAAGGTATATCATCGCAGGATGTATAATATTGCCAAAAGGCAAAAGGCAGTTCCAACACGCTGTATTCAAAGGCCTGTTCCAAGGTAAGGGTAGAAAACTTCAGACCTGCACCGTCGCTATACATCTGCAACAAAGGAAGAACCTCTTTGCGGTGTTTCAGCATCCGTTTCTGAAAAGCAAAAAGCTTTTGACGACAGACTTTGGATCCAATAGTATCAAGAAAGGCGTAGAGACGTTTATCTTCATACTCTCTGTTTAGGGGAGCAACATACGGGATTGCCACATCCACATCATTGGGATAGAAATATTTATAGAAAATCGTCGTTGATCCGCCTTTGCTGATGCCGGTACTGATCCATTTACCTGCATAGATTTTTTTGAAAATTTCATTGATATGATGCAAGTCGGCTGTTGCCTGTTCCAGATTCAGATAAGTGTAATCGAGGCTATCCGACAGGCTTTTACCGAAATAACGATGCTCAATGGACAATTGGTTTGCATCCAACAATTTCGACAACTCATTTTTATACGGTTTATCCTGATTATATCCCGAAAGGTACATCACCATCGGCTTATCAAAACCTTTATGACTCAGGAACGCCCGTTGATAGAAGTAGCCTTTCTCCGGATGCCGGTGATCCAACGGCTGTTTAATTTTCAACTCAAAAGTATCGGCTTTCCCGATCTCTTTGAAAATCACATCGGGTAAATCGTACAATGCATTTTCAATAGTCACTTTCTGCGCCTGTAAATTCCAGCTGACGCAAAAGATCAACAACAGATTCAATACAATTCTTCTCATTATTCACTTATTAAACGTAACACAAAACGAAAGCCCGATTCAACCGGGCTTTACCTTCCACAAAGATAAAAAAAACTCACCACTTCGCCAGAACACAAAAGAGGTTGCCCGAAAACCGAACAACCTCTTCTCCTCTATTTATTAATTAACGCTCTCTTTTTTTATTCCTGATCGCTGTTTTTGTACAAGCCAACGTTGTCGATCTGGAAGCTGTCAATAAATGCCAGGTGTTTGGTGATTTCTGCAACAGCAAAACTACTATAGATTTCAGCCGAACGGGCAAACATATCGTCACGTGAAGCATCGATAATCAACAGGTTACTCATCACAAGGTGACCAGCGATCTCTACCAAACGGCGAGCCATAAAGTCGTGGTACTCGGCATTTTTAGGTTCAGCAACCTTCGCAATTGCTTTTTCGAGGCTGTCGGTAAAGCTAACCAAGCGATTACGCAATCCTTCGAAAGCAGGGTTGATTGGTTGAGCTTCGTACTGACGCAGTTTGGCAACATAAGCACCATTGGTTACAAAACGGATAGCAGCCACTACCTGCAACTGCGATGTTCCTTCGTAAATGGTAAGGATACGAGCGTCACGATAGATACGTTCGCAAGCGTAATCTTTCATAAAGCCCGAACCACCGTGAACCTGGATGGAGTCGTAAGCATTCTGGTTGGCATATTCACTGGCAAACATTTTTACCAGCGGAGTCATCATGTCTGCCAGTTTTTGATATTCTTTGGCATCGAGACGTTCTTCTTTGCTTAACGGACGTTCGTCGGCAATAGAACCATACGCTTTGTAAACATCTACAAAACGGGTACATTCGTACAACAAGGCACGAGCAGCATCCACTTTGGCTTTCATGATGGCCAGCATTTCGAATACCGCAGGGAATTCGATGATGGCTTTGCCGAACTGAGCACGGTCTTTAGCATAAGCCAACGCTTCGTCGTAAGCAGCCTGAGCAACACCTACCGATTGAGCACCTAC
>JAUZOL010000141.1 GCA_030706455.1 Bacteroidota bacterium
AGGGTTAACTTAGCCAATGCTTTCTTTAGCGTTATTGGCGAAGGCGGCAACGGGCGTTATCCTCTCATAAAGGAAAAACTGAATATCTTTGAAGCTCTGGCAATATCCGGCGATTTAAATTCATTAGCCAACAGGAAGCAAATAAAAATATTGCGCCAGACACAATTTGGAACTGTAGTAAAAACTTTTGACGTAAGAAGCAAGGATATTATGCACACAGATTTTTACTATATCCAGCCCAATGATGTGATTTACGTGCAAAAACTTCCATCTCACTTTTTCGGTGTAACATCCTGGTCGTCATTGCTTGGAACCGTCTCGACGACAATCTCTTTGTTGTTGTTGGGGATAAGTATTTCTAAATATTTTTAAGCATGGAAAGAATAAAACAAATTGCTATTTGGTCGATTGCAGCTTTGCTTTTGTTTAGTCTTGCTTCGTGTGTGACAAACTATACCACTCAATATCTTCAAACACGCAAAAACCTTCCTCAATACAGCAAAAAAGAGTACCAATGGTATGTTTTGAAACCGAACGATCAGATTGCAGTTCGGGTACTTTCAATAAATGAAGATATAAACCGCTTGTTTCCTTATTCGTCCGCATCGTCAGGACAGTTAGGAAACGGAATGTCGTACAAAATTTATGCCGACAGCACAGTGGATTTGCCTTTCATCTCTCATTTGAAAATCGGAGGATTAACGTTGGAAGCCGCAAATCAGGTGATAGAAAAGAAAATAAAGGAGTTTGACAAGAATGCGTCTGTTGTTATTGCTCTGAATAACGATGTGTTTTATATTATTGGAGAAGCCGGCAAGGGACAATTTCCGATTTATAAAGATAAGCTAACTATATTTCAGGCGCTTGCCTTGGCTGGAGATATACGTACAAACGGAGACAGGGGCAAGATTAAGGTTATTCGTGAAACAGCGAAAGGTCCTGTGGTAAAGCAATTTGATATACGTTCAAAATCGTTGCTCGATTCAGAATATTACTATGTGTATCCGAATGATATAATCTATGTGAGTACAGCCCCGGGAAGTTTCTTCCGCATAGAATCGTTTAGTTCTTTAATGTCGTTAGTTACAACCTCTGTTACTTTTCTGGTTTTGGTACTGAATACCATTAAATAAGTGCGTACGCTTAATTTTTTCATTTATGGAAACGAATAACAATAATCAATATCAAAACTATCCACTTTCTAACAGTGATATGGAAGAAGACGAATCCGGGTTCGACATCATTGAGTGGTTGTTTAAGATTCTGCGTCATTGGTATTTGTTTGTCATTGCGTTAGCCATAAGCTTGAGTGTTTCTTTTATTGCAAACCGCACATGGAAACCATCTTATCAGGTGAGTGCCCGTGTGATTTTAGGGGGAGGTCAGGCATCAGCATCACAGCAAATGGTGATGCAGGGTGTTAACCTCAATATGGCGTATAAAAACAATGATAACCAGATGATTATGTTTACATCTAATGATTTGGTTGAACGGGCGATTAATAAAATAAACGCGAATGTTGATTACTATACAACCGGTCATTTTAAGGTAAGCAACCTGTATGGTTATGCTCCGATTGAAATAAAAGGAGACAATATATCGGACGCTGTATCCGGGCTGGAATTTGATTTCAGAGATATTGATGGCGCGACTTACGAGATAGCTCATCAAAAAGACAAACAACTTGATGAACTGCGCTATACCGGACGATACGGCTCGCTTTTGAATACTCCTTATTTTTCTGTTGTTGTCAACAAAACGGATAATTTTGAACCACGGAAGAAAATCAATTTTGCGTTTCTTTCCAATGCCTATCTGATTGATTATTTCACTCCACGCATTTCCTTAAGTTTTGTTACCCAGAATTCTACGGTTTTGGCTGTATCTCTTGTGGGTACGGTGTATCAGCGGGATATCGATTTTCTGAATGCTTTGTGTGACGAATTTTTGCTGGATAACCTTAATCGTAAAAATGAAGAAGCAAACCGAACTATCTCCTTTATTGATAAACAATTAAGCGATATATCAGATTCGTTGAGAACCTCGGAGAGCCATTTGCAACATTTCAGAAAAGCCAACCAAATTCTGGATCTGAATGCATACGGGTCCACCATTTTAGGCCATCTGACATCGTATGATGAAAAACGGTTACAATACAACCTGAAAGAGTCGTACTTAAACTATCTGGCAGACTACATAAAGAAGAATGTCAATAATCAGGAGCTGTTAACGCCTTCAAGTCTTGGTATAGTGGATCCGGTGCTTACAGGCTTACTGACTCAGTATAATGAGACGATTCGGAAATTGCTGCAAACCACGCCTCAAAATCCTTTTTACGCCAAATATCAGGAGGAACTAAATAAACTGAAAGGTTCTCTTACGGATGCATTGCGTAATGTACGTGCGGCTTTTTCAATAGAGAAAAAAGATATTGACACACAATCGCGTAAAGCATCAGGTCAACTAGCTACTTTGCCTGACATCGAAACGCAGATGAATAGTTTTGAGCGTCAGTTCAAGATGAACGATACATATTACACATATTTACTCCAAAAACGTGCCGAAGCTCAGATTCAACGTGCTTCTAATGTTCCCGATAATACCATACTGGAACGTGCCAGAATGATATCTATCACTAACGGCGGGGACAAAAAGAAGAGCATGATGATGGCTTTAGCTTTGGGGCTGATCATTCCCTTATTGATTATCATTCTGAAGGAATATCTGAAGACGAAGGTAATGGATAAGCGGGA
The DNA here is from genome assembly GCA_030706455.1 of Bacteroidota bacterium. Taxonomy (GTDB): domain Bacteria; phylum Bacteroidota; class Bacteroidia; order Bacteroidales; family Paludibacteraceae; genus Microbacter. The sequence goes on from JAUZOL010000141.1 coordinate 2,754, forward strand.
CATTGAAAAGCTGTCTCCGTTTCCGTATATTGGCAGTTTGCCACATGCTACTCATGATGATGCTACTATCACGGTGCTTAAAAGACCCAAATCGGCGATTGCAGAAGCATATAGAATGGTTCGCACCAGAATTAAGTTCGTTTCAAGGCAAATGGATGCTTCATGTGTAATTGTTACTTCAACCGAATCAGGCGATGGTAAAACTCATTTTTGTCTTAATTACGCCAGCATGTGTGCCATGACGGGAGAGCCGACCATTTTGGTTGATATGGACTTACGTAAACCGTCCGTATCAAAACGGTTGTCTCTTGAGAATGAGACTGGTATTACAAATTGTATGCTGGGGCAGGTATCATTAGACGACGCTATTATAAAGAAATCGCCGGAAATCAATTTCGATTTGTTGCTGGCCGGTACGATCCCTCCGAATCCGGGGGAAATGATACGTTCGCCTAAGATGCTTGAATTGATTCAAGAATTGAAAAGCCGTTACCATTACGTGATTATCGACACCAGTCCTGTCGGGATTGTTTCGGATGCATATCCGTTGGCACCCATTTCAGATTGTGTGATCTATATTACCAGAAGCAGAAAAACAAACAAAAAATTCTTCAAGTCGGTTATTAATCAGTTAAAAACGGACAGAATGCAACATGTCGGAGTGGTGTTAAATGACATTGACGCCAACACCGGAGGTTACGGATACAACTATAGTTATCAGCGTTACGGGTATGGTACTTATGGCAATAATCCGGTTACAAAAGATTATATAAAAGACTATTACGAAGAAGAATAATAAGAAAATAAAATGGAATTAAACTTGGAGAAAACGCATATTGCTGTTATTGGCCTGGGATATGTGGGGTTGCCATTGGCAATTGAATTTGGCAAAAAATACGATGTTATTGGATTTGACATCAATACAAGCCGGGTTGATGAGCTTAGCAGATGTGAAGATCATACCCGGGAAGCCAATATTGACGATTTGAAGCAAGCATCGGAACTGAAAAGGACAGGAAGCGCCATCGGATTATCTTTCAGTTCGAATATTAAAGATCTCAACGGTGCTAACGTATTCATTGTTACTGTTCCGACTCCGATCGATGCATTTAATAATCCGGACTTAACGCCATTGATCAAAGCCAGCGGCACGGTGGGAAGTGTCCTGAAAAAAGGCGATGTGGTTATTTATGAATCAACGGTATATCCCGGATGCACAGAAGAAGACTGTGTACCTGTATTAGAAAAACAATCGGGGCTAAAATTCAATATTGATTTCTTTTGCGGCTATTCTCCTGAAAGAATCAATCCGGGAGATAAAGTGAATACACTGACGAAGATAAGAAAGATAACATCAGGCTCGACTCCCGAAGTGGCTGACTTTGTTGATGCTCTTTACGGTTCCATTATTGAAGCCGGAACTCATAAGGCACCTAACCTGAAAGTGGCAGAAGCTGCAAAGGCGATAGAAAATGCACAGCGTGACGTAAATATCTCGTTTGTAAACGAATTGGCTTTGATTTTTGACCGTGTTGGCATTGATACTGCTGACGTGATTGAAGCGGCAGGCACCAAATGGAACTTTCTGAAATACAAACCGGGATTGGTGGGAGGTCATTGCATCGGGGTTGATCCGTATTACCTTGCGCATAAATCAAAAGCGCTCGGCTACGATCCTCAGGTCATATTGTCAGGCCGCCGGGTGAACAATAGCATAGCTACGTTTATTGCCAACAAAGTGCTCAAACTGATGATTCAAAAAGATCATAAGATTAAGCATTCCAGAGCGTTGATTTTAGGCTTTACGTTTAAGGAAAATTGTCCTGACGTTAGAAACACCAAAGTAATTGATATCTATAAAGAACTAAAAGAGTTCGGGTTAATCGTTGATGTTTACGATCCATGGGCAAACGCGCAGGAAGTAAAACGTGAATACGACCTGGATTTGTTGTCAGAATTAGATCCGTCAATTCCATACGAGGCTATTGTGGTTGCCGTTGAGCACCGCGAATTCAAAGATCTTGATTATAAGAAATACAAAGACTCAGGAGCTGTTATTTACGATGTCAAAGGCTTTGTGGACAGGAGCTTAGTGGATGCTCGTTTGTAATAAACGCAATTTGTAACAATATAAGGATATAACATGCAAATAGCAATTGTAGGAACCGGGTATGTTGGGTTGGTTTCGGGCGCCTGTTTTGCCGAAATGGGTGTGGAAGTAACCTGTGTGGATATTGATATACAGAAGATTGAAAATCTCAAACAAGGGATTATTCCGATATATGAGCCGGGACTGGATGAAATGGTTATCCGGAATATCAAGGCTGGACGATTACAGTTTTCAACATCGCTGCCGGAGGTGCTGAATGATGTGGAAGTTGTTTTTAGCGCTGTAGGAACGCCACCGGATAAAGATGGAAGCGCTGATTTACAATATGTTTATGAGGTGGCGCGTACAATTGGCCGTAACATGAACAAATATGTTTGTGTCGTTACTAAAAGTACGGTTCCTGTGGGCACTGCTTATCAGGTGAAAGCCATTATTCAGGAAGAGTTAGACAAACGTGGAGTTAATATTCCGTTTGATGTTGCATCTAATCCTGAATTTTTGAAGGAAGGCGACGCTATAAACGACTTTATGAGTCCCGACAGGGTAGTAGTAGGTATTGAATCCGACCGCACACAGAAGCTCATGACCCAGTTATATCGTCCGTTTTTGCTGAATAATTTCCGGGTTATTTTCATGGATATTCCTTCTGCAGAGATGACAAAATACGCTGCAAATGCTATGTTGGCAACACGTATCAGCTTTATGAATGACATAGCCAATCTTTGTGAAAGAGTAGGAGCGGACGTGAATATGGTTCGAAAAGGAATCAGTTCAGACAATCGCATTGGTACGAAGTTTCTCTATTCGGGCATTGGATATGGGGGTTCGTGCTTTCCGAAAGATGTGAGAGCTTTGATAAAAATAGCTGAAAAAGAGGGTTATACGATGCGGGTGCTGCAATCTGTTGACGACGTAAATGAGTTGCAGAAAGAGGTATTGTATTCTAAGCTTCATTCTCTTATTCCCAATGGATCTCTAAGTGGCAAAACCGTTGCTTTATGGGGTTTGTCGTTCAAGCCTAATACCGATGATATGCGTGAAGCTCCGTCGTTGGTGTTGATCCGTAAGCTATTGAATGCCGGATGTAGTATTCGCGCATTTGACCCGGTAGCCGTGGAAGAAGCGCAAAAGGCTATTGAAAGGAGCAATATTGATCCTGATTTGAAAGAGAGAATCTATTTTGCAGCTGATATTTACGATACGGTCAATGATGCTGATGCTCTTATGCTGGTGACTGAATGGAAAGAATTCAGAATGCCCAATTGGGATATCGTAAAAAAACTGATGAAGAACCATATAGTGCTTGACGGTCGTAACATATACGACAAAAAAGAGATGTCGGAACTCGGATTTACATATATGGGAGTAGGCGTTTAATTTCATACATGTCAGCATGATATTATTACAGAAACAAGATTATCACAAAGTTACAGAGCATCTTCGTCAGATAACGGTAAATCACCTCTTTGCACGTTTTATTATAGAACAAAAAGTAGATGGAAAGGTTTTTGTGGATAACCCGGACAATCCTACAACGTTCTACATTTTGCATCCTTATTCAATGTCGTTATTGTTTGGAAATGTGGATAATACAGAATTCAACAGCGCTCTTGTTGCATACCTGTTGAACACCGATAAACACAGGCAAACGTTTGAATGGCTTCAGGCTCCCGAAAAGAAATGGCAGGCATTCCTTTCGGATACTTTTGGAGACCGCTTTGTTGCGGTAGAAGAGAACCGTGGAGCTGTTAATGATAAAATTGAAATAACCACCCGGGTGAATTTCAAATTCAATAAAGAAAAATTTGAGGCTATTAGCGCAATGACTCCCGTTGATAAACAGGTGGTTAGAACCGATACTGCACATTATGATGCCATTCAGGGAGCAGTAATACCGGAAAATTTTTGGAATAACAGGGACGACTTCTTTGAAAATGGGGTAGGGTTTACATCGTTATCAGACAATGAGGTTGCATCTACGGCTTTTTCTTCTTTTATTTTCGACGACACACTTGAAATTGGAATTGAAACTGCCCAACCGTATAAAGGAAAAGGGTATGCCTTTGCAGCTTGTTCTGCTTTGATAAACTACTGTATTGAAAAGAATTATGAACCAGTATGGTCTTGTAAGAAAGATAATATTGGTTCGTATCGCTTGGCTTGCAGGCTTGGATTTGAACCAACATTGACGTTACCATTTTACAGGTTGAATTATTAAGAGACACAAAGAAAGCATGAAAAAAATATTATTGTTGATAAGTATTGTGGCTTTAAGCTCAGTTGTTTATGCTCAAAAACTAAAAACGACCGTATCGGATAAAATTATTACGGAATGGTTTAATAAAGGGGACTGGAAAGCCGGATTCAAGGCACAGCCTGCACCATCGGTAGATAAAGCGTTGCTTTACGATCATTACAAAAAGCATCCCGAACGTTGGCAAAAGGTATTCGATTACCTAAAAAATAATGATCTGATGAAGTTGCCATTAGGTAATATCAATCTGGATGACAATATTATAGTGAAAGTTCAGGAATATACCACACACGAATTTGGCGATCAGGTTTTAGAAGTACATCGAAAATATATCGATTTTCAGTATGTCATAACCGGGTGCGAATTTATGGGATGTGGCAAATTATCAGAAGCCAAAGAGGTATCTCCCTTCAACGAAAAGAAAGACTGGGGTGGTTATAACTTGCCGATTTTACCATATTATGTGGCAAATTCAGGCTATTTCTTTATTTTTTTCCCGCAACAGGTGCATTTTACAAACCTGCAAGTGGGTGATAAAGCGCCCGTACGGAAAATCGTATTTAAAATTAAAGTGGATTAAACGTGCAAAGTTTTCTGGAGTTGGCAGAAAAGCGACAGAGTGACAGATTGTATGACGAACGCCCTGTTGAAAAGGAAAAGCTTGAACGCATCTTGGAGGCGGCAAGGTTATCGCCGTCGGCATGTAACGGACAACCCTGGAAAATAATCGTTGTTGATGATCCGGAACTAAAAAATCAAATTGCGGATGCTACATCCAGCAAAGCGTTAGGATTTAATCATTTTACAAAACAGGCGCCAATTCATTTGGTAATAGTAGAAGAAAGCACCAACTTTTCATCCAAGATAGGAGGTCTGATTAAGGGCAAACATTATCCCGATACGGATTTGGGGATTCTGGCAAGTCACATTACCTTAGCAGCGACTGATGAAGGTTTGGGATCGTGTGTCATAGGCTGGCTTAACGAAAAGAAAATAAGGAAACTATTGAAGATTCCTGCCTCCAGGAGAGTTGCCTTGTTGATATTGTTAGGATATAGCTCCTCGTCTCACCGTGAAAAAGTGAGAAAGCCTATAACAGATGTTGTTTCGTATAATGTATATTGATAAAACGGACATGAAAATATGTCGGTGAAATTATATTCAATTGTTTAATTTTCAATTAATAATGATTGGCTATGAAACGACTATGTTGCTTCGCGGTGTCCAGGAGAATTGTAATGAATTTCAGCAACAAGGAGTTCCATACTACCTTTTTTAAAAAATTATTATGGTATGAAAAGTATTAAAGGAACACGTACAGAACAAAACCTGCTGAAATCATTTGCAGGTGAATCTCAAGCCCGTAATCGTTACACCTACTTTGCAAGCGTGGCAAAGAAAGAGGGATACGAACAAATTGC
>JAUZOL010000142.1 GCA_030706455.1 Bacteroidota bacterium
AAGCAAAGAAAATCTGGCACTAAGTTTAGGACGAAGCATCCTTCACTTCAACAGGTTTGATTCCGTGGAAGAGTCAGCAGAAAAGCTAAAACTGATCACCCCCGAAAAACTACAACAAATAGCTCAGGAGGTATTTGCTCCCGAACTTCTAAGCAAGCTAATTTATACCGAGTAACTTCTTCTGTTATCCAGCAACAAAAAAGGCGTCCAAATGGACGCCTTTTTTGTTGCTCATTTTATCGTTAATTAAAGCGATACTTTACACTAACCTGCAAACTCCAGCACTGACCTTTATTCAAATTTCGGTCATATGTTTTCGTCGGATAAGCGCCATTCACTTTGTACATTGAGAACGTAGGAACATTGTTGGCATCTTTACTTTCATAGGTGAGAATTTGACCGTAGTTGCTTGCCGCCATATTCTTCATTACACCCCATGTTGAATTGAGTAAGTTACCAAAATTCATAACATCCAATCCAAATGACAATACGTGTTTCGTTTTACCCAGATTAACCTTGACATCTTGAACAAATTTCAAATCAAATCTATGAACAAATGGAGCACGAGCTGCATATGCTTCTGCATATTGCCCTTTATGATTTTTCAAATAAGAATCTTGTTCCATAAAAGCGAAAAACGCATCTTCATCAGCTTGAGTTTTAAACTTAATATCACCTCTGTTCTTAGGAATGTAAATCAGATCCGACTTATTTCCATCACCATTCATGTCATTTGTATAGTAGAATGTGTTTCCATAAGGAGAATACCCTGTATAATATACACTGACTGTGGTATTAGAAGGCAACCTATAAGAGACATTAGCAATTATTCTATCTGGTATAACATATTGAGAACGTTGAATACCCGCAGTATTAGGACCGTTAATAGAATAAACACCTACCCAGGCAGAATTTGCATTGGAGCCCGGCATACCTGACACTTCTTTCATTTCAGTGTGAGTATATGCAGCCATTATATCCAAATTTTTAACAGGCTGTGCATTAACTGTCACATTCGCTGTATAACCATACCCTTTACTGGTATTTGTCAACACACAGGCATCTTTGACCGAATTGTAAGTATATGATGCCGGGTAGATATATCGATTATCAGAACCACTAAATGTTTTCCATGTAGCATCCGGGTTTTTCACTGCATAATTATCAAGCTTTACGGCATAGATATTCTTGGTGTATGTTGCCTCTAATGTTGCAGACAAAGGAAAACCAACAGGTATCTTATAATCTACTGCTAAAGCTGTTTTCCACACCTGAGGCATTCTGAAATTTCTATCCACACCCGCTATCGAACTGGGAACGCTACCATCCTGAGGCGTAACTACGGTTTGGAGTCCAAGTTTTGCGATTGCTTGAGCCGGATCTGTAATAATACCTCCTGCAAGTAAACTCAGCAGAGGATCCTTTGTTTTAACGCTACCATCAGAATTAAAGACAGTTTGAACTTTCTTAAGAATCTGGTTCATACCTGCATTGGATGGCATATTGGTAAAGAATACCAGCGGCAAACGTCCCGTAAACAATCCTGTTCCACCACGAAGAACGATGGATTTATCATTTTTAATATCCCAGTTAAAACCTATTCTCGGAGAGAGATTTACTTTGGCTTTAGCCCACTCTCCGGTATTGATGTGACGTCCACCAAAATCAAGATTCAAAATGGCATTATTTGTCATAATATCATTTGTAAACACAAGATAATCAGCTCTAACACCAACCGTAAACTTCAAATTCGGTTTAATATTCCATTCATCTTGAGCATAAGCTCCAAACTGACTAAAAGCTACGGCATTTGAAGGAACAAGCTTTCCGTTTGTCCCATATGTTAGTGCATAATCCACAGGTGCAGCACCATTGACTAAATCAGTTATACTTGCATACCGGTAGTATCCGGTACCATTACGCATATAATTGTTATCTGCCATCTGATGTTCAAAGCTTAACCCACCGGTGATTTTGTGAGCATTCAAATAATAGGTGAAATTATCTGTTACTGTTGTAATCTTATTTTTCACACCATTATTAAACGTAAATAACTCATATCCTGCCGAAATATATGGATCTAATGCAGCCTTACCTGTTGCAATATCTCCACTCATAATGTCAATAAATGGGAATTCACTGGAATTAGTTCCACGTATATCTTGAATATCTGAATATGTGAATAATAATTGGTTAGAAATTTTATTTCCAAATCTACTATTCAATTCCGCAGTCCCCGAGTTTACGATATTTTCCATGGAATACATGGAATTTGCATAAGACATTGACCACTCAGACATACGGTTCTTTCCTTGATCACGATAGCTTCCATCTGTTGAATTTCCATTAGGAGCATTCCAACTGGTATTTTTTGTATGATTATAACGCACGCTTAACTTATGATTATTGGTAATATTCCAATCCAAGCGACCCAACCATTTGAAGTTTGTTCTATCTCCGGGAAAATTAGAAAAAGAACCTGTATTATATCCATATTTTGTTTTCAAAAAGTCTGATACAGTTTGTAAATCTTTCTCAGTCACTCTGGAAATTCGTTGATGATCCGTAACACCATCAGTTGAAGCTCTCCAATCAACTACCTGACCGGGAGATTTTTCCGATTCGATATTCGCAAAGAAGAACAATTTATTCTTAATAATTGGACCACCCAAAGTGAAACCATAAGATGTCGTAGATTCTTTCGGTCTAGCACCAAAACTATAATCACCAATTTTATTCCCTCTCATTTGTTGGTTGGTGGTGTACATATAAGCGGTTCCTTTAAAATCATTCGTTCCTGATTTGGTTATTGCATTAACCCCGCCACCAATAAAATTTGATTGTCTTACATCAAATGGAGCTACTACAACCTGAACTTCCTGAATAGCATCAAGAGAAATAGGACTACCACCACCTGGCAAAGAAGAGCTCAATCCAAAGTTATTATTTAAGTTTGCTCCATCGACCGTAAAATTTGAAGAACGACCATCGCCACCGGCAAAGCCCATCCCATTAGCATAGGGAGACAAACGAGCAATATCAGAGATACTTCTGCTTATGGTAGGTATTGTAGCCATTTTTTCCTGACTGATATTCGTGGTCGCGCCTGTTCTTTCTACATTAAATTTAGAAGCACTTGCAACAACTACAACTTCGGACAAACTACTCGTTTTTTCCTTTAAGACAGCATCCAATTTGAGTGTTTCTCCCAAAGGAATATTAACGTCAGTAATTTCTTCTGATACATGCCCAAGATAAGCAACAACGATCTTATATGGCCCCCCTGGTCGCAAACCCTGAAGAGCAAAACGTCCATCTGTATTGGTTACAGTACCATACTTTGTACCAGACGGAATGTGAGTAGCCTGAACAGTTGCCCCTATTAGAGCTTCCTGCGCATCCACGACCTTACCACTGATACTCGAAGTTGTTACCTGAGCACTCATGGTCGCTGTTACAAAAACAGCCAATAGCAAATAAAGGATCTTTTTTTGCATAGTTTAATTTTTGTTTAATAAATAATTAGTATCCTATTAACTCAGAGGAATTTCAACATACTTAAAATGCCAAAAAATGTGAGAATATTAGAAGATTAAGGAGGGAAATAAAATTTCGTGACAAAAATATTTATAATTATTCATTTTTTACGCACTTTTCTTTAGAAGTTTTCAACAATAACTCACAGTCAAATGTTAATTTAAGGCATAACGCTGTTTAATTCGGACTGCAAAAGTACGTCAGTAAATCTAAAAAATCATTACAATTTAATGAAGAATCTTTCCATTTAAGCCCAATTATAGCCGGTTTGAAAATTGCCAATCCAGCTATTGCTCACGACAGATATTATTTTTACTTTTGCTTCTAAATACACTTCACACGCGAAGAAAGACAAACCATTTTGAATGAAGCATATACGAAATTTTTGCATTATTGCCCACATCGATCATGGCAAAAGTACTCTGGCAGATCGTCTACTGGAAGTTACCAATACCATTTCTCAAAAAGATTTGCAGGCTCAGGTGCTCGATAACATGGACCTGGAGCGTGAACGAGGTATAACTATTAAGAGTCATGCCATTCAGATGGAATATCTGCACAATGGCGACAACTATATTCTCAATCTGATTGACACTCCGGGTCACGTAGACTTTTCTTACGAAGTTTCCCGCTCCATAGCTGCCTGCGAAGGCGCTCTGTTGATAGTAGATGCCACTCAGGGCATTCAGGCGCAAACCATTTCCAACCTCTACATGGCCATTGAACATGATCTGGAAATTATCCCGGTGATGAACAAAATGGATATGGACAGCGCCATGCCCGAAGAAGTAGAAGACCAGATTGTTGAATTGCTAGGATGCAAGCGGGAAGAAATTATTCGCGCCAGCGGTAAAACAGGACTTGGTGTTGAGGAAATTCTGGAAGCCATCATAACAAGAATAAAACCTCCGGTCGGAGATCCTGAAGCTCCTCTTCAATGCCTTATTTTCGACTCGGTCTTCAATTCATTCCGCGGAATTATTGCTTACTATAAAATCATCAACGGCTCCATCAGCAAAGGCGACCTTGTTAAGTTTGTTGCCACCCAGAAAGAATATGAAGCGGATGAAATCGGCGTACTCAAACTGGATATGTCACCACGCACTTCATTGAGCGCCGGAGATGTTGGATACATTATTTCAGGGATCAAGACCTCTAAAGAGGTAAAAGTTGGTGATACGATTACGCATGTAAAACGTCCCTGCGAAAAAGCCATTGCTGGATTTGAAGAGGTAAAACCGATGGTATTTGCCGGAGTTTACCCGATTGAGACGGAAGATTTTGAAGATCTGCGTTCTTCGATCGAAAAATTACAGCTTAACGACGCTTCGCTTACCTTCGAACCGGAATCTTCCATCGCGCTTGGGTTCGGATTCCGCTGCGGCTTCCTGGGATTACTCCACATGGAGATTATTCAGGAACGACTCGACCGTGAGTTCGACATGAACGTTATTACAACCGTTCCGAACGTAAGCTACCGTGTTTTCACCAAGAAAGGTGATATGATTGAGGTACACAACCCTTCCGGGTTGCCCGACATTACTCTTATCGACCATATCGAAGAACCTTATATCAGGGCTTCTGTTATTACGCAGACCAATTTCCTTGGTGCGATCATGACCCTTTGCCTTGGAAAACGGGGTATTCTGATCAAACAGGATTACATTTCATCCAACAGAGTAGAACTGATTTACGATATTCCACTGGGAGAAATTGTGTTTGACTTTTACGACAAACTGAAAAGTATCTCGAAAGGTTATGCTTCGTTCGATTACCATATGCACGATTTTCGCGAATCAAAACTTGCAAAACTGGATATTTTATTGAATGGAGAACCTGTAGATGCCTTATCTTCGCTTACTCATGTTGACAATGCGTATACTCTCGGCCGTCGGATGTGCGAAAAGCTGAAAGAGCTTATCCCGCGTCAGCAATTTGACATTGCCATACAGGCTGCCATCGGAGCTAAAATCATTGCCCGCGAAACCATAAAAGCTGTACGTAAGGACGTAACGGCCAAATGCTACGGTGGTGACATCTCCCGAAAGCGGAAATTACTCGAGAAGCAGAAGAAGGGAAAGAAAAAAATGAAACAAATCGGTTCAGTAGAAGTACCTCAGAAAGCATTTTTAGCAGTGCTGAAACTGGATTAATATATAGATTTGAAGGTTGAAAGGTTAGTAAACTTGAAGCTTTGAACTTGAAAAATAATAGATAATATGACCAAGAAAGAAATAACGCCACAAGCCCGAAAAATGCTGAAATGGTTTTGGCTAAGTTTTGCAGGTTTTTTATTGGCTGTTGTACTGCTGTTTATTGCCATATCTTTCGGATGGATTGGCTATTTGCCTCCAATCAGCGAATTGCAAAATCCCCGCAACCGTTACGCTTCTGAGATTTATTCGTCAGACATGAAGCTGTTGGGAAGTTTCTCTTTGAGCTCAGGCAACAGAATGAGCGAAATCTACCAGAATCTTTCTCCAAACCTGATTAATGCATTAGTAGCAACCGAAGATTCAAGATTTTACGATCACTCCGGTATCGACGGTTGGGCTTTGGCACGTTCTCTGGTTCTACGCGGTATTTTTCAAATCAAGAGTGCCGGTGGTGCCAGTACGCTGACTCAACAGCTGGCCAAACAGCTTTATTCTCCTCATGCACCCAACTTCATAACCCGCTTGTTGCAAAAGCCCAACGAATGGGTGATCGCCGTCAAGCTGGAGCGGCTGTACACTAAAGAAGAGATCATCAACATGTACCTGAACCAGTTCGACTTCCTCAACAATGCCGTTGGAATACGCACTGCTGCTCAGGTTTACTTCAGCACGACACCGGATAAACTGACGATTGAACAGGCTGCTACTCTAATTGGGATGTGCAAAAACCCTGCTTATTATAACCCTTTACGTTTCAACGAAAGAACCCGGGGACGACGCAACACGGTTTTCCAACAGATGGAAAAAGCCAACATGCTATCTCATGCTCAGGTAGATTCGTTAAGCAAACTACCGCTTACACTTAAATACCAGCGCGTAGACCATAAGATTGGGGCTGCCCCCTATTTTCGTGAATATCTGAGAAGAATATTAACGGCCGACAAGCCCGAGAAATCGGAGTACGCATCATGGCAAAAGCAACAGTATGTGGATGACTCCATTGCCTGGGCTACCAATCCTTTATACGGGTTCTGCAATAAAAACCACAAGTCGGACGGTTCGCCATACAATCTTTATACTGACGGATTAAAGATTTACACGACGATAGATTCGAGGATGCAAAAATATGCAGAAGAAGCTGTGCATGAACAAATAACATCGCTTCAGGACAAATTCTTCAAAGAAAAGAAAGGCAGAAGTTACGCTCCGTTCTCCCGTACTTTACGCGAGCAGGATATTGACGATATAATGAACCGGTCAATGAAATTATCCGATCGGTATCGCAATATGAAACGGGCAGGTGCAAGCGCGGCTGACATCAAAAAAGCTTTCAGCACGAAAGTTTCCATGCAGGTTTTCTCGTATAGAGGCCAGATAGATACAGTGATGTCTCCGATGGACTCGATCCGATATCTAAAGTACTTTTTACGATGTGGCTTTATGTGTATGGATCCAAACAATGGTCACGTAAAAGCATATGTAGGAGGCCCCGATTTCAATATGTTCCAATATGATATGGCTTCGATGGGACGTCGTCAAGTCGGTTCTACCATCAAACCATTCCTCTATTCGTTAGCTATGGAAGAAGGGTTCTGGCCATGTAGCCAAATACTGTGTGCTCCAATCACGTTAAATCTGGGCAACGGCGAAAGCTGGACGCCAAGAAACGGCAGCCAGAGCAGAGTTGGAGAAATGGTTACTCTGAAATGGGGTCTTTCCCAGTCGAACAACTACATCACTGCCCGACTGATGAGCAATTTCACACCAATGGCAATGGTAAAAATGATGCGCTCGTTTGGTATAAGGGGATATATTCCTCCGGTATGGTCGCTCTGTGTTGGCCCTGCTGAAGTTTCTTTACAGGAAATGGTAGATGCTTACACTGCATTCCCCAACAAAGGAGTTCGGGTTGACCCGATGTATGTGACCCGCATTGAAGACAACAACGGAGCTGTAGTTGCATCCTTTGAACCAAAAATGAATGAAATACTGAGCGAGCAAACCTCATATAAAATGTTGACATTGCTTCGTGGTGTTGTTGACAACGGAACTGCGGGACGCTTACGATACAATTATCGTTTCAGCGGACAGCTGGGTGGTAAAACCGGGACAACCCAAAACAACTCCGATGGTTGGTTTATCGGATTCTCGCCTAGCCTTGTAGCCGGTGCCTGGGTCGGTGGAGAAGACCGGGCCGTCCATTTCGATTACACGAGTGATGGGCAGGGAGCCAGCATGGCATTACCTATTTGGGCAATATTCATGCGAAAAGTTTATGGAGACCCGACGCTGGGATATTCTGAAACGGAAACCTTCAAAGTTCCACCAACATATAATCCGGATGAAGGATGCGGAGGACAAGCACCTCCTGAAGAACCTTCTTCTACAGCTGTGGAACAATTCTAGCAGAAAATGCACAGCAGATATAAGTCAATCATGCTGAAGTGAAAATTCTCACTTTGGCGTGATTGCACTCTTTTTATAGGTATAAAGTCAATTCCAAAACCACACCTTGGAGAATTAAAGAACATTTAGAAAACCTGTATGAAAAAAAAGATTGTTTCACTCCTCTTTATCCTGTTTTCAGTAGGAACCTCATGGTCTCAACTCAATACAGACAGGGTAATGGCTATCGCTCAAAATGCCCTCTATTTTGAAGACTATGTGCTAGCCATCCAATATTTCAACCAAATCATCAGCGTAAAACCATATTTACCGGATCCGTATTTGTACAGAGGTATTGCCAAGATTCAACTGGGAGACTTTGCGGGAGCTGAAGCCGATTGCTCTTCAGCACTGGCATTGAACC
>JAUZOL010000143.1 GCA_030706455.1 Bacteroidota bacterium
AGTTCTACGCCTAATTCCTGCAACAAACCTTCGTAGAGCGGATGAACAAATCCCATCGAAAGGAAAACCAAATCAGCTTTGATGGTTTCAACTTTTCCGGTACGTTTCAAATTCATACGACCGTTTTCGTCTTTTGTCCATTCTACTTCTTCTACTTCAACACCGGTTACCTGTCCGTTTTCGCTTAGGAAACGCAGTGTGTCGAGGTTCCAGCGGCGTTCGCAACCTTCCATGTGCGACGATGATGTTTTCAAAACCATCGGATAGAGAGGCCACGGTGTTTCAGGATTTGAACCAACCGGAGGTTTGGGCATAATTTCGATCTGTGTGATCTTTTCTGCTTTTTGACGAACAGATGTTCCAACACAGTCGGATCCTGTATCACCACCACCGATTACCAGTACATGTTTGCCTTTAGCATTGATTCTTTCTGCATCAGGAATCTGTACTCCGGCAATGACGCGGTTTTGTTGTTGTAAGAATTCAAGAGCAAAATAAATTCCTTTGGATTCGCGTCCCGGAACTTTCAGGTCACGCGGAACACCGGCACCGATTGCTACACACACGGCATCGTATTCTTTCAGGAGCTCTTTTGTTGTGACGTCGACGCCGATATTGACAGATGTCTTAAATTCAACGCCTTCGGTTTTCATCAGGTCGATACGGCGATCGACTACTGATTTGTGCAGTTTGAAATCAGGAATACCAAGACGGAGAAGACCTCCGATGGTTTCGTCTTTTTCAAACACGGTTACAGTATGTCCTTTGCGGTTGAGTCGGTTAGCGCAAGCCAGACCGGCAGGGCCTGATCCGATTACCGCAATTTTCTTTCCAGTGCGTTGTTTCGGAATGATAGGATTGATCAACCCTTCGATAAATACTCTTTCCGCAACAGCAGCTTCGTTTTCACGAATGGTGACAGGCTGGTCGTGCAACTTCAACACGCATGATTTTTCGCAGGGAGCAGGACATATACGGCCTGTGAATTCCGGAAAATCATTGGTAGAAGTCAGTACTTTATATGATTGTAACCATTTTCCTTTATAGGCAAGATCCTGCCATTCAGGCTGCTTGTTACCCAGCGGACAAGCCCAGTGGCAGAAGGGCACGCCGCAATCCATACAGCGTGATGCCTGTAACTTGCGATCTTCAATGTTGAGCGTTTGTTCAACTTCGGAAAAATCGCATACCCGTTCGTCAACAGGCCGATAGCCGGCCTCTTTACGATCGATACTCATGAAAGCTTTTGGGTTTCCCATTATCTTATTTTCAATTTACTATTTACAATTTCTTTTTTCCGTCTGACATAAGAGAAGAAACGATTTCTTCGTCTCTCCTCTTTTTACTCAAACCATTAATAATCACGTTCTACACTTGCAATCTTAGCTTCAAGCGCTGCAAGACGTTGTGCATGAAGAACTTTTTTGTATTCGATAGGCATTACCTTGATAAACTGGTCAACGTAGTTGTCCCAGTCGGCAAGCATTTCTTTAGCAACAGTACTGCCGGTATAGCGGGCATGCGCTTCGATAAGATCGTATAGTTCTTTGTTGTCAACAGCTTCTTCAACCAGCGACAGTTCTACCATTTCCATGTTACAGAAGTAGTCGAAATTGCCGTCTTTGTTCCAAACGTAAGCAATACCGCCACTCATACCGGCTGCAAAGTTACGTCCTACAGATCCCAGAACTACGGTACGGCCACCTGTCATATATTCACAGCAGTGGTCACCGGCACCTTCAACAACCGCGATAGCTCCACTGTTTCTTACACAGAAACGTTCGCCTACCTGGCCGCTGATATACACTTCACCGGTAGTAGCGCCATAAAGCAACGTGTTACCTGCGATAATGTTTTCGTTCGATTTGAAGGTAGTTCCAACAGGAGGAACAACTACAATTTTACCACCTGACAAACCTTTACCAAGGTAATCGTTGGCGTCTCCTTCGAGGCGGAAGGTGATACCCGGAACGAGGAATGCTCCGAAGCTTTGTCCTGCCGAACCGTTGAAGGTAATATTGATAGTTCCTTCTGGTAAGCCTTCTTCTCCGTGTAATTCAGTAGCTTTACCAGCCAACATGGCACCAACAGCACGGTCGGTATTGTCGATCTTGTAGTTCAGCTGAACTGGCATTTTCGATTCGAGAGCCGGTTTGCAAACCTTAATCAGTTTCAGATCAAGGATTTCATCTATTTTGTGATCTTGTTCTACTGCCTTACGTGTAGCATTTGTTTTTGCTTCTTCGGGGCGATAGAGGATTTTTGACAAATCAATTTTGCTCAGTTTAGAACCTGCCGGATATTGTTTCGGAACGAGAAGATCGGAACGTCCGATAATGTCATCCAGTTTGGTGTATCCGAGTTCAGCCAGGCATTCACGAACTTCTTCTGCTAAGAAGTTGAAAAAGTTAACGAGGTATTCATAGCGACCTACGAAATGCTTGCGCATTTTCTCGTCCTGAGTAGCAACACCCATCGGACAGGTGTTGAGGTGACACTTGCGCATCAGCACACAACCCAAAACAATCAGGGCACTGGTTGCAAAACCATATTCCTCAGCACCGAGCAGAGCCATGGTTACAATGTCGTGTCCGGTTTTCACCTGACCATCGGATTGCAGTCTTACTTTGCCACGGAGGTTGTTCAGAACCAAGACCTGTTGAGTTTCAGCCAAACCTAATTCAGCAGGCAAACCTGCGTGACGGATAGAACTCATCGGACTCGCACCTGTACCACCTTCGCAACCGCTGATCAGTACCATGTCGGCTTTCGCTTTCACAACACCGGCAGCAATTGTACCAACACCGGTTTCAGAAACCAGTTTCACGCTGATACGCGCTTTCGGATTTACATTCTTCAGGTCGAAGATGAGCTGAGCCAAGTCTTCGATTGAATAAATATCGTGGTGAGGCGGAGGTGAAATCAACGAGATGCCCGGTATAGAGTGACGAGTCTTTGCAATCATCTCGTCCACTTTGAAGCCAGGTAACTGACCACCTTCACCCGGTTTTGCACCCTGAGCGATTTTGATCTGAATTTCGTCAGCGTTTACCAGATAGTGCGTTGTTACACCGAAACGTCCCGAAGCAACCTGTTTGATGGCGCTACGTGCAGAAGTGCCGTCAGGTCTTGGTTTGTAACGTTCGGGGTCTTCACCACCTTCACCGGTGTTACTCTTACCGCCCACTTTGTTCATTGCCATAGCCATTGCTTCGTGAGCTTCGCGGCTGATAGAGCCGTATGACATAGCACCTGTTACAAAACGTTTGGTGATTTCGCTTGCCGGTTCAACCAACGAAATGTCGATCGGGTTTTTCTTGAATTCCATCATGTCGCGGAGGAAGATCGGATGTTCTTTCTCGTTAACGAATTTGGAATATTCTTTGAACTTCTTGTAGCTGCCCAAACGGGTTGCCAACTGAAGTTTTGAGATTGTTTCCGGATTCCATGCGTGTTGTTCACCTGTAACGCGATAAGCGTAGTTACCATAGTTGTCAAGCAAATCGTTGACTACATCGCTTTCAAATCCATTTTTGTGAGATTTAAGAATATCACTGGCAATATCACTAAGGCCAGCTCCCTCAATTTTAGAAGACATTCCTCTGAAATATTTTTCAAGGAGGTCATTTGAAAGACCGATTGCTTCAAATATTTTGGCACCGTTGTAGCTCTTGATAGTTGAGATACCCATTTTTGACATCACTTTCAGCAATCCTTTGTGGATAGCTTTCAGGAAGTGCTTTTCGGCAGTTGCAAAGTCGAGTTGGATTTCTTTGCGGATTACAAGGTCATTCAGGACTGCAAAAGCCATGTATGGGTTCACGCCGCTGGCTCCGAAGCCAACCAGCAATGCGATGTGCATTGTTTCGTAAGCTTCTGCTGTTTCAACGATCAACGCGATCTGTGCGCGTTTGCATTTGTCGTTGAGGTAATGATGAACAGCCGAAAGTGCCAGCAGAGAAGGAATAGGAGCCTTTTCTGCAGAAACGCCACGGTCGCTCAGGATTACATAATTGATGCCTTCGTCCACGGCTTGTTCTGCCTGTTTGCAGAGGCTGTCAATTGCTTCTTCCATGCCTTTGGTACCGGCTGCGGCATCAAACAACATCGGCAGACGCTTGGTTGTAAATCCTTTGTATTTTAGGTTGCACAAAATGTCCAGTTCGGTGTTGGTCAACACAGGAACCGGGAGGCGAACTACTTTGCAGTGTTCTGCCGACGGTTTCAGAATGTTGCCTCCGATAGAACCAATATAGTTTGTGGTTGACATTACCAACTCTTCACGAATCGGGTCGATAGGAGGATTGGTTACCTGAGCAAACTGCTGACGGAAGTAGTTGAACAAACGCTGTGGCTGATCAGACATCACGGCCAATGGAATGTCGCTACCCATCGAACCGGTAGGTTCAACGCCGGTAACACCCAGTGGCTGGATAATACGTTCGATATCTTCACGGTTGTATCCGAAGACACGCAACATTGTTTCGTAGTTGTCAACGGTATTTTTTACGGTTCTACCGGATGACAATTTGCTCAAAATTACACGGTTCTTTTCGAGCCATGTTTTATACGGATGTTCGTTGGCCAGTTCTTCCTTGATTTCGGCATCGTATTTAACGGTACCGGTTTCGGTATCCACCATCAGGATTTTACCCGGACGAAGACGACCTTTTTCTTTGATTTGAGAAGCATCGATCGTTAATACACCGGTTTCGGAAGCAACTACCATCACATCATCTTTGGTGATGAGGTAACGGGTAGGACGCAAACCGTTTCTGTCGAGCGTACCGCAAGCGTAACGACCATCGGAAACCAGCAAAGTTGCAGGGCCATCCCACGGTTCCATGAAGATACTGTGGTATTCGTAGAATGCCTTCAGTTCAGGAGAAATCGGGTTTTTGTCGTTGAAACTTTCGGGAACCATCATGGCGAGGGCGTGAGGAATGCTCATTCCGCTCATTACGAAAAATTCCAGTGCGTTGTCAAGCGATGCAGAATCGCTCATGCCCGGTTGAATGAGTGGCTCGAGGTTTTCCATCGTGCCAAGTTCTTCGGGATTGAGAACGCTCTTACGTGATTCCATCCAGCTGCGGTTACCACGGATGGTATTGATTTCACCGTTGTGACCCAACATGCGGAATGGCTGAGCCAAAGCCCAGGTTGGGAAGGTGTTGGTGGAAAAACGCGAGTGAACCAATGCCAGAGCACTGGTGAAATATGGGTTTGTCAGGTCAGGGAAGTAGCTTCTCAACTGAATGGAAGATAACATCCCTTTATAAATAATCTTTTGGGTGGAAAGGCTCACGATATAGCACTGTCCTTTTTCCTGAATATTGGAGCCAAGAATTGCGTTTTCGATTTTCTTTCTCACAATATACAGTTTTCTTTCCAATGCAAGCTGGTCGTTTCCTCCGGTGATGAACAGCTGTTTTACATCGGGTTCTGCTGCCAAAGCAACTTCTCCCAATACTTCGCTATCAACAGGAACGTTACGGATGTGGGTCAATGTAAGCCCTTCTTTTTCAATTTCTTTCTTGATGATTGAAAGAAAAATTTCCTGATCGGATTCGTTTTTCGGAAGAAAAAATAATCCTGTTCCATACTTGCCTTTTTCCGGAACAGGAATTCCCTGCAGAAGAATAAATTCGTGAGGAATCTGCACTAAAATTCCGGCTCCGTCTCCGGTTTTGTTATCTGCACCTTCAGCTCCGCGGTGCATCATGTGCTCAAGCACTTGCAATCCGTTTTCAACGATATCATGCGATTTGCCGCCCTTGATATTCACCACTAAGCCTACTCCACATCCGTCTTTTTCATTTTCAGGATGGTACAAGCCTTGGGGCTGTGGAAAGTTCGGATAGTTCATTCTTTGTTGTTCCATTTTGATTTTTGGCTTTGCATTATTGTCGTGTAACTATGCCAATGCTGTGTTTTTTTAAGATTGACATGACAATACGTTACAGATTATTCTTTTTTCGGGTACAAATGTCCGAATTTTTTACGTGATGTCAAAATTTTTGACGTGAAAACATGTGATTTTATGCAAAAAAAATGACTTTTGTGAATAAATATACAGCAAAAAGAGCAGCTTATACTCAAATTGTAATCCTGTTCAGTACTGTGAAAACAAAGATTACGAAAGAAATTCTGATAATTAAAAACAAAATATATGCTTTAAAAAAGAAAGATATTCGGTTTTTATGTATACCTGAATGCTTCGTGTTATCTCGATTTTTTCAGCGGCCTTTTCAACGATATTAATTGATTTCAAAGATAGCAAATCTCCCCTTGTTTTTTTTATTCAAAGAGACTCCTAATTCGATCCAGAAGTGGTATGTGGGCGCATATTGTGGATTGTAACGACAGTTGGCGGAAATGAAAAAAGGGAGATGTTACCGGTCATCTCCCTCCTTGCTTGTAAGAAAACTGCAACTATCAATATCTGCCAGGCAATTCAACAACGCTTCGGTATAATTCTCATCATCTCTTGTGTCGGATAACAACCGGGCAAACACTACCATTTTATTCTTTAACGAACATGTTTTTTGCAGGGATAACCGAATAGCATGTTTTAAAAGCCATTGATAAATAAGCGAATTAACTCGTTGTGCGATCTTTTATCCCTTTGTAAAACGAATTATAAAGGTACAACCGTGAAAATCCAAAGTCAATTTTATGCAGTTAAAGATACTCAAAGGATTTTATCCGGCTTTGTTTGGTTGAAACTGGTGTTTTATTCAAAAGGTGTTGCCGGTCCCATCATTCTTTGGCATCTTTGCACTCTCTAAACGGAATGCGAATGAATCTTTTTTTATCTCTTGAAAATGCTCTGCCCCGAATTCCGGGAGCCTCTTTTAGTACCCCTATCAACTGGCAGGTTCAAAGTGGAGAAATTTGGGCTGTTGCCGGTGAAAATGGTAGTGGAAAGTCTCTGCTTGCCGAACTTATAACCGGACAATATGGCTTAAATAAGGGTGATGTAATCTATCATTTTTTGGAAACGATGCAGCAGGATAGTCCGGATAAAGTGCTTCATGCCTGGGATTTTATAAAATTGGTAAGTTTCAATTCTACCTATTCCATTGTTGATTTTCGACCGATGTATTATCAACAGCGTTTCAACAGTACAGAGTATGAAGATTCGCCATATGTAAGAGATTTGTTGATGGGCGACGGTTTAAAGCATCCGGTAACAGACGAAATTGTTGAAGCGTTAAACATCGCGAAGCTGCTTGACCGGAAGCTGATTCAACTGTCGAGCGGGGAGCTGAGAAAATTGCTGATTGCGAAGATAATGGCGACCAATCCCCGTATGCTGATTTTTGATAATCCGTTTATCGGTCTGGATGTTGCCTCCCGAAACCAGTTGAATGAACTGTTTGTGCGGATGAATATGCAGGGCATTCAGCTTATGTTTCTTGTGCCGTCACCAGTCGATTTGCCCGATTGTACGGAACGGGTACTGCTGATGGATCAATGCCGCGTGGCTTCTTTTATGAGTGCTTCAGAGTTCAGGGCAATGCATCAACAAGAGCAAGAGCGTGCGTTTGAAATCTTTATCGACTGGGCTAAATTTCCAGCGCCTGAAGATCAACCGGAGGCTTGTGAGAATGTCGTTAAAATGGAGGATGTAGAAATTTCCTACGGTAAGCAGATTATTCGTCAGGGCGTTAACTGGACAATACGAAAAGGAGAGAAATGTGCATTACTGGGACCGAACGGTTCGGGTAAGTCGACGCTTCTGAGCTATATTTTTGCCGATAATCCGCAGGCTTATTCAAAAAAGCTTACATTGTTCGACCGTCGCAGGGGAACCGGAGAAAGTATATGGGAAATCAAAGCCCGTATCGGCTTTACCTCTTCGGAAATGCATCTCTACTACAGAGAAAATGTTCCTTGCTTGTCTGTAGTCGCTTCGGGGTTCTTTGATAGCGTGGGATTATTTCGTAAATGTTCGGAATCGCAATTGGAAATTGCCCTGCAAATGCTTGACTTACTCGAATGTGAACATCTCAAAGAAAAACCGTTCCTTAAAATATCCTCGGGAGAGCAGCGACTGGTGCTTTTTGCCCGTTCACTGGTGAAGAATCCCGAATTGCTGATACTTGATGAGCCGTTTCATGGTCTGGATGCCTCCAAAAAACAGCTGTGCCGTCGGGTGGTGGAGAGTTTTTGTGAGCAACCAGACAAATCCCTTATTTATGTTACCCACCGCAGGGAAGAGATTCCGGCTTGCGTGGACCATTACATGGAGTCGGGTTGATTTGCTGCGTTATCTGTTCCGTTTAATTTTTTGCATTTGCATTTGAAGTACAGCGAAAGTGATGATACTGGCAATCAAATCGCTGGTTGGTCCAGCCGCCCAAATGCCGTATAATCCGAACAGGCGCGGAAGAATAAACAGTGCCGGAATCATCACGAGTACCTGCCGCAGCAGCGAGAGAAAGATGGCTGTCTTGGCCATTCCTACTGATTGAAAAAAGCTGGAGGTCACA
>JAUZOL010000144.1 GCA_030706455.1 Bacteroidota bacterium
AAAGCACCTTGTGTTACCTCCGATATTCGTTTCGACCGCTCGATTAGCTGTATTATCTCCTGACTGACCACAACAGGGCGGATGCCGGCAAACGCATTGATTTTATTGGTTTCGCTTTCGTCATTAAAGGTAGTTAGCAGAGCTTCAATGCGCTTGATCTCTTTTACTCCGGCATCGATACGTTGCCTCGCCCAATAAGCATCCGCAGCTACCACCGATATTTCGAAGTGGTTGCCCATTAGTTTCATTCCGCGTTTGTGTACGATTTTCTTTGCCATAGAGATATAGCATTGGCAATTCACCGCATTTTCGGTGTTTCGATGCCTTAGTGTTTATAGAGATTTGATTTCAGCAATGAAATTTTCCACACTTCCCGTATAAAGTCCGTTCCATTGTTTGAGAACTTTGCCGTTTGAATCTAACAGGACGGTGAAAGGGAAGTGACCTTCTTTGTTGTATTGGTCGGCCAAAGCATTGTTTTGCTTTTCGATGTCTTTGCTGAGCTGGTTTTTCTTGTTGCGGGGGAAATCGGCATTGTACAAAACCAGATTTTGAGACGCAAAAGCAGTAAACTCATTTGATCCGAAAACATTTTTATGCATGCGCATACAAGGCAGGCACCAATCGGATCCTGAAAAATTGAGAAGGATGTGTTTGTGCTCTTTTTGAGACAGAGATGTTGTTTCGTTCCAGCTACGTTGCCATTGTTGACAGTATGACGAACTCACGAAGATGAACATTGATACCAGACTGATAAATAAACTTTTCTTTAGCATGTTATACTGAATTAAGTTATTGGAATAAGCAACAAAGACTTTGCTGCATAGATAATTATAAAGAAAAGTAGAGGTGTGTCAGAGGCTGTATGTTTTGTTTGGTGATACAAAAGTAATTTGTGAGGGCATGGTTTGCAAATTCAAGTCGTGATTCTTAATATTCTTTAGAATTTTATATGGCTTGCTAAGAAGCCCGAAAAGAGATGTGAATGGGTAATAAAAAGAGAAGTTTGGGTTTTAAAACAAATCCATCTCTATCATTGCGGGATAAAGATGGATTGTTTTGGTGTCAAAGCGTTGACTATCGTATAAAGCTGGTCATTACTTTTTTAGCGGGCGTGGGAGCCGGAACTGTATCTTTGGTAGCTTCTCTCATTTTAATTTGCCACGCTATGTTTTTGCCCAGTACTTCCATAATCTGAACGCCTTCCGCATCTTCGTGAACTTCGCCGGGAGTGCGTCCGTGGATGATGTTCCAGTAATTAGAAGAGGCGATCATCATTTC
This sequence comes from Bacteroidota bacterium, assembly GCA_030706455.1. Taxonomy (GTDB): domain Bacteria; phylum Bacteroidota; class Bacteroidia; order Bacteroidales; family Paludibacteraceae; genus Microbacter. Next base: position 1,282 of record JAUZOL010000144.1, read on the forward strand.
CGAATAGAGCAGGTAATGATTGAGATTGTCGAAGGTGAATGAACCTCCCGTGCGTCGTACTGCTACTACCGAAGCGCCTATTTTATTGCGAAAAAGACCTCCGTTACTGCCTGAAACATAAAAAGCACGGTCGAGAAAACATTTCATGGTGCCTGCAATTCCTGCATAATAAACAGGTGAGGCCAGAATGATTCCGTCAGCATTTTTCATCTTCTGGATAGCATCGTTTACTCCGTCATCTTTCATGGCGCATTTTTCGTCTTTGTTTTTGAAACACATGCCGCAGGCCGAGCATCCTCTTATTGGTTTGTTGCCGATATGCACAATCTCCAGTTCAATACCGTTTTGTTCCAGTTGCTTGCCGACCATCGTTAGTGCATGATAGGTGTTGCCTTCTTTGTGAGGGCTTCCGTTAATAGCTACAACTCGCATTTTTAAATCTGTTTAGAAGGTTATGTTCTTTTTTGTACTTTTGTACTGCAAATTTCGGCGATTAATACCGAATGTGCAAGTACTTACTAAAAAGTGGTATAGTTACCAAAAGGAGTAAATTATGGGAAATGAGGGGCGTATAAATAAATATATTTTTAAGGGGAAGGAATATTTCTGTTCTCTGGAGTTAGTAATGGACATGATTGGCGGCAAATGGAAGCCGATCGTGTTGTTTCATCTCAAAGATGGCATGATGCGTTCGGGTGAATTGCAACGGAGTTTAAGGGGAATTACCAACAAGATGTTTACCCAAACTGTGCGGGAACTTGAAACTTCCGGACTGGTGGAGCGTATTGTTTATCCTACAGTTCCGCCCAAAGTAGAATATAAGCTAACAGAAATGGGGGATTCTGTTTTGCCTGTTCTTGAAACCCTGAACGGATGGGGTAGAGAGATTAGTGTGAAATACAATCCTGTCAGATAGTTTGCCGCATTAGCCTATTTCCTGATTGTCAAACGCTCCTATGCCGAACAATGCAAAATCGTAACGGATAGGATCATGAGGATCGAATTGCCGGAGGATGGCTGTGATTTCTTCAACGGCTTTCCAGTCGTTTTGCTTGCGCGTTAGCAGGCCGTAAGCGCGAGCCACATCGCCGGTATGTACATCTAGCGGCAGCATCAGTGCCGACATCGGAATATTCTTCCACAGCCCGAAATCGACTCCGGCTTCATCTTGTCTTACCATCCAGCGGAGGAACATGTTTAACCGTTTGGAGCTCGAATTGGCCGCCACGTCCGACAGATGTTTCCTTACTCTTTGCTCATGTGGAGTCGATAAAAACACTTCTCGGAAATGTTTCAACGCGCCGAAAATGCTTCCTTCAGTTTGAAATCCTTTCGTAAAAACAGACTCCATCCCATTGTGGTTGCGGTAAATGTTTCGTAACGACTCAATAAAAAAACGACAGTCACGTCCGTTGAAAGTTCGGTGCACAAACTGTTCCAACCCAGTCAAGTCGTTTTCCGGAGCGTTACACACAAAATCGTACGGAGCATTGTCCATTAATTGCATCAGCCTGTTGGCATTGTTGATGATGCTTTTGCGTTGTCCCCAGGCGATGGTTGCTGTGAGAAAGCCTGCAATTTCTATATCTTCTTTCAGACTAAACCGGTGCGGAATCTGGATAGGATCCGTGTCGATAAAATCCAGACAATTGTATTGTGCGGCTTTTTGATCCAGTAGGATTTTTATGTCGTTTAAATAATTGGTCATCGTTAATTTATTATGATTATCCGCATAATGATCTTGCTGTCTTCCTACGCCAAAGGCGTAGCCCAAGAATAACGCCCCGATTCATCGGGGTGCAAGCGCAGAGATAGTCAATACACTCCCTGAACCGCGTAGCGGTATCCCGTTGGCAGGTAAACGCTTACAGCGTTATGTGAAAATGCTACGTTCCTCCCCGTCGGGATAAATCCCGACGTTATTATTGGAACAACACCTCCGGTGTTAGTGGTCGCTGTTGTGGCTAATCATCGTTAAGTTATTATTGCCAGTGCATCAGTTGTCGCAGATAATCAGTCAGTTCTTTGGCTATCAACTCGTGTTCTTTTAGGTTTGGATGTGCATCGCAACCGCTGTTGTAACTCCGGCTGAAAAAGAATTTTGTCACTCTTTTATCACCGCTTTTATGCATTGCATTCACAACCGTAGTCAGGTAATCCTTTAATATCGGAAGCAATTTGTCGTCAGCCATCGGACTTGTAAGAAGAACGAACCGGGTGCGGGGGTACACTTTTCTCAATTTTTTGATAAAGTCGATATAAGCAGTGCTGAACTTCTCTTTATTTTGAATGCCATCGTTTTGCCCCAGACAAATGGTAACTACGTCCGGTTGGTAAAGAGCAAAATTCCATATAAGTTTATTCTCCCGCAGACTGATTTTATCGTACACCTGCGGCATTACTATATCCATGTCGCAACAACTATGGATCAATCCAATGCCGGAAACGGACGTAAGGTGATATTGTGCATTCAACGCACGTGCTGTCAATGCCCCATAGCTGAGATACGCATTGTGCTGATCCTGCCAGTCGCCTTTACCGCAAGCCACCAGACTTTGGTCACTGCCTGTTCCGCAAGTGATGGAGTTACCGAAACATTCGATTTTGCGTTTAGGCGGAGTGGGGTGTTGCAGTAATTCACCGCAGGTTACTCCATTGAACTGAATGTAACCGATGTTGGTTTCGGTGCATTTGCAAAGCACCACCGTGTGGATGGTATCTTTCAGGTTATCGCCAACCGATAGTTTATTCTCTGCTGCCGGTAGTTTGAAGCGGAAGTATTTTCCATCCACAACGAGAACAATATAGTTCAGATTCTTACCATATAAATGTTCGTCTGTAAGGCCGATAGTGCATTTGGTGCCTTTAAACGAGAACGACACTTGCGCCGCAGCAGTCCAAAAACGGGGATGATCGGGATTGCTGAAATCACCTCGCCCCATGTAGGAGAAACGTTTGTCGGATGCCTTGTAATATGTGTCATTGTTATTGGCAAACAACGTAAATACGTTTAATAGTAGTAATGTAGCGAGCAAAAGATTTTTCATGCGATGCCTGTAATTTATATCTGTCGATTCGATTGTTGTGCCTTTATTTGTAGCTGCAAATATAGCCACTTTAGTTTATAAGGTTGACCGAATTGTTTTCCCGAATTGTATGCTACATTTGTAACTGTAAATTTTCGAGTCTTATATGTTATGAAGAAATGCTTCCTGATATTATTGGTTGTTTTGCTGGCAGGATGTGTTCAGGAAAATGGATACAATTCTGTGACTCCGACTATCATCGCAAAAGGGAATCTGATGGGTAACGGTAAGGAACAAATTAGCAAACAAATGATAGTTATTTCGGATAGTCTCAGCTGGAATCGGCTTGTTGCCAAAATGAATACCGTCAATAATGCGTCTGCCGGCTTTCTGGAGAAAAAAGTTGACTTTTCGCAATATACGGTACTTGCTATTTTTGACGAAGTCGAAGGAAGTGGGGGCTATTCTATTGATATAAATGTCTTTGAAGATAATATGAAAGTATACGTTGAGGGCGTCTACAAAAAGCCTTTAGGTAGTATTGTTCCAATGGTGATAACGCAACCTTACCTTATTGTGAAGATACCCAGGACAGAAAAATCAATTCAGTTTAGTTCATAAACAACAGACGCCGACAAATTGTTTTTGTCGTCGTCGTCGTTTATTAGAGAAGTTATTTCTTCGTTACAGTTAGAATGACGTCGATGGTTGACCCTGACATTTGGTAGACAAGCTCGGTTTTGTTGTCAGGAGTCTCGTATGTCCACGATTGTTGTATTTTTCCCATTACAGGATTGCCATTTTCATCTACGGCAATTCCCATGTCTTCCGTTGATGTAGGAGCCATTTTAAGCTCTTTGTCGGCAATACTTTTCAATACGTCTTTTTTTACGATGCTCACAGCCGTCCATGTGTACGAAATTTTACTATTTCCTTGCGCTTTGAGATTGGGAGCCGTTCCGATTTCAGAGGTAAAAGCAGCAATCAGTCGATCGCTGTTTGATGAGCAGGACGACAACAGGATAGTGAACAAAAAAGTCAGAAAAAGAGAAGTCGTTTTCATAAATGTAGAATGAAGTTTTATACAAACAAAGTTACATGATGAAGCGGGAATAAAAAAGCCACCTGCAAAAATAATTGCAAGTGGCTTATAATCATTGAGCGGAAAACGGGACTCGGATCCGCGACCCTCAGCTTGGAAAGTTGTATGGCTATATTTTGTATGATGTTTATATTCAGGTTTTAATATTCTTCCTCTGTCAGTTCCAGATCGTGTGACCTGTCAGTGTTGAAATGGACGATCGCCTTTTTGTGATGTATTGTACCGTCTTCGGCTTTTACTTCATAAGCTCCTACTAGCTGTTCTACTGGATTTCTTTTTTCAGGAGACAGACAGTTCAGAATGTTGAAGATGGTTCCATCTATGGCCTTAATTACAAGGTCTACGCTTCCAGATGGATTTTGTGTTCTGGAAATAATTGTGACATTTTTCAAAGGTTCCATAGTGTTTATGTTTTATATTTTTCATTCCTGTTCGCGCACTTAATTTCTCTTTCCTACCTTACTTTCACATGATGTTCCAGAAAGTAATTCATGCAGCTCTCAAGCTGTTCTTTCGACACCTAGGAGGTGTTAAGTATCGGACCGTGAAATTTTTAAGACATTGTAAAGTTCGGTAACTTCTTTCAAATCAGCAATACAATTCTCAAAAAAAGATTTTGGTGGTCATACGAGGTCTTTATTCTTTATCGCTAGTTCTGCTTGTCGCTTGTCACCTCATATTTCATCTTCCGAAGTAGCCGGTTAAAAACAAATTTACATTGTTTTGTGAAAGCTCAGGAAATAAAAAAACCACCTGCAAAAATAATTACAAGTGGTTTATAATTATGGAGCGGAAAACGGGACTCGAACCCGCGACCCTCAGCTTGGGAAGCTGATGCTCTACCAACTGAGCTACTTCCGCGTTAAAAGCGGTGCAAAGATAATAGTTTTTTTGAAACAGTTGCCTTGCACCGGCTTTTTTCTTTTATTCGATAATGCCTAATTTACGGGCATTGCTGCTGATTTTTTCTACAGCTTCGTCAATTTGTTCGAAGGTGTGTGTAGCCATCAGCGAGAAACGAATTAACGTGTCTTCTGAAGGTACAGCCGGAGAAACTACCGGATTGACAAATACACCGTCGTCCATCAACATTTTGGTCAACAGGAATGTTTTGTCATTGTCGCGAACAAAGAGAGGAATGATAGGAGTTGTGGTGTGACCTGTGTCGAAACCTGCTTTTTTGAAGCCTTCGAGCGCACGTTTGGTGTTAGCCCACAACTGTTCTTTACGCCATGGCTCGTCACGCATCACGTCAAGAGCAGCCAGCACACAGCCGGTAGATGCCGGAGTGATACTTGCACTGAAGATAAGTGTGCGGGAGTTGTGCTTCAGGAAGTTGATGATGTTGTTGTCGGCAGCAACGAAACCACCGATGGTGGCCAACGATTTGCTGAAAGTTCCCATGATAACATCTACATCTTTTGAAATGCCCAAATCTTCGCAAAGACCGGCGCCGGTTTCTCCATAGAAGCCCAGAGAGTGCGCTTCGTCCACGTAGAGAGAAGCATTGTACTTCTTGGCAAGAGCAACCATTTCAACCAGTTTGGCTTCATCACCTTCCATGCTGAATACAGCATCGGTAACGATCAACTTGATTTTGTCGGGAGCGCAACGTTTAAGTTGTCTTTCCAGCGACTCCATGTCGTTGTGTTTGTACTTGATTTGGTTGGCAAAAGAAAGACGGCGTCCTTCGATGATGGAAGCGTGATCCAGTTCGTCGTATAAAAGGTAGTCGTCTTTTCCACCGAGGCAAGGAATTACTCCTGAATTAACAGTAAATCCGGTCGCATAAACAAGTGCACCGTCTTTATGTACTAACTTGGCTAAACGTTCTTCCAATTCAATGTGAATATCGAGCGTGCCGTTCAAAAAACGAGAACCGGCGCATCCGGTTCCATATTTTTCCACCGCTTTGATTGCGCCTTCTTTAATGCGCGGGTGGTTGGTAAGTCCAAGATAACTGTTTGATCCAAACATTAATACGGGTTTGCCGTTGATTGTAACGACAGTATCCTGATCGGATTCAATTGGACGAAAATACGGGTAAACCCCTGCTGCTTGTACCTTTTGAGGCGCATCGAACAGGGACATTTTTTCGCTAAGTAAACTCACAGTTTTCAGTTTTTGGTTATAGGTTGCAAAGGTAAAAAATTAATTTGGGTTTATGGTGCATTTTTCTCAAAACTGATTATCTGAGCTTCAAACTATATACATGTTTCAATCTATCAATCGGTTGTAAAACTGCACACTTTTCTTAAAACTCACGATTTTTTTATTGCGGTATTGCTTTTAGTCGTTATCTTTGTATTTATTTTCTTCAAATATCATCAATTTCTGTTGCCGAACACGAACTGTTTTGTACAGAAGTTAATCAACTATCAATCTGTCAGTATCGTATGACTGTAGAATCTATTGCTAGCACTATTTCCGAATCTACAACAGAATCGCCTTCAGACATTATTATTCGCGAAATTAAAAGTTTATTGAACAACGGGAAATTGAAACCCGGCGACAGGCTTCCTGCCGAACGTAAGCTTGCAGAGCAATTTGGCGTAGGCAGGGCTTATGTGAGGGATGCCATCAAGAAACTCGAGTTTTATGGGGTATTGAAAACCTTACCTCAGAGTGGATCTGTTATTGCAGGGTTGGAAATTCCGGCTCTTGAGGGCTTGATCACGGATGTTCTCAAACTGGATAATTACGATTTTTATTCGTTGGTGGAAACTCGCCTGATTCTTGAAACCAACGCCGCTCGTCTTTGCGCTTTGCGTCGTACCGACGAAGATCTTGTGAAGATTGAAGCTGCTCTCCGTAATTATCTTGATAAGGATAAAACGGGAGGAATGGAAGTTGCTGACGCAGATATGGCGTTTCACAGAAGCATTGCTGAGGGAAGTAAGAATATGGTGATTAAATCGTTGATGATGATTATTACGCCGGATATTCTGAAAAGCTTTAATGAATATAAGGTATGTCAGGCGGTAGAAACGGTTGCGTCTAATGAACACCTTAAATTATTGGAATATATAAGGGCTAAGGATTCGGAAGCTGC